>DATBMG010000042.1:0-31125 GCA_036554965.1 Burkholderiales bacterium
TCCCAGCGGGTGATGGTCACCGGCTCGTCCAGGGACAGCCCGGAATCGAGGATCACCATCGCCGTCATGAGCTTGGTGATGGACGCGATCGGCATCACCGCGTCGGTGTTCTTGGCGTAAAGGAGCTGACCGTCGTCCTGGCTGATCACCAGCGCGGCGGCCGAACGCAGCGCCAGATCGTCCTGGCCGGCGACCTCGCCCGAATCCGAGATGGTCAGCCGCTGCCGCTGTGCGGGCTCGACCTGCAACTCGAGAGGAGCCGGCAGCGGCTCCAAGACGGGCAGCCCGGTCACCACGACCGGGTCGGACATCTGCGCCCACGCCAGTGCGGGGAGCGAAACAAGGGCGACGAGGGCAGTTCTTATGTGCATCACAACCTCGTGGTTCGAGTCTTGTGGTACCGAGCGCGCTGCGGCCTGTGCCTTCCCTGATGCCGCGGCGCCGGCCTGCCAGGTAACGACGGCGGCCGCGGGAACTTTAAGCACGGACCGTTCCGGCGCCGGTCAGAGAGGCTAAAAGCTACCAAGAATCATCACGTAATGCAAGGTTATTAAAGCCGGTTCGAACCCCACCGCACGGTGCATGCCAGATCGTGGGCGCAGCGCACCGTTGCAGTCCCGCTGCCACGCGCACCTGCGGTGCGCGCAGTGAACGAATTGTTGACCTTTGCTCCGCGTCCTCACGCTACCTGTCAGACGCAGGATACCGGATCGGGCGCGCGCGACGAAGCCCCCGGCCCTCCCCCGAGCGCGTCAGTCACGCCTAACCGCGGGCGTGCGCCCCAGCCTGGAGCGGAACCTGGGCGGGAGGAGCGGGTTCTTCCAGCACCTCCTCCTCTTCGCGCTCGGCCCGCTCGCGTTGCTGCAGGGCCCACATCTGCGCATAGGCCCCTCCGAGCGCGAGCAGCTCGCGGTGGGTGCCGCGCTCGATGATCCGGCCCTGATCCATGACCAGGATCTGGTCCGCGTCCACGACGGTGGACAGGCGGTGCGCGATGATCAGAGTGGTGCGCCCGCGCGCGATGCGGTCGAGCTCGGCCTGGATCGCCTTCTCGGCCTTGGAGTCGAGCGCCGAGGTGGCCTCGTCGAAGATGAAGATGCGCGGGTTCTTGAGGATCGCGCGGGCGATGGCCACGCGCTGCTTCTCCCCGCCCGAGAGCTTGAGCCCGCGCTCGCCCACCATCGCGTCGTAGCCGTCGGGCAGGCTCTCGATGAAGTCGTGGATGTGCGCGGCGCGCGCGGCGGCGATCACCTGCGCGCGCGTGGCCTCGGGGTCGCCGTAGGCGATGTTGTAATAGATGGTGTCGTTGAATAGCACCGTGTCCTGCGGGACGATGCCGATCGCGGCGCGCAGGCTGCGCTGCGTGACATCGCGGATGTCCACGCCGTTGACGGCGATACTCCCGCCGCTCACGTCGTAGAAACGGAACAGCAGCCGCGACAACGTGGACTTGCCGGAGCCGCTGTGTCCGACCACGGCCAGCGTCCTGCCGGCGGGGATCTCGAAGCTCACGTCGAACAGGATCTGCCGTCTGGGCTCGTAGCTGAAGTCCACGTCCTCGAGGCGCACGCTCGCCTCCCCGTCCGGCAGATCGAGCGCGCCCGGCTGGTCCTGCACCTCGCGACCGACGTCGAGCAGGCGGAACATGCGGTCCATGTCGGCCAGCGACTGCTTGACTTCACGGTACACCATGCCGAGGAAGTTGAGCGGGATGTAGAGCTGGATCAGCAGTCCGTTCACCAGCACCAGGTCGCCGAGGGTGAGCGTGCGCTGCACCACGCCCTGGGCCGCCAGGATCATCAGCAGCGTCACCGCCACGGCGATGATCGCGCTCTGGCCGATGTTGAGCACCCCCAGGGAGGCCTCGTTCTTGACCTCGGCCGACTCGTACTTGCGCAGGTTGTCGTCGTAGCGGCGCGCCTCCCACTCCTCGTTGTTGAAGTACTTCACCGTCTCGTAGTTGAGCAGGCTGTCGATGGCGCGGGTGTTGGCCTTGGAATCGAGCTCGTTGGAGCGGCGCCGGAAGTCCATGCGCCACTCGGTCACGCGGATGGTGAACGCCATGTACACCGCCACCGCGGCGAAGGTCACGGCGGCGAAGCGCCAGTCGAAGCGCGCCAGCAGCACCGCCGCCACCAGGCTGAACTCCAGGATTACCGGCAGGATGGAGAACAGCATGTAGTTGAGCAGCGTGGAGATGCCGCGCGTGCCGCGCTCGATATCGCGCGTCAGGCCGCCGGTCTGGCGTTCCAGATGGAAGCGCAGCGACAGCGAGTGCAGGTGGCGGAACACCTGCAGCGCCACACGCCGGATCGCGCGCTTGGCCACGCGCACGAACACGATGTCGCGCAACTCGGCGAACAGCGTGGTGGACAGGCGCAGCAGCCCATACATCCCGAGCAGCGCCAGCGGCAGCGCGAGCAGCGCCTGCTGCGCGTCCAGCGAATCGATGATCTCCTTCATCACCAACGGCACGGCCACGTTGGCGAGCTTGGCGCAGACCAGGAAGGCGAGCGCCAGACCCACCCGCCACTTGTACTCCCACAGGTAGGGCAGCAGCGAGCGGATCACCGCCCAGTCGTTGCGGCGGCCGGCGCTCGGCGGTGAAGGCGAGGAGTGGTGCATCGAATGAAGGAGCCCGCGGGCGGCGCCGATCAGTTGCCGAAGGTGAAGCCGAAGGTGACGCCCGAGTGCGGGTAACCGTAGGGGTACCACCCATATGGGTACCAGCCGAAGGAATACCAGCCCCACGGATACCAGCCTCCGCGATACCCGGGGTCAGGCGGGCCCACGCCATAGTGCATGCCCCAATGCCAGGAGATGTCGGGCGCCGGCCGCACGCGCGGGTCGCCGCTGTCCTGCTGCGCGGCGCGGTCGGGCGCGTCCGCCCTGGGCCGTGCGCGGGCAGTGGGCGCCGGAATTTGCGGTGCCGCTGTCTGCGCTGGCGGTGGCCACCCCAGCCACTGGCGCGCCTGCGCCGAGCCGTTCGCCGCAGCGCGCTCGATCCACTGCCGCCCCGCGGCAGCGTCCGGCGCGATGCCCCTGCCTTCGCTCAACAGTCGGCCCAGAGCGAACTGGGCCTCGGCATCACCTTGCTGGGCGGCGCGCGCGTACCACACCAGCGCCTCGCGCGGGTCGGCCGGCGCGCCACGGCCGGCGAGGTAGCGGTCGGCGAGATCCACCTGCGCCTGCCGATCGCCGAGCTCCGCGGCACGCCGACGCCACAGTAGCGCCTGGTGAGCATCGCGCGGCGCGGCTTCGCCACGCTCGTAAATTTGCGCAAGCGCCAGCGCGGCGCGCGCATCGCCGTCGGCAGCAGGCACCAGTTCCGCGAAGGCGCGCGCATAATCGCCCCGCTGATAGGCTTCCCAGCCGGCTTCGTAGCCGGCGCGGGCGACACCGGACCAGAGCAGGAGCAGCAGCAGCGCGCAGCGGTGCATGGTGAGCGGCGATGGCTACGATGTCGCATTCTAGCCCGAGGGCCGAGCGAGCACGTGAACCAGCGGCCGCGGAAACGTCACGCGGCGTTCCTTGCCTATAATGCGGGCTCGACCGGGAGGACGTGACCTTGAGAACGCAAAGACATCAAAGCGGTGTCACGCTGCTGTGGTGGCCGGTGGCGATCCTGGCGATGGTCGGGCTGCTGCTCGCGCTGTGGATCTGGATCATGCTGTCATGGAGCTATTCCAGCGGCGAGCGGGCCGGCTGGGTGCAGAAGCTGTCGAAGAAGGGCTGGCTGTGCAAGACCTGGGAAGGCGAGATGGCGATGGTGTCGCTGCCCGGCTCGGTGCCCGAGAAGTTCTTGTTCACCGTCTGGGACGACGAAACCGCGAAGCAGATCAACGCGGTGATGGGGCGACGTGTGTCCCTGTATTATGAAGAGCACATTCTGCTGCCCACCACCTGCTTCGGCGATACACGGCATTTCGTGAAGCAGGTGCGTACTATCGACGAGACCCCGGCCCCGATGATCGTTCCGTCCGTGCCCGGCGCGCGCCCTGCCCCGGCGCCGCCAGCCGATCTAGCGCCGCCGGCCGACCAGGCGCCGCCGCTGGAGCAGGAGCCGCCGCGGGACCGGAAGCCGCTTCCGGAGCAAGAGCCGCCACAGTAAGGTCGGCGTCGCGGCGCGTGCCGCGTGTCGAGGAAGCGATGGAGAGCGCCAGCCCATGAGCATCGAGCGCGTACAGGCCGATCACTACCGCATCGCTCTGCCCGTGGCGCTGTCCGACAGCACGCACGGACAGATGACGCATTTCGAGCTGATCACCGTGCGCGTGCACGACACCGACGGCGCGCAAGGCGCGGGCTACACCTACACCGTCGGCTGCAATGGCGCCGCCATCCACGCCACCGTGGCGCACGACTTCGCACCGCTGCTGGAGGGACAGCGCGCCGACCTGATCGAGGCGCTGTGGCAGAAGATGTGGTGGGCCAGCCACTACGGCGGGCGCGGCGGGGCCGCCGCCATGTCCATCGCTGCAGTGGACATCGCGCTGTGGGATCTGAAGGCGCGCAAGCTGGGCGTGCCGCTGTGGACGCTGCTGGGCGGACACGAGGCGCGCGTGCCCTGTTACGCCGGCGGCATCGATCTGCACTTCGCGCTGGACCAGCTGCTTGCGCAGACCGACGATAACCTGAAGAAGGGATTCCGTGCCATCAAGATGAAGGTCGGCCGTCCCAGACTGTCGGAGGACGTGGCGCGCGTGAAGGCGATGCGCGAGCACTTGGGCGCGGACTTTCCGCTGATGGTGGATGCGAACATGCGCTGGACCCCGGACGCGGCGGTGCGGGCTGCGCGGGCGATGCGCGCGTTCGACGTGTACTGGCTGGAGGAGCCCACTATCCCCGACGACGTCGAAGGCCATACGCGCGTGGTGCGCGAGGGCGGACTGCCGGTGGCTACCGGCGAGAACCTGCACACGCTATACGAGTTCAAGCAAATGATCGCGGCCGGCGCGGTGACCTTCCCCGAGCCGGACGTCACCGTGTGCGGCGGGGTCACCGGTTTCATGAAGGTGGCGAGGCTGGCGGAGGCCTTCAACCTGCCGGTGACCTCCCACGGCGCGCACGACATCACCGTACACCTGCTCGCCGCGGCGCCCAATCGGTCATACCTCGAAGCGCACGGCTTCGGCCTGGACCGTTACATCGCCCATCCTCTGGAGATCGCGGACGGGTTCGCGGTGGCGCCTGACCGGCCGGGGCACGGCCTCGAGTTCGATTGGGCCGGGCTCGAGCGCTGCAGGGTTTGAGCGCGCCGGCGCGCGGCTGGTCACCTGTTGGGTAGGCTCAGCGCTCGCGCCCCGCCTCGTGGAAGGCCTTGCGCACCGGCGACAGCAGGTACTCTAGGACAGTGCGCTCGCCGAGCGAGATCTCGGCGTCGACCTGCATGCCGGGCATGAGCTTGTGCCGCACGCCGTCGGACTCGAGCACCTGGGACTTCAGCTCGACGATACTGCGGAACTGGTAGCCGCCGCCGCTGTGGCTGTTGGAGTTTCCGCCCTCGGTCGGCGGAGTGCCGCGCTGCGGCGCCTCGTTGGCGTCCGCGCTCACCGTCTTCACCACGCCTTCCACCATGCCGTACTTCTGGAACGGATAAGGCGCCACCTTTACCTTGACGGCCTGTCCCTCGCGCACGAAGCCGCGGTCGCGGTTGTCCACCCACACCTCGGCGCGCAGCGGCTCGTTGTCCGGCACGATGGTCATCAGCACCGTGCCGGGCTGCAGTACCGCGCCTTCGGTATGCGTGGCCAAGTCCTTGATGATGCCGTCCTGCGGGGCCTTCAGCTCGAGCAACTCGTTGCGGTGCAGCTGCTTTTCCCACTCCTGCACCAGGCGCTGATACTGCGCGTCGATCTGCACACGCTCGTTGTACAGCTGCTGGCGGTAGGCGGACTCGATCTGGGCCAGCCGCTGGTGCGACTGCTGGATGGTCGCGCGGTAGCCCTCGATCGCCGCCTGGCGCGCCTTCAGCTCCTGCTCGGCTTCGATGCGCTGGCGCTTGCGCTCCTCGGCCTGCAACCGCCCGGCAAAACCTTCGTCCACCAGCTGGCGCCAGGAGCGCTCCTGGTCCACGTAGATCGGCAGCATCTTGCGCAGCTTCTGCGCCTGCTCCTGCGCCCCGCGCAGGTCCTGTTCGGTGCGGGCGAGCACGGCGCGCTCGGTGGCCAGCGCGTCGAGCTGCGCCTGACGGCGCGCGCGATACTGCGCCGCCATCTGCTGGAACACTTCGGGGGGATCTTCCGGCTGAACTGTGGGCTCCACGCCGTTCAGCTCGGCATCGATGCGGCGCAGCTGCAGTGCCGCGACCTGCAGCTGGGTCTGGACCTGGCGGCTGTCGGCCTCGGACAGGCTGGCGTCCATGCGCACCAGCACCTGGTCCTTCTGCACCAGGTCGCCCTCGCGCACCAGGATCGCCTTGATGATGCCGGCG
The DNA here is from genome assembly GCA_036554965.1 of Burkholderiales bacterium. Classification (GTDB taxonomy): domain Bacteria; phylum Pseudomonadota; class Gammaproteobacteria; order Burkholderiales; family SHXO01; genus SHXO01. Next base: position 6,434 of record DATBMG010000042.1, read on the forward strand.
TCGGCCGGCTGAACCACCTTGACGTAGCTGCTGGGCACCAGGCGCCCGGGCGCCACGGCGATGATGTCGAGCTGGCCGACCACCGACCACACCAGCAACCCCGCCAGCAGGCCCCCCAGCAGGTACACCACGGCACGCGGCAGCGGCGAGGGCGGCTGGCGTTGCAGCCGCAGGATGGCGGGGGAGAAATCGAGCGCCTCGGCGCCCGTGGCCGGCTGCGGAGGGTTCATCGGGAAATGATCCTTGCAGGCATGCGCGGCACGCCTGCAAGGATCATGCTAAACGAGTTGGATCGGGCCACGCCCGTCAAAAACCGGGCCTTCCCCTGCACAGACGGCCCCGCGGGGCCGCCGCTATTGGCCTCAGGACAGCTTGACCAGCCCTTCTTCGTACAGGTTCAAGGTGCGCAGCCGCTGGGTGTCGCTGCCGAAGTCGGACGAACCGATCACCTCCTGCGCGGCGCTCACCGTGATCCCGGCCAGCGACCCGGTCATCCCGTACTGGTGGGCCAGGTCCCCGCCGATCGCCGCGTCGTCTCCGCTCGCGTCGAGCTGGAAGCTGGTCAGCCCGTTGGTCAGCGCCCACCTGGACAGGCCCGGGTTGTTCCTGCGGGCACGGTCGTAGCGCTCCACCAGGTCGCCGAAGTCGAACAGCTCGACTGCCTGGTCGCGCAGCTCGCTCGATCCGCCGGACATGCCACCCCCGGTGATCAGCTGCAGAGTGGACACCGATCGGTACTGCCGACCGCGGTACCAGTCCTCGAAAGTGATCGATTCGTTGTTGCCGGTTTCCAGTATCAGATCCTGGCCGGAGCGCCGGAACTGGAGGTCGGAAATGCGGATGCGCCCACCCAGCGACAGCGTGGCGCTGCCGCCGTTGCTTTCCACCACGTCGCGGCCGTCACCGCTGTTGAAGAGGATCACGTCCGAGCCGCCGCCCAGTCTGATGGTGTCGTTGCCGCGCCCACCCACGAACATGGCGTTGCCCGAGCCGCCGACCAACAGATCGTTGCCGCTGCCGCCGTCGAGCAGGCTCCTGCCGGAGTCGCGCAGTTCATCGTCGTGGTCGCCGCCCTGGAGGATATCCTGGCCCCGACCGCCGCGCAGTTCGTCGCGGCCGCTGCCACCATGCAGATAGTCGTCGCCGGCGCCACCGTGCAGGTCGTCGTTGCCCGACTCGCCGAAGAGCCAGTCCCTGCCGCTGGACGACCACAGGGTATCGTTGCCGGAGCCGCCCTCGATGGTGACGTCGCCGTAGGCGTAGCGCCGGCTGGTCAGATCGACCACGTCGTCGCCGCCGCCGGCATCGATCATCTCGATGTCGCGCAGGCGCCGGCTGCGGTCGACATCCAGCAGGATGGCGTCCGACCCGCTCGTGCCGAGCAGCGTGTCGTAGCCGTCACCGCCGATGAAGGTGTCGTAGCTCAAGCGCTTGCCGTTGATGCTCACGGTCTCACCCGTGCCGGATACGCCCGGGCTGCCGTTGTGCCTCCGCGACGCGCCCCGGCTTCCCGTGGAATCGCGGTAGAAGTGGAAGGTGTCGTCCCCGCCGCCGCCGTCCAGCCGATCCCGGCCACCGCGACCGTCGAGCACATCGTCGCCCATGCCGCCGGTGAGCGTGTTGTTGCCGCTGGTGCCGATGAGAGTCTGGCCGACGGGCTTGGGCGCCGGCTCCGCATCGAGCACCGGCCCGGTCTCGGCCGAGGTCAGCTGCTCCGCAGTGCCGTGGCCATCGAAATACGACACGCGCACGCTCATCCGGCTGCCAACATCGGCAGCGCCAAGGGTATAGGTGCTGTCGATCGCCCCGGCTACTTCACTGCCGTCGCGCATCCACTGGTAGCTCAATGCCCCCAGCCCATCGGCATCGCTGATGCTGGAAGTGCCCGCCGTCAGCGTCTGGTTTTCGGTCGTTGTCCCGCTGATCACCGGCACGCCGCCCGGGTCATCGTTGACGTTGAGGACCGGCGTGGTCGACGCCGAGGTCAGTGACTCCGCGGTGCCGTGACCATCGGTATACGACACGCGCAGGCTGATCTGGCTGCCGACATCGGCATCGTCCAGGGTGTAGCTGCTGGCGGTCGCCCCGCCGATCGCATTGCCGTTGCGCAACCACTGATAGCTGAACGGCCCCAGCCCATCCGGGTCCCTGATGCGGGAGGTATCCGCAGTCAGCGTCTGACCCTCGCTGAACGTCGGGGCGGTCGGCTCGCTGGCGGCGAGAGCGCTCATTGCCAGCGCCTGGACTTGGCTCACCGTCCAGCCGATCACCGGCTCTCCCTCCGGCGCGTCGTTGACGTTCTCCACCGGCGCAGTCTCGGCGCTGGTGAGCGGTCCTTCGCTGGTGCCATGGGCATCGGTGTAGGACACCTGCACGCTCATCCGGCTGCCGACATCGGCATCATCCAGAGTGTAGGTACTGGCGGTCGCTCCGGTGATCGCAATCCCGTCGCGCAGCCACTGGTAGCTGAACGTGCCCAGCCCGTCGGCATCGCTCACGCCGGAGGTGTCCGCGGCCAAGGTCTGATCCTCGGTCGCCGTGCCGCCGATCATCGGCACCCCGCCCGGTGTCGCGTTGATGTCGGCGACATTCAGATCGAAGCTGTCGGAGGCGCTCGCCCCACTTGCGTCGGTGGCAGTGACCGTGATGCTCAGCGTGCCCGCATCGTTCCCGCCGGGGGTGCCGCTGAACGTGCCGTTGGCGGCGTCGAAGTTGAGCCAGCTCGGCAGCTCCGTGCCGTCGCCCATGCTGGCCGTCAGCGTGAGGACATCGCCGTCCACGTCGGTGAACATGCCGGCCGGCAGCGCGAAGTTGACCGCGCTGCCTTCATCGGCCACCTGGTCGGCCATCTCGACCTCGCGGGTGGGCGCATCGTTGGTGTTCGCCACGGTGATGCTGAACGACTCCTCGGCGGTGGCTTCGCCGTCGTCGGCCACCAGCGTGAGCGTGTAGCTGCCCACGTCGGTGTTGCCCGGCGTGCCGGACAGCATGCCCGTGGCCGGATCGTAGGTCAGCCACGCGGGCACCCCGCTGAGGCTCACGCTGAGCGAATCGCCCGTATCGACGTCGGCGAAGACGTCGGCCGGGATCGTCATCGAGAACGCGCTGTCCTCGTCGATCACCCAGTTGCCGACTTCGTTCTGCACGGTGGGCGCGTCGTTGACGTTCGCCACGGTGATGCTGAAGGCCTCCTGGACACTTTCCCCAGCCGCATCGGTCGCGGTCAGCGTCACCGTGTGGGTGCCCACCTCGGCGTTGCCGGGCGTGCCAGACAGCACGCCGTTGCTGTAACTCAGCCAAGACGGGGAAGACACGCTCACGCTCAGGCTGTCGCCGAGATCGATGTCGCCAAACACGTTGCTCACGTCGATGGCGATCGCGGAGTCCTGGTTCACGCTCCGATCGCCCACGGCGTTGACCACGCTCGGCGCGTCGTTGACGTTTTCGACCGTAACACTAAAGGTATGCTGCGCGGTGTCGCCGTCCAGATCGGTTGCCGTCAGTGTCACCGAGTAGGTTCCGACTTCATCGTTGCCTGGCGTGCCCCACAGCTCGCCGTTGGTGTAAGTCAGCCACGCCGGAGCGTCGGCGCTCACACTGAGCATGTCGCCCAGATCGACGTCGCCGAATACATTGCTCACGTCGATGGCCACGTCGCTGTCCTCGGTCACGCTGACCTCGCCCATCGGGCTCATCACGGTCGGGGCGTCGTTGGTGTTGGCCACCCCGATGGTCACCTCGGTGAACGCGCTGTATTGCCCATCGGTGGCGGTCACCGTGATCGAGACGCTGCCCACATCGTCGTTGGCGGGCGTGCCGCTGAAGGTCATGCTCGCGGGATCGAAGGTGAGCCAGCCCGGCATGTCGTTGGGGTCGACGCTTACCGCCAATGCAGCATTGTCGACATCCGAGAAGAGGTCGGCCGGCAACGTCAGGCTGAAGGCGGCGTCCTCGGTGGCATCCGCGAACACGTTGGGCGCGGAGGCCTGCGGCGCATCGTTCACGGCGACCAGGGTCAGCTCGAAAGTCTGCGAAGCCGAAGCCTGCCCGTCGGAGGCCGTGACCACGATCCGCAGATCGCCGGCGGCGACCTCGGCGTCGTCCGGCGTGCCGGTGAAAGTGCCCATCTGCGAGTTGAACTGCAGCCAGGTCGGCAGGCCCTGGAGCACCCCGCCGACTTCCAGCGCGGCCGAGTAAGTGAGGCTGTCGCCGTCGGCGTCCGTGAACGCGTCCTGAGGCAGGACGAGCGTCAGCGGCTGCCCTTCGACCGCGCTGACGTCCGCGATCGTAGTGCCGACCTGCGGCGCCTGGTTGACCGGCGCCGGGACGTCGAACATGTTGCCGGTCGTGGCATACCGTGTTGCGTACTCGCCACCGGCCAACGGCGCGCCTTCCAGCTCAGGCGCCCCGGCGAACAAGAACACCGGGTTGTCCACCGTCGCGCCGAGCAGCTGGGTCTGATGGCTGGTCACCAGCGCGGTCAGATCGTACACGCGCCCGTTGCCCGAGGCATCGATGAACTGCACGCGCGGCACCACCTGGTCGGTGCGCACATCCCATTCCGAGTTGTCCCAATCCCACATGAACCAGTTGATCAGCACCTGGTCGGAGGTGCCCTGCACCGCCAGGGTCAGGGTGCCGAACTCGTCCACGTAGGCGATCACGTTCTCCGGGGCGATGTCCTTGCCGAAGGACAGCGTGTCCGTCTCGCCGCCGTCGATGCCCGGCGTGTTGTCCACGAACAGGGCGCCGTCGCCGAGGTTGAACAGGTAGACGTCGTCGCCGGCGCCACCACCCACCGAGCCGCCGTCGCGCCCGGCGGCGATGACGTCGTCGCCGTCCTCGCCCGAGATGATGTCGCTGCCCGCACCGCCGGCGATCACGTCGTTGCCGCTGCCGAAACCGAAGCCGTTGCCGCCATAGATGAAGTCCATCCCGGCGCCGCCGTCGATGTGGTCGTCGCCGCCGTAGCCGTAGATCTGATCGTCGGCCAGGCTGCCGTTGATGACTTCGCCTTCGTCCGTGCCGGTGTTGTAACCGGCCACACCCCCGTCGGACAGGGCGAGGACTTCCGCAAGTGTGGCGGTCGTGACCTCCCCGTTCTCATCCACGAACTCGAACCTGATGTCCATGGGCGGCACTTCCGTCGGCATGCTGCTCGCCGCCGCCAGGTCGGGCGGCACCATATTGAACACCACCCCTTGATCGCCGCCGATGGCGATCGAGAAGATGGCCGGAGCGCCGAAGGTGCTGGGGGCGCTCGCCTGCACGCTCAGGTCGGCGAGCGAGATGCCCGGGCCGAACTTGACCACGTTGCTGACCGGCGTGTTGATCCAGTCCCTGAGTTGCTCGAACGCGGCCTGCGCCGCGGCGCCGTCGACCGTGCCGGGCGTCAGCGTACCGGCTTCCTCGTCCCACACCTGCGTGCTGAGTGTCTGCAGCACGTTGGCCATCTCTGTCCCGGAGGGCAGCCGCTGCAGCAGGGAAGAGTCCAGTCCTCCGAAGTACGTATTGCCGTAAGTAGCGCTGGAGAAATCATCGCTCGCCAGCGCGCGCTCGATCTCCTCGAGCCAGCCGGCGAACTGGTAGTCGCGCGGCGGCGCATAGCTGATGGTGTCGATGCCGTCGCCCAAATTGAAGACGATGGTGTTTTCGCCGGACGCGCCGTTGATCCAGTCGTCTCCCAGACCGCCCTGGTATTCGTTGACCCCGTCGCCGCCGTCGAGCCAGTCGTTGAACTCGGTTCCGGTCACTTGTTCAGTAGCCATCTTCGTCTCCAACTGCGCCTTTGCACGATTTCCGTCCGCCGGCGCCTCGCAAGCCCGCTCGCGGGCGCGTTGCTGAACCTCCGGTTCTCGCTCCGGAAGGCCAAAAACTGTTGCTTACGCCCGACAGGGCGCAAGGTGCATGCCACTAAGTTGCTGAATCTGTGAACCATGGTGAAGATGGCCGGAACCATGACACTGCTGAAAGCTGGCTGTGACGTTGACGCAAGAGTGCCTTGCGGACGTCGCCACCATGCGTCGCAGATCGTTGCGGAGAAGTGAATAACCTTTACGCGGGCGCTCTTGCCGGCCGACGCGCGCCGTCACTCCTGCCGCGGATGGGCAAGAGCGGCGGAAGTGTCAACCGCGCGTCACAGCGCCTACTGATCGGCCGCGGATACCGCGGGCGTACGCATCTGCGGAGGAAGCGGCCGCAGCGGTGCCGCGCTGTCCGAAGAAACGGCGGGACGCGAGGGATCGCTGAGGCGCACGATGGCGTCCACCGCCAGCCCGCGCGGGAGCTGATGGGCGATGTAAAGAATGGTGGTGGAGCCCTTGAGCTGATTGACGGTGCGCGCGAAGTGCTCGCTGGTCTCCACGTCCAGGTTGCTGGTGGCCTCGTCGAAGATCAGCACGGCGGGACGCTTGAGCAGCGCCCGGGCGATGGCGATGCGCTGCCGCTGCCCACCCGACAGGCCGACGCCGTGCTCCCCGATCACCGTCTGGTAGCCTTGGGGCAGGCTTTCAATCACCTCGTGGATCTCGGCCTTGCGGCAGGCCTCGATCACGTCCGGGAAGGCGGCGTGCGGATTGGCCATGATCAGGTTCTCGTAGATGGTGCCGGAGAACAGCAGCGTCTCCTGGGGTACCACCCCGAAGGCCTGGCGCAGCTCGTTGGCGGACAGGTTGCGCAGATCGCGACCGTCCAGCAGGATCTGACCGTCGGTCTGGGCGTAGAAGCCGAGCAGCAGCTTGGTGAGCGTGCTCTTGCCGGAGCCCGACGGTCCCATCAGCGCGGTGAGCTGGCCGGGCCGCAGGATCATGCCGAAGTCGCGGTAGATCAGGGGGTGCTGCTCGCTATAGCGGAAACCGAGCGAAATCACGTCGATCCGGCCGGCGCTGCGGTGGCTTCGGGCGGGCACGGTGGCGTAGGGCTCGGTCGGGATGTTCATCATGTCGCCCAAGCGCTTGACCGCGACCGAGGCCTGCTGGAACTCCTGCCACAAACCGACCAGCCGCAGCATCGGTTGCGACATGCGGCTGGCGAACATCTGGAACGCGACCAGCATGCCGATGGTGAAACCGGGATTGGTCATCACCAGGATCGCTCCCACCACCAGGATGGACAGCGTCATGGCCTGCTCGACGGCGCTGGCCAAGGTGTTGATCGTGTTGGAGAGCTGACGCGCCCGGAAGCCGGCCTTCAAGTAGCTCGCCAGGTAGTCGCCGTAGCGGCGCTCCAGGGTCGGCTCCATCTGCATGCTCTTGACCGTCGCCATCCCGCTCACGTACTCGGTGACGAACGCCTGGTTGCGCGCCCCCAGCAGAAACTGGTCGTTGAGCCGCTTGCGGAACAGTGGTGTGGCGGCCAGGCTCAGCAGAGAGATGATGGTGAGCCCGGTGAGCGCCACCAGCGTGAGCTGCCAGCTGTAGAGGAACATCACCGCAACGAAGATGATCAGGAACGGCAGGTCCAGCACCAGCGACACCGCCGCGCCGGACAGGAAGTCGCGGATCGTCTCCACGCCGTGCAGCCGCGACACCACCACCCCGGTGGGGCGCTGCTCGAAGTAGCGCAGCGGCAGCCGCAGCATATGGGAGAACACGTGCGTGCCGAGCACCGCGTCGATCCGGTTGCCGGTGTGGATCACCAGGTATTGCCGCACCCAGGTCATGGCCGCCGAGAACAGCATGAACATGCCCAGCGCGAACGCCACCACCATCAGCGTGCTGTGCGTCTGGTGCACGATCACCTTGTCGATGATCGCCTGGGTGAACAACGGCGTGGCGAGCGCCATCAGCTGGATCGAGAGCGAGGCCAGCAGCACGTCGCGCCACACGTGCTTGTGCTTGAACAGCTCCGGCACGAACCAGCCGAACCCGAAGCCGCGCGCCCGGGCCTCGACCTTGTCTTCTTCCGCTCCGGCCTCGTTGGCCGCCTGCGGGGCTCGCCCGACCGAAAGCATGGCGGACTGGAACAGCAGCGGGAAGTCGGCCACCGGCGCGGTTTCGCCCGACTCCGATCCGGCCCGGAAATAGAGAAAGCGCGTGCCGTCGCTCTTCAGAAGCAGGGCCGGCACTAGCGGAGCGGGCGTGTCCTCGTCGTTGGCCGCGCGGCGCCCAGCTGGCGCCTTGACCAGCGCCACGCAGGGCAGCACCACCTCGGCGAAGGTGCGCACCTCGCGCCACTCTCCGACCGCGAGGCCCAGGGACTCGCCCGCCTCGCACAAAGTGGCCAGCGTATAGGGCGGCGCATAGCGCTGCAAGACCAGCTTGGCGTCGAACGGGATGCGGTAGATCTGGCACAGGCTGCCCAGCACCCACAGCATCGGGGCCGGCTCGATGGGCGTGGCCAGGATGTCGGCTTCTTCACGCGGCGCGGCCGGCGCCGAACGCCGCTTGGGCAGGGGGAACACGTGCGCAGGTCGGGGGGGAAAGAACAACCCATCCCCGTAGCAACCCTTGTGCCTACTCGCGCATCAGCAGGGCGGAAAGCGCGGCGTGGTCGGAGATGCGTGACCAGTGCAGCCCACGGTGGACGTGGGCCAGCTTGATGCGGAAGCCGCGTACGTAGATGCGGTCCAGGTGCAGCACCGGCAGCATGGCGGGAAAGCTGCGCGCGGGGCCGTGGCCGTAGGTCTCGAACACCTCGCTCACGTCGAGCGAGCGCATCAGCAGGCGGCTCGCCTTGCGCGTCCAGTCGTTGAAGTCGCCGGCCACGATCAGGGGCGCATCGTGCGGCACCAACCGCTCGATGCGACGCACCAGGGCCAGGAGCTGACGGTCGCGCCAAACGCGCAGCAGGCCCAGGTGCACGTTGATAGCGTGCAGGCGCCGCTCCCAGCCGGGAATGTCGATCTCGCAGTGGAGCAGACCGCGTCGCTCGAGCTGGTTGGCGGAGACATCCTCGTTGTCCCAGCGCATGATGGGGAACTTGGACAGGATGGCGTTGCCGTGGTGCGCGTCGTCCACCACCGCGTTGCGGCCGTAAGCGAAATCGTGCCACACCTGGTCTGCGAGGAACTCGTACTGGGGCGAGGTCGGCCACTCGGCATGGCGCTCGGCGTGGCGCGCATGGAAACCGACCACCTCCTGCAGGAAGACGAGGTCGGGTTCGACCGACTGCAGGCGGTCGCGCAGCTCGTGCAGCGAGACGCGGCGATTGAACTGCGGGAATCCCTTGTGGATGTTGTAGGTGAGGATGTGCAGGTTGGGCATGGATCTCACGCTTCGCGCTTCGAACGCTTAGCTTACCTTTTCGGGCAGATTGCGGATGGCCCGCGCATTGCTCCAGGAGAAGCACTTGTCGGCCGCCTCGCGCCAGGGCAGCCAGACAAAGGCGAGGTGCTCGCGCGGGGCGATGCGCACCTCGATCGGGTGCGGCAGGGTGAGGCCGAACACGTGCTCGGTGTTGTGCGTGACGCCAGGCGCATAACGCCAGCGCCACTCGCGGTAGATTTCGTAGTCGTTGCGCACCTCCCAGTCGAGCAGCCGGTAGCGGGTGGCGTCCACGCCGGTCTCCTCCGCCACTTCGCGCACCGCGGTCTGCTCCAGCGTCTCGCCCTCGTGCTGGCTGCCGGTGACCGACTGCCAGAAGCCGGGGTGGTCGGCGCGCTCCAGCAGCAGGACCTGCAGGTCGGGCGTGTGCACCACCACCAGCACCGATCTCGGGATCTTGTATTTCAAGTGCTCAACCGCGGAGACGCAAAGGCGCTAGAGGCCTGACCGCACAGGCGCAGAGGGGCGCAACGAGAAGCGAGATCCTCCTCTGAGGAGGGGTTTGTCGCCGGAGGAGATCTGAGCGCCCTCTGCGCTGCGGTTGGCTTTTTCCGGTCACGTCTTCTCCGGCGCGCGCACGCGGATGTGCAGCTCGCGCAGCTGGCGCTCGTCCACCGGGCTGGGCGCCCGGGTGAGCAGGCACTGGCCGCGCTGGGTCTTGGGGAAAGCGATCACGTCGCGGATCGACTGCGCGCCGGCCATCAGCGCGACGATGCGGTCCAGCCCGAAGGCGATCCCCCCGTGAGGCGGGGCGCCGTATTGCAGGGCATCGAGCAGGAAACCGAACTTGGCGCGCGCCTCCTCGGGCCGGATGTTGAGCGCCGAGAACACCTTGGCCTGCACCTCTTGGCGGTGGATGCGCACCGAGCCGCCGCCGATTTCCCAGCCGTTCAGCACCATGTCGTAGGCCTTGGACAGCGCCTTGCCGGGATCGCCGTCAAGCCGGCTCTCATGGCCCTCCATGGGCGAGGTGAACGGGTGATGCAGCGCGTCCCAGCGCTTCTCGTCCTCGTTCCATTCGAACATCGGGAACTCCAACACCCACAGCGGCCGCCAGCCGGCCTGCGCGAAGCCGCGCTCGTGGCCGATCTTGGCGCGCAGGGCACCGAGCGATTCGTTTACCACCTTGGCCTTGTCGGCGCCGAAGAAGATCAGGTCGCCGTTCTCGGCGCCGGTGCGCTGCGCGATCGCCCGCAGCGCGGCGTCCGACAGATTCTTGACGACCGGCGATTGCAGCCCTTCGCGGCCGCGGCCGACATCGTTGACCTTGATGTAAGCGAGTCCCTTGGCGCCGTAGATGCCGACGAACTCGCCGTAGGTGTCGATCTCGCTGCGTGTGAGTTCGCCGCCGCGCGGAACGCGCAGCGCGGCGACGCGTCCGCCCGGTGAATTGGCTGCAGCGCTGAACACCTTGAATTCCACCTCTTTCATCACGTCGGTGAGTTCGGTGAGCGTCAGCGGCACGCGCAGGTCGGGCTTGTCCGAGCCGTACGTGGACATCGCTTGCGCATAAGTGATGCGCGGGAACGGAGTGGGCAGATCGATCGCCATCACCTCCTTGAACACCGCGACGATCATGCGCTCCATCAGTTCGGTGATCTCGGGCACGCCGAGGAACGAAGTCTCGACGTCGATCTGGGTGAACTCGGGCTGGCGGTCGGCGCGCAGGTCTTCGTCGCGGAAGCAGCGCGTTATCTGGTAGTAGCGGTCGAAGCCGGCGATCATCAGCAGCTGCTTGAACAGCTGCGGCGACTGCGGCAAGGCATAGAACTCGCCCGCGTGCATCCGGCTGGGCACCAGGAAGTCGCGCGCCCCCTCGGGCGTGGACTTGGTGAGGATCGGGGTCTCGATGTCGAGGAAGCCTTCGGCGTCGAGGTGGCGGCGCACCGCCATCGCCACCCGGTAGCGCAGCCGCAGGTTGCGCTGCATCTCGGGGCGGCGCAAGTCGATCACGCGGTGCTCCAGGCGCACGTTCTCGCCGAGCCCGTCCTCGTCCAACTGGAACGGCGGCGTGAGCGAGGCGTTGAGCACTTCGATGTCCTTCGCCAGCACCTCCACTTCGCCGCTCACCAGGTTCGGATTGACGGTGCCCGCCGGGCGCGGGCGGACGCGGCCCTCGACCTTCAGCACGTACTCGCCGCGCGCCCGGTCCGCGGTGGCGAAGGTCTCCGGCGTGTCGGGATCGACCACCACCTGCACCAGTCCCTCGCGGTCGCGCAAGTCGATGAAGATCACACCGCCGTGATCGCGACGGCGGTGGACCCAGCCGAACAGCGTAACGCTCCGGCCGAGGTGGCGTTTGTCGATCAGCCCGCAGTAGTCGGTGCGCATCGGGTAGGCAACAGGATTGTTCGAATGGTTATCACCGCAGGCGCAGCGTCCGCGGGGCAGGATCGGCTCGCACGCTCAGGGCGTCACGACCGGCTTGCGCGCCGGCGCCTTGCGCACGGCCGGCGCAGGCGCCGCGACCCCCATGGAGATGACGTACTTGAGGGCCGCATCCACGCTCATGTCCAGCTCGATCACTTCCGCCCGCGGCAACATCAGGAAAAAGCCGGAGGTCGGGTTGGGCGTGGTCGGTACATACACGCTCACATAGTCGCCGCGCAAGTGGGTGGCCACGTCGCCGCCCGGCACGCCGGTCAGGAAGGCGATGGTCCAGGCGCCCTCGCGCGGATACTGCACCAGCACGGCCTTGCGGAACGCTTCCCCGGTGCTGGCGAACAGCGTGTCGGAGACCTGCTTCACGCTGTTGTAGATCGACTTCACTACGGGAATGCGGGCCAGCATCCCCTCCCACATCTGCACCAGCCGCTGGCCGATGATGTTGGCGGCCAGCACGCCGGTGAGCAGCACCACCAGCAGCGAAAGCAGCAACCCCAGGCCGGGGATGTGCACCCCCAGCCAGGCGCTCGGGCGCAGCGACTCGGGCAGCAACCAGAGCGTCTGGTCCATGGTCGTCACGATCAGGTTCAGCACCCAGACCGTGATCGCCAGGGGGGTCCAGATCAGCAGGCCGGTGACGAAGTACTTCTTCAACGCCGCGCCTATTGGCAGGCCGGGCAGGCCCCGGTGCCGCAGGCCGGCGCCGCGGCCGAGTCGGCTTTCGGCGTGTCCTTCTTGGCGTCTCCGGTCCCGGATCCTTCACTGCCGCCGGGCGCTCCGCCCTTTCCTCGATCCCCCGGCGGCTTGCGCGAGCCGTTCTTGAAGTCGGTCGCGTACCAGCCTGTGCCCTTGAGCTGAAAGCCCGCGGCGGACACCAGCTTGGTCATCGCGGGCTTGCCGCAGGTGGGGCAGTCGGTGATGGGCGGATCGGACAGCTTCTGCAGATACTCCTTCTCAAATCCGCAGCTGCCGCAGCGGTATTCGTAGATCGGCATCTCATCCCTCGAAAGCGTGCAAAAACCAAGGATTATACCGGAGGGCCCCGCGCTATCCTGGACCCTGGGTTCTCAGGTTCCGGTATCCCAATCCAATAGGGTCGAGAAGACGAAAAGCAAGCACCGTGCGCCTTTTTGCGGCCGCGCCCGGGGCGGCCGCTTACTCCCGCCGCGACCGCCAGATCGACACCAAGAGCCCGATCCCCGCCAGGAACGCAAGCAGGAAGCCGAGAAAGCCGAACAGAGGCAAACCGAACAGGGTCGGCCCGCCTTCCACGGTCATCACGATGGAGGAGCCGACGATCAGGGCCGCGGTGATGATGCCCACCGTCAGCCGGTTGGCGCTGCGGTCGAGCTGATGACCGAAATGATCGAGGCGCTTGAGGTCGAGCTCGATCTTCATGCGCCCGCGGCGCGCCTCCTTCACCAGCCGCCGCAGGTCCTCGGGCATGCCCGACACCAGCGAGGCGATTTCCAGTAACCGCTCGCGCCCGCGTTTGAGCAGCGCGCGCGGGCGGTAACGCGTGCGCATCAGGCGCATGAGGAAGGGCGTCAGATGCTCCACCAGGCGGAACTCGGGGTCGAGCTGGCGGCCCAGCCCCTCGAGGGTGATGAGCGCCTTGAACAGCAGCGCGAGATCGGCCGGCAGCACGATCGAATGACGGCGTATCACGCCGACGATGTCCTGCAGCAGAGTGCCCAGCCGCAGGTCCTTTAGCGCCAGGTGCTCGTAGTCGAGGAGCATCTCGCCGACGTCCGCCGCGAGCCTCGCCTCGTCCACGTCGGCGTCGCTTACCCATTCGAGCAGCACCTCCACGATGCCCGACTCCTCGCGCCGCGCCACCGCCCACAGCATCTCCACGATCTGCAGCCGGCGCCGCTCGGTGAGCCTGCCCGCCATGCCGAAATCGATCATCGCCAGGCGGTTGCCCGGCAGATAGAAGACGTTCCCCGGATGCGGATCGGCGTGGAAATAGCCGTCCACCAGGATCATTTTCAGCACCGCGTCGGCGCCGCGCCGGGCGAGCAGCGCGCGGTCGAGCCCGGCGGCATCCACCGACGCGAGATCGTTTCCCGGAATGCCGACCACGCGTTGCTGCACGTTGAGAGTCTCGCGCGTGTACTCCCAGTAGATGCGCGGAATGAGGACGTTGGGGTCGTCGGCGAAGTTCTGCGCGAAGCGTTCCTGAGCGCGCGCTTCGAGCGCGAGATCGAGCTCGCGATGCAGGGAGCGGCGGAACTCCGCAACCATCTGCACCGGCTGGAAGCGGCGCGCCTCGGGCATCTCCGCCTCCACCATCGCGGCGAGGTGGCCGAGGATGCGCAGGTCGGCTTCGACCTTGGGGCGGATGCCGGGGCGCATCACCTTCAGGACCACCGGCGTGCCGTCGAGCAGCTTGGCGCCGTGCACCTGCGCTATGGAGGCGGCGCCCAGCGGCTCGCGCTCGAGCTCGCGAAACAGCTCCAGCGGCGAGCGGCCCAGCGCCCGCTCGATCTCCGGCAGCAAGGTGTCGAAGGCAACCGGCGGGACATTGGCCTGCAGCGTCTCGAACTCGGCGATCCAGTCCGGCGGGAACAGGTCCACGCGGGTGGCGAGCACCTGGCCGAGCTTGACGAAGGTGGGCCCCAGCTCGGCCAGCGCCATGCGCACGCGTTGCGGCGGAGTGAGCTGCGCGACCTGCGCGCGCGCCCCCCAGCGCAGCACCTGCCCCGCGCGCTCCAGCAGGCCAGCCACTCCCGCGCGGCGCACCAGGTCGCCGAAGCCGTGCCGGATCAGCACCAGCGTGATCTCGTGCAGGCGCGGAAGGTCGCGCATGGCCTGCAGGGTTTCCATCAGCATGGGCGGATTATCGCAAAGGCCCGGGTCGATTGTGCCGAACGCCCGCCTTGCACCCGCAGCGGCTCGTCGCGCCGGTCCGCCGCGACGGGCAGTCATGCGGCGGCGCTCAAGTCCCGCGGGGTGGGGCCGATAGTGAGCGGAAGTCCTCCGCCGGCAGCCATGAAAGGCATCGTCTTCACCGAGTTCGTCGAGATGGTCGAGGCGCGCTACTCGCCGGCGACGCTCGATCAGATGATCCAGGCCGCGCGGCTGCCTTCTGGCGGCAGCTACACCGCGGTGGGCACCTACGACCACGCCGAGATGTGGAGCCTGCTGGTGGAGCTGTCCAAGATCTGCGGCGCGCCCGTACCCGACCTGCTGCGCGACTTCGGCGAACACCTGATGAACCGCTTCGTGGCCGCTTTCCCGGCGCTGTTCGAGGCGCCGAAGTGCAGCTTCGATTTCCTCGAAGGCCTGGACGCGGTCATCCATCGCGAGGTGCGCAAGCTCTACGCCGACGCCGAGCTGCCCCGGTTCGCGGTGCTGGAGCGCAAGCACAACTCGATGGTGCTGCTGTACGAATCGCCGCGTCATTTCGCCGACTTGGCCGAAGGCCTGATCGGCGCATGCGCACGTCATTACGGCGAGACATTGTCCATCGCGCGCGAGAACCTCGCCGCCGAGGCCGGCAGCCGGGTGCGCTTCGTCCTGGAGCGCCGATGAGCGGCAACACCAAAGTGTCCGCTGGCGCGCCTGCCGGGGCGTTGGGCACGGCGACCACCACGGCCGCCGGCGCACGCAGCGCGGGCGCCGCACCCAGCGCGGAGACGGAGATCCTGCTGCGGCGCGTGGAGCGCGAGCGCCAGGCCCGCAAGCAAGCCGAGCAGCTGCTCGAGCACAAGGGCCAGGAGCTGCACGAGGCGAACCAGCGCCTGCTGGGACAGACCGCGCGGCTGGAGCTCGCCGTCCAGGAGCGCACGCGCGCCATGGAAGAGGCGCTCAGCGCGATGCAGGAGGCGCTACGCGCCAAGAACGAGTTCCTGGCGGTGGTCAGCCACGAGATCCGCACGCCCATGAACGGCGTGCTCGGCACCGCGCAGCTGCTGCAGATGACGGAGATGACCGAAGAGCAGTGCCGCTACGTGGAGGCGATCCAGAGCAGCGGTGAAACGCTGCTCGCGCTGATCAACGACATCCTCGACCTGTCCAAGCTCGACTCCGGCAAGGTGTATCTGGACACGCGTCCGCTGCATCTGCGCGCGCTCGTCAAGGAGGTCGTCGAGTTGCTGCGCGCGCAGGCGCAGAAGAAGGACCTGTACCTCGACACCGAGATCGCCGCCGACGTGCCGGAGTGGATGATGGGCGACCTGCATCGGATCAAGCAGATCCTCACCAACCTGGTGGGCAACGCCATCAAGTTCACTCAGCATGGCGGCGTGCGCGTAGCCATGCACATGCAGCAGAACGCGCAGGTGCTGGTATGCCAGGTGCACGACACCGGCATCGGCATCCCGCCGGATCGCGTCGAGCACCTGTTCGAGAAATTCTCCCAGGTGGACAGCTCCATCACCCGCCGCCAGGGCGGCACCGGGCTGGGCCTGGCGATCTGCAAGAAGCTGGTCGAGGGCATGGGCGGGGTGATCGGGGTGGAGAGCAAGCGCCACCAGGGCTCGATCTTCACCTTCCGCATCCCGTGCACGGCGGCCGAGCCGACGCTGGAGAGGCGTCTGCTGGCGGACGTCGCGCTGAAGACGGCGGCCGGCCTGCGCGTGCTGCTGGTCGAGGACAACGCCGTCAACCAGATGCTGGCCCTGGGCATGCTGCAGAAGCTCGGCTGCCAGGCCGACCTCGCCGAGAACGGACAGGAAGCGCTGGAGAAGGTCGGCGCCGGTTACGACCTGGTGCTGATGGACATGCAGATGCCGCGGATGGACGGGCTCACCGCCACCCGCGCCATCCGGCAGATGCAGCTCGCGCACCAGCCCTACATCGTGGCGCTCACCGCGAATGCCATGGAGAGCGATCGCCAGCTGTGCCTGGCGGCCGGCATGAACGACTTCCTGGCCAAGCCGTTCAAAGCAGCCGAGCTGCAGGAGAAGCTGAGCGACGCGGCGACGGCTGCCGGTGCGACCGCGTGACTTTCAATCACGCCTTCTTGTTCTTTTCCTTACTCTTTTCCTTGTCCTTGTCCGGCCGCAGCGCCTCCGACATTCCCGCCAGCATGCCGCTGGTGGCCGCGGCGAAGCGCTCGCCGAACTGGCGCGCGGCTTCCACGCCGGCGATCGCGCCTTCGCTCACGGTGGTCGTCATGCGCGCGGAGAAATCGCGCGCGGTCTGAGAGATCACCCGCCCGGTATCGGTGCCGGCGCGCTGCGCATGCGCGATCAGCTCCTGCCATTCGCTCTTCACGCTGCCGCTGGCCGACTGCGACACCTGGCGCACGCTGTCCAGGAAATCGCCCTCCATCTGGCGCATGCGCTCGAGCCCCTGCTTGAGCTCGTTGTCCGAAAAGTCGCGACCGCGCGCGGCCAGCTCCTTGAGCGCCAGGCTGGAGGCCTGCGCGGCTTTGCTCATCGCTTGGTCCATGCCGGCGAAGGCCTCGGACAGCGCCTGCCGCACGTCATGGCCGCGGCGCTCGGCGCCCAGGCTGATGCCCTGCGTCAGCGAGGTCATGACCTCGCGCATCGCCGAGAAGTCCAACCGGCGCGACTGCAACGCCTGCAGCGTGAGCTCGCGGACGCGCTCGCGGATGTTGTCGCCTGCGGCCATCGACGCGCTGGCCGCTTCGCGGATTTGCTCGTTCGACATGTCTTGCTGGCTCATGATCGATCTCCTGTGGGGGACAAGTCGCAGCATGCCGCGTCCCTGCGGCGAAGCACCTGATCCAGGTCAAACGGCGCCCCGGCGTCAAATGGAACCTGGCTGCCCGGCTGGACCGCCCCGCGTTCGGTTATCCTACCGCTTTCCGGCCGGCGGCTGCTGGAGCCCCGGCTTCACTCACATTCACTCCGACCCCGCCAACCTCAAGCCCCATGTTCAAGCCCTTGCGCGCCGCGGTGATCGGCGCCGGCTACCTCGGCAACTTTCACGCGCAGAAGTACGCGGCCCTCGACGGGGCCACCCTTGAGGGAGTGGTGGACATCGATGCGCAGCGCGCCGCCGCGGTCGCCCATGCAGTGGGGGCACGCGCGTTCACCGATTACCGCGCGCTGCTCGCGCGCATCGACGTCGCCTCGATCGTGGTGCCCACCGAGCTGCACTACGAAGTGGCCAAGACCTGCCTCGAGGCCGGCGTGCACATCCTGGTGGAGAAGCCGGTCACGCGCACCGTGCAGGAGGCTGCGGAGTTGGTGGAGGTGGCCGCGCGTCGCGCGCGCGTGTTCCAAGTCGGGCATTTGGAGCGGTTCAATCCGGCGATCCTCGCCGTGCGCGACCAGATCACCCGGCCGCTGTTCATCGAGTCCGATCGGCTGGCGGTTTTCAAGCCGCGCGGAATCGACGTGAACGTGGTGCTGGATGTGATGATCCACGACATCGACCTGATCCTGAGCTTCGCACGCAGCGAGATCACGGCGGTGCGTGCCAGCGGCTTTCCCGTACTCACCCCGGCGGTGGACATCGCCAATGCCCGCATCGAGTTCGCCGACGGCTGCGTGGCCGACGTCTCGGCCAGCCGCGTGAGCCAGCAGTCGCTGCGCAAGCTGCGCATCTTCCAGCCCGATCAGTACATCTCCGTCGATTGCGAGAACTTCCACGTGCGCACGGTGCGCAAGGACGGCTCCGGCATCGGCCCCGACGGCATGCCGCGCATCGTCTCCGCCGAGCAGCAGTTCGAGAAGGCCGACCCGCTGCTCGCCGAGATCCGCTCGTTCCTGGAGGCGGTGCGCACCGGCCAGCCGCCGCCGGTCTCCGGCGAGGACGGGCGGCGCGCCCTGGAGGTGGCGCTGGAGGTGTGCCGCCAGATGAACGTGACCCTCAGCTCCGTGACCCAGGACAAGGAACTGTGAGCAACGCGCCGCCCGCGAACGCCCCCATTCCGATGCTCGACCTGAAGGCCGAGTACGCTCTGTTCGAGCCGGCGCTCACCGACGCGTTGCGCGGCGTGCTGCAGTCCACCCAGTTCGTCCTCGGGCCCCAGATGCAGGCCCTGGAGCGCGAGGTGGCACAATACTGCGGCGCGCAGCACGGCGTGGCGGTCGCCAACGGCACGGACGCCATCCATCTTGCGCTGCGCGCGCTCGACATCGGCCCCGGCCACGAGGTGATCGCCCCGTCCTTCACCTTCATCGGCACCGCCGAGCCGATCTCCTACACCGGCGCCACGCCGGTGTTCGTGGATATCGAGCCGGACACCTTCAACCTTGACGTGGCGGCGGTGGAACGGGCGTTCACCCCGCGCACCCGCGCGGTGGTGGCCGTCCATCTCTTCGGCCAGTGCGCCGATCTGGATCGCTTGAAGGCGCTGTGCGACCGGCGCGGCGCCGCCCTGGTGGAAGACTGCGCGCAGGCGATCGGCGCCGACTGGGGCGGCAAGCGCTGCGGCAGCCTCGGTGCGGCCGGTTGCTTCTCCTTCTATCCGAGCAAGAACCTCGGGGCCTACGGCGATGGCGGCATGGTGGTCACCTCCGATACGAACCTCGCCGAGGAGATGCGGGTGCTGCGCAACCACGGCAGCCGCGAGCGCTACCATCACCACGTCGTCGGCTACAACTGCCGGCTCGATGAGATACAGGCGGCGATCCTGCGCGTAAAGCTCGGGCATCTGGACCGCCTGAGCGCGCTGCGGCGGGAAAAGGCCCTGGGCTACAACCGACGCCTGCAGGGCAGCGGCGTGGTCACACCCCACGAGCACGGCCGCGGGTTGCACGTGTACCACCAGTACACCATCAAGAGCGCCCGGCGCGACGCGATCAAGGCGGCGCTCGACGCGGCGCAGATCGGCTCGATGATCTACTACCCGATCCCGCTGCACCGGCAGGAGGTCTATCGAGCGTCCTGCGAGGGGCTGCGCCTGCCGCATTCGGAGCAGGCGGCGGCGCAGGTGCTGTCGCTGCCGATGTTCCCGATGCTGACCGACGCGCAGATGGATCGCGTGTGCGAGGTGGTGGCGCGCGCGACATCGACCTGAACGACTGCCCGCAGTTCGGGCCTGCGACTTGCATCGCCTGGGGCTCAGGTCATGCATGGAGCACCCATGTCGCGCTTGCATTTGCTGATGCTGCTGGCCGTCGGCGCCTGTACCCTGCCCGCCGCCGCGGCAGTGTACAAGTGGACAGATGCCGACGGTCGCGTCCACTATTCGGACAGCCCGCCCTCCGATCGGAAGGCCGCGCAGGTCAAGATCAAGGTGAACTCGATCAGCGGCCCGGCGGTGGTGTCGGCGCTGAAGGGCGGCCCGCCTGCGGCCAAGGAGCGAGTGCGCATCTACACCACCACCTGGTGCGGCTACTGCAAGAAGGCCAAGGCGCAGCTCGCGGCACGCCAGGTCGCGTTCGACGAGATCGATGTGGAGGCCTCGGACAGCGGCCGCCGCGAATTCGCTTCGCTCGGCGGGCGCGGCGTGCCGATGATCCTGGTGGGCAGCCAGCGCATGGACGGCTACGACGCCGGCCGGCTGGATGCGATGCTGCAAAGCGCCGGGTACTGACGGTGCTGTTCCGGCTGCATCGAGCCGGCCACGCGGCCCCCCTGATTGCACTGCTAGCGTGTGCGCTGACGGGGTTCCCGCCGTCAGTCGCAACAGCGGGCGCCGATGGCCAGCTCGAGCTCGCGCCGCTGCACACCGGCGAGTTGCGCTGGTACTACAATCACGCTGGCGCCCCGCCGCTGGTGAGCAGCGCGCGCATTATCGAGGCCGGCGAGGAGGCGGCACGGGCATGGGCGCCTTGCGGCGTCACCATCACGTATCTCGCATCGACCACTGCGGCACCCGGCGTGCGCGACGGCGTGAACGTGGTCGGGTGGGGGCGCGGTCTGTACAACGCGGTACCCTTCGGAGACCCCGGCGGCGTGACGCTGCCCTGGGTCGAGAATGGACAGGCGGTCGAAGTCGACATCGTCCTGGTTCCGCAGACCGTTCGAACCACGGTCGAGCTGCGCACGGTCCTGATGCACGAGTTCGGACATGCGGTGGGCGTTGGCCACTCGCCCAAGCCGGGTTCGCTGATGAGCGCCAGCGGTTCGACGGACGACATGGATGCGCATCCGCGCCCCAGTCGCGCCGAACTGCAGCGCTGCAAGGGCCTCTACCGCAAGGGCTCGGAGTGACTCGCCGCCGACCCAGCGCGCGGCTGTCGCCGGGCGGGTTCACGCGAACTCGTGCAACGCCACCCGGTTCTTGACGATGAACTCCCAGTCGTACTCCACGCCCAGCCCCGGCCCCGTTGGCACCGGCACGCAGCCGTCCTTGCCGACACAGTCGAGCTGATCGCTGTAGCCGCACTTGTACACCGGCGGCACGGCGTTGGGGGTGTCCGGGCCGACCAACGCCACCTCGTAGTAGTTGCTGTTGCGGGTGGCGGCCATGCAGTGGCGCTGCGCGGGACCGCAGGCGTGGATCTCGACGTCGACGCCCAGCGCTTCGGCCAGATGCGCGATCTTCATGGCGCCGGTGATACCCATGTCGTACTCGGGATCGGAGCGCAGGAAGTCGGTGCCGCCCTGGATCAGGAAGTCGGCCTTGGGCTCCACGCCGCGCACGTGCTCGGTCTGCAGGATCGGGGTGTTGATCATCTCGCGCAGCTTCTTGTGCGCGAACGCCGAGGTGCCGCTATCGCGGAACGGATCCTCGTACCAGAAGTAGTCGGCCTCGTCGCAGGCGCGGCCCACGTACAGCGCGTCGGCGAAGGTGCGCAGCTCGCAGGCCGGATCGATCATCAGGTTCATCCTGTCGTCCACCGCCTTGCGCACGTGCAGCAGGTTTTCCGCCTCCTCGCGCGGGTTGCCGTCGTTCCAGCCGTGGATCTTGAAGGCGCGGTAGCCGATCTCGTAACAGCGCTGCGCGAACGCCGCAAAGGCCTCCTTGCTGTCCAGCCCGCCGTTGCGGTCGCCGTGGTAGGTGCTGGCGTACGCCGGCAGGCGCTTGCGGTAACCGCCCAGCATCTCGCAGACCGACGCGCCCAGCTTCTTGCCGTGCAGATCCCACAGCGCGATGTCGAGCGGGCCGTGGCCCATGTGATCGAACTGCCGCGCCTGGCGCTTCAGATCATCGTAGATCTGCTCGCGCTCCTCGGCCTGGCGCCCGATCAGGTAGGGCGCGAGCATCAGGGTCTGGCCGAGCGCCGCCGAGGAGCCAACCCAGTGCGTGACATACTCCCCGCGCAGGCCGTTGTCGGTCATGATCGCCACGGCGTACTTGCTGATGCGCGTCTTCTCGCCCTTGGCGTACCCGAAGGCGCCCACACCCGCGCCGCGCACCGCGCCCAGGTTGTGCGCGTCGAACTGGAAGACGTGGATTTCGATCCTGCTGATGCGGCTCATGCGGCTCCTCCCCCGAGCGAGCGGAAAAGGATAGCACCGGGGCGACGGGGCCGCCGCCCGCAGGGAAGCCGCGCCGCAGTGCCTAGCGCGAGGGCGCGCCGTGCATCGCGAACTTGACCGAGGCGAGCTGGCGATCGATGCCGGCGGAATGCACCGTGCAACCGGAGATGCTGCCTTCGAACACGCTGTCCGGCTGGCCGGTGTAGGGCGACAGGATCTCGATTGTGCAGCCCTCCTTGGGCGGAAACACCTGTCCGCCGTCGGCGATCCAGTGGAGCACCGCGGCGCGCCCGCGGCCGCCATCCTGCCCGACCTGCACCTCGGCACCATTGAACATCATGTCGTTGATCGCCTTGCCGTCAGCGTAGTGGCGGCCGGTCACCGTGGCGTCCAGGGTCAGGCGCAGCCCGGAGACGCTGCCCCAATCCGCCGGCTTGAACTGGATCGTCGCACGGCGCGGGTCTGCGAAGCGGGTGTCGGAGACGAACCCGCCGAACAGTGGGTAGGTTTGCGGCACGCCGTCGAGCACCACCTCGGCCTGACCGGTCGCGCCATCGCTCTCCTGGCGCGCCATCACGGGTGCGGGCGCCGGGGCGGCCGCCGGCGCGGGCGCCGCCTCCGCGTCACCGACGCGGGCCAGCGTCAGGCAGCGTACACCCGACGGCGGTGTTTCAAAGGACGGAGTGCGCACGTGCGCGCCCGGCTCGCTGCCACAGAACTTCAGCATGTCGCCCTGCTTGCTGAAGGTGCCCAGCGACACTTGGCCGACGTGCCGCGGCTCGGAGGCCTGCGCGATCTGCACGTCCAGCACGCCCCAGCCGGGGGGCACGCGGATGCCGTCTGCGGTCGCTCCGAGGTCCCAGAAGATCGCCGCCTGCCCGCTGTAGTACGCCCCGGAGGCATGCTGTCCGGTCACTGCGTAGCCCTGGCCGAAGGTCAGCGTCCAGTCGTTCGCCCCGCCCTCCCCGCCCTGCCACCGACCGAGGAGGACGGCGTAGTCCGCTGGCCGCACAGCGTTGGATGGCAGCTGCGGCTCCTGCGCGGCCGCCGGGCCAGGCTCGGTACTCATGCTGATCTGGATCTGCCAGTCCTCCTGGCTCACCTTCCAGGCGCCGTCTTCCTTCACCAGGCGCACGCTGCCCTGGGCGGTACCACCCTGCATGCGCCCGGTGAGCTGCAGCGTCGCCTCGCCGCCGTTCAGCTGGATGCTCGCCACCTGCGCGCCTTCGGGGTAAAGGGCGCTCGCCATCTGCAGCACCTCCGCGGCCTCGGGCGCTTCCAGCTCGCGCGCCTTGTCGCGTGCTACCAGCGTCTTCAGCTTGGCGAGATTGTTGGTCATCATCGCCTCGCGGTAGCTCTGGTAGGCCTGGCGCACGGCATCCTCGTCGCGGCCGAACAGCCGGTCGCAGGCGGGCAACAGGCCGAGCACGAGCAGTGCAACCGGCAATCGGAGCATCTTGGACCTCCTTCGGGCCCCTGGGATTGCCTCAATATCGGCGCGCTGCTGCAGACTTTCAGCCCGATCGGCCCCGCGGCCCAGGTGTCCGTCTCAGCGAGTCCGCGCCATCAGCCCGGCGTCATGCGTGCACGGTGGGGAACCTTTGGTGGGCTGAGGCCTTCAGAAAGGCATGCATCTTGCCGTAGTGTGTGACAAGGGCGTCTGCCTGTCGCCGTCGCCGGCGTGAGCCGCAGGCAAAAAATCGCGATGAATCCGAAGCAAGCTACGCCCCTAGCACCGGCTGCCGCAGGCCGTAGCGCACCGCAGTGGGGCATCGCTGCCCGCGGCGGTGCATGCGCGGGCAGAAGCGCAGGTGCGCGGGGGAGGATATTCTCGATAACAGCAGGAGAGTATCCATGTTGTTCAGGACATCGATCGCCGCGGCCCTGCTCGCAAGCATTGCGGCACCCGCCGCGGCCCTCGACGGGTTCGCGGTGTATCAGCAGGCGCGTCCGAATATGCTGCAGATCGTCGGGGTCAGCGCCGAGGGCCGCTTCCACATGGGCTCGGGCGTGGCTCTGCCCAACGGCACGGTGGTCACCAACTGTCACGTGACGCTGCGCGCCAAGCGCGTGCAGCTGTTCTGGGGTGGCGGCGCACCTAGCGCGACGCTCGAAGCGGCCACTGTCGGCCACGATCTGTGCACGCTGTACTTCCCCGAGCTTAACCGCACCGGCGCTGCGATCGGCGCCAGCCGCGAGCTGAAAGTCGGCGACCCGGTGTTCGCGATCGGCTACAACGCCGGCAACGGCCTGAGCTATCAGCCGGGGGAGGTCGCCGAGCTGTACGAGCACGACGGCGGCATGGTGGTGCGCACCACAGCCGCCTTCACGCACGGCGCCTCCGGCGGCGGCCTGTTCGACCAGGACGGGCGCCTGGTGGGCATCCTCACGTTCTTCCGCGTGTCGAAAGACAAGACCGACTACTTCGCCGTACCGGTGGAGTGGTTGAAGGACCTGGAGGCCGCCCCCGCGGCGCCAGTCGCTCCGCTCGAGGGCGTGCCGTTCTGGGCCGACGAGATTGGCCGCCAACCCGCATTCCTGAAAGCCGGCGCGCTGGAGGCCGACGGTCGCTGGGAGGAGTTGGCGGCGATGGCCCGCAACTGGACGGAAACGGCGCCGTCGGATGCGCACGCCTGGATGGCGCTCGGCAAGGCAGCCACGCAGCTCGGTGATAGCGTTGTAGCCGACGACGCGTTCCGCCGCGCCGCAGAGCTCGGCGCAATCCATCCAGCCACGATGCAGTCGCGCTGA
>DATBMG010000113.1:0-3645 GCA_036554965.1 Burkholderiales bacterium
GAGCGCGCTGAACGTGCTCGGCGGCGCCACGCTCTACGGCCGCTACTGGGGCGCCACCGAGTACCACTCGGGCCTGCACTTCGAGACCTGTTATTACCAGGCGATCGAGTTCTGCATCGAGCGCGGCGTGAAGCTGTTCGAAGGCGGGGCCCAGGGCGAGCACAAGCTCGCGCGCGGCCTGCTGCCGGTGCGCACGGTGTCAGCGCACTGGCTGGCGCACCCGCAGTTCGCGCAAGCAGTGGAGCGCTTCCTCGACCGCGAGGCGCAGGGCATCGTGCACTACCTGGACGAGCTGAACGAGCACACACCGTTCAAGGCGACCTGACGGCCGATCCAGAACCACCTCGCGAGGGGTTGCGCGTACGGCGGCGGGCGCCGCCCGGCCGCGAACTAGAGGCGCGCGCTGGTGGTGCGCGCCCGCAGGTCGCGCGCCATCCAGATCGCCGACTCCACGCCGCTGTAGTAGCGCGGCAGCAGCGCCACCTCCTGGAAGCCGAGCGAGCGATAGAAGCGGCGCGCGCCGGTGTTGTTGCTGCGCACCTCGAGGTGGATGGCGGAGATGCCGGCGACCTTTGCCGACTCCACCAGCCAGGCGACCATGCGCCGCCCCACGCCGATGCGCTGATACGCCGGCCGCACGGCGAGCAGGTTGAGGTGCGCGTGATCGTCGCCGAAGTACATCATGGCGAAGCCGATCACGCGTCTGCCGCTGCAGGCCACCAGGGTGGCGGTCTCGCGATGGGCGATGTTCTTCGCCACGCGCCCGCGCGTCCACGACCAGCCCAGACCGTGCTCGATCAGATCGCGCGACATCGCGGCGATGTCGTTGGCGTCCGCCGGCGTGGCCAGCCGCAGCACGGCCGCGCGCGGGCTCATGGCCGGCGACCTTGACCGGGATTGCCGCGGGGCCCGCGGCGTGACGCGCTTGCCGAATTCACCCCGAACCTACCCAGAATTGACCTAGCCAGAATTGACCTAGCCAGAATTGACCTAGGCGCGACGCACCCGGAGCGCGGATACGTCGAAAGTCAGACATGCTTTCGCCCCCCGGCGTGCGGGGAGCGATAAGCAGTATAGCGTGTCCTGGCCCGGCGCCAAACAGAAAGGCCGCGGGTCGCGCGGCCTTTCGCACCGAGCCGTAACCGCGCTCTAGTTGGAGGGCTTCTGCTCGGCCGCGCTCTCCGCGGCCTTGCGCGCGGCGGCCTGGGCCGGGCAATACGTCTCCAGGGTCTCGTCGTAGCACCAATGGGTGCCAAACCCGTCGTTCTTCTTGACGCACTGGTACAGGTACTGCCCCATCTCGTCGGTGAAATGGCAGTCCTTGTAACGCTGCATGGCGCGCTCGCGCTCGATGGTGGGCGCCGGATCGCCCTCGGCACGCGCCATGGGCGCGGCCAGGGTCAGGCACAAGACGCAGAGGCCGATGGCCGGCTTGAGCGAAAGATTCATGAACGTGCTTCCTGGGCGATGGTCGATCGAGTTCGGCTCTCCGGAGGTGCGGCGGTCAGGCCACGCACTCCGGCCGCATGCCGGGTCGGCTGGGCATCGGTTGTCGCCACCGGTCGATGCGAAGCAGCATATTCTACGTGAATGGCACCGGTGGCGACAGCCGCGCCTGACCCTGACCTACCTCTGACCAACGCGGAGACACCGTTTGGAAATCCTCCTGTGGATCTTGTCCGCCCTGCTGGTGGGGGTGGGAATGGCGGGCACGGTGCTGCCGCTGCTGCCGGGGGTGCCGCTGGTGTTCGCCGGGCTGGTGCTAGCCGCCTGGATCGGCGGGTTCCAGCAGGTCGGGTGGCCGGTGCTGCTGCTCCTGGGAGTGCTGGCGCTGCTGTCGCTAGCGGTCGATGCCGCAGCCGCCAGCCTGGGCGCCAAGCGCGTCGGGGCGAGCCGCGCGGCGATCCTCGGCGCGGCGCTGGGAACCCTGATCGGCGTCTTCTTCGGCCTGCCCGGCCTGCTGGTCGGACCGTTCGCAGGGGCGGCCGCGGGTCAGTTCCTGGTGCGCGGCGATGTCGCCGACGCCGGCCGTGCGGGCTTCGGCGCGTGGATCGGCTTCCTGCTGGGCAGCCTGGCCAAGCTCGCGCTCGCCGCGATCATGCTGCTGATCTTCGTGGTCGCCTGGCTGGTCTAGCCCGGATCAACCAACGAATACCGGCACGCCGAACAGCCGGTCGTGGAACATGTACAGCACCACGTACAGGATCAGGCCGATCAGCGGGCGCGTGACGCCGATCCCGATCCAGTCCAGCTGCGTTTTGCCGGCGAGCGCCGCCCCAAGCGGCATGCGCGAGGTCTTCGCCGCAAACTCCTGCCACGCCGCGCCCAGCTTGAGCGCACGCTTGGCGTCGATCGCCGCCATGCCGCCGATGGACAGCACCGCCATGCCGCCGAACAGCATCACGGAGGCGGCGTCGCCGTTGGCGAGCAGGTGCGCCAGCGACCACAGCGCCGCGCCGGCCAGAAACGGGTGGCGAGTGACGGTGAAGATCCCGGCCACCGGCAGGCCCTTCTGCAGGAAGCGCTCGCCCATCACCGCGGTGGGATTGCGCGAGGCGAGTCCGGTCACCGCCAGCATCAGCGCGAAGGGCATCGCCACGATCGGTACCACGTTGACCCAGCGCCCCAGGTCCCACAGCACCAGGGGCGGCGCCACGCGATAGGCGGCGACCATCCAGATCAGGATCAGCACCATCAGCACCGAGTAGGCGGCGCTGAAGGCGGGCTCGCCGATGGCGCCGGCGATGCGGGCGCGCACCGGCCGCCATGACAGCAGGAAGTGGCCGCCGACGAAGGCGAGCACGGACAGGAATACCGCTGCGAGAGTGCCGGGCATTTTGCGCTCTTAAGGCGCGACTTAAAGACACAAGAATACCAACGAAATCGATCCGAGCAGCAAGCGCGACAACGCTCCTACGGGGAAGCAGTATGTGCGCTTCGCGCCCGCCTCGCCGGCCGCTACTCGCGCCCGGACAGCTTGCGGCCGACGCGGATCGCCTCCTCGATCTCGCCCGGCGAGCCGGCGAGCACCAGGTATTGGAAGCCTTCGCGCACGCGCTTTTCGATGTTCGCCCGGGTCACCAGGATACCGCAGGGCACGCCCAGCTCCCTGGTCACGGCCAACACCCGCTGTACCGCCTTCTCGGTCTCGGGATGCTCGGTCTGCCCCGGATAGCCCAGCGAGGTGGCCAGATCGTTGGGGCCGATGAACACAGCGGCGATGCCCTTGGCCTGGGTGAGGATGCCGCGGATGTTGTCCACGCCTTCGCGGCTCTCGATCATCGCGATCACCGCGATCTCGCCGCGGCGGTCGAGCGGCCAGGCGTCGGCGCGCTCGAAGTACTCAGGCACGGAAGTGCCCCAGTAGCGCGCGGCGTTGGCGGGCGCGACGCCGCGCTCGCCCGGAGGATCGTTGTCCGGCGCGCCCGCCTTCTGCGGGTAGCGCGAGTTGGCCACCAGCGCGCGCGCGTCCCCGGGTGTCGGGATGTGCGGCGACATCAGCCCGTACACGCCGAGGTCGAGCACCTGCTTGATGACCCACTGATTGCGTTCCGCGCCGTTGGACGGGATGCGCGCCAGCGGCACCACGTCGGGCTGCAGGTTGCCCTTCTTCAGCAGCGCGCCGCGGTCGAGCATGAACTGCAG
>DATBMG010000129.1:0-13124 GCA_036554965.1 Burkholderiales bacterium
CATCGAGAGCGCGGTGATGCCGGGCAAGGGCAAGATCGTGTCCACCGGCAAGCTCGGCGAGGTGATGCAGGAGTCGATCCAGGCCGCGCTCACCGTGGTGCGCAGCCGCTCGCAGAAGCTCGGCATCCCGGAGGAGTTCTACCAGAAGAACGACATCCACGTGCACCTGCCGGAAGGGGCCACGCCCAAGGACGGGCCCAGCGCCGGCATTGGCATCTGCACCGCGATGATCTCCGTGCTCACCGGCATCCCGGTGCGCGGTGACGTGGCCATGACCGGCGAGATCACGCTGCGCGGCGAGGTGTTGCCGATCGGCGGCCTCAAGGAGAAGCTGCTGGCGGCGCATCGTGGTGGCATCAAGCTGGTGCTGATCCCCGAGGAGAACGTCAAGGACCTCTCGGAGATTCCCGATAACATCAAGAACCGCCTCGACATCCACCCGGTCAAGTGGATCGACCAAGTGCTTGACCTGGCGCTGGAGAGCAAGCCCAAGCCGCTGCCGGAGAAGAGCGAGCCGGTTGCCGCGCTGCCGCCGGTCGAGAGCGACGCGGTGGTCGCCGCCGTCAAGCACTGACCGCGAGCCCCCGCGGGAGCAAGGGCGCTCGCGGGCGCGCTGCCTTGTGCTGCGTCGCGGCAGCACAGCACATCGCATCGCAAGCCGTTTTCGCGCGCTTGACACAGGCTTTTCACGCTTGCTATAAACATCGGCCCGGAGGCAAGTCACGTCTCGCGCAGGCGGCGCGACCCGGCGCGGCCGCAAGTCCGGTCAGGGAGGATCCTGCGCGGTCAAGTCACGAAAGCCGAAATCACATCGGCTCCACCCAACAGAAAAAGGGGACGTCCAGTGAACAAGCAAGAACTCATCGACTCCGTCGCCAAGTCGGCCGACATCTCCAAGGCGGCAGCGGGCCGCGCGCTCGACGGCGCCATCACCTCGATCAAGGCTTCACTGAAAAAGGGCCAGACCGTCACCCTGGTCGGCTTCGGGACCTTCTACGTCGGCAAGCGGGCGGCGCGCAGCGGTCGCAACCCGCGCACCGGCGCCAGCATCAAGATCAAGGCCGCCAAGGTGCCCAAGTTCCGCGCTGGCAAAGCGCTCAAGGATTCGGTAAACTAGCGCTCCTTTACGGCGAGCCGGCCCCACGCGGACTTCGCGCTCGGCCGCCCCGTTGTCTGAGTCTGAGCGACAGGTCGTCCGAGCGCCGCCTTGTTCGAGCGACGGGTTGTCCGAGCGACGGGCGGTGTTCCGCAGCGAGGAGATGCCAATCGGAGCGGGCGTCCTGAGCGCAGGGGTGCTTAGCTCAGTTGGTAGAGCGTCGCCCTTACAAGGCGAATGTCGGGAGTTCGAACCTCTCAGCACCCACCAGCAGTCGCCCGCCGGCGCCGCCGCGACAGCGTCAGCCAGCAACAGCGCCATGCGGAGTGGTAGTTCAGTTGGTTAGAATACCGGCCTGTCACGCCGGGGGTCGCGGGTTCGAGTCCCGTCCACTCCGCCAGCATCCCGAAGAGGCGAACGCGAGTTCGCCTCTTGGCTTTTGGGCGCCCTTAAGGCGCGTTTTAGACAGCTCTGCTATGACGCCGTCGCTGATCAACGCGTAACAAACCATGTTCGATCTGGTCAAGAACAGCAAGATCCTGGTCGGGATCATCCTCGGCTTGCTCGCCATTCCGTTCGCCTTCTTCGGGGTCGACTTCTACTTCCGCGGCGGCGACGCGGTCGATTACGTGGCGCAGGTCGGCCGCGTGCCGATCACCAGCCGCGAGTTCGCCGAGGCGCTGCAGATGCAGCAAGAACGGATACGCCAGCAGTTGCAGGGGAAGGCGGATCCGGAGCTGCTCGACAGCCCACAGTTGCGCGAAGGGGTGCTCAACCAGCTGGTGGACGAGCGCGTCGCCTACGCTACAGCGCTCAAGCGCGGGATCACGGTCTCCAGAGCCGAGCTGCAGGCGGTGATCGCGGCCACGCCCATGTTCCGCGAGAACAGCGGCGAAGGCGCATTCTCGCGCAAGCTCTACGAGGCCGCGCTGCGCAGCCAAGGTATGAGCGAGGCGATGTACGAAGACCTGCTGCGCAAGAACCTGATGCTCGGCCGCCTGGCGGGCACGCTGCCTGCCACCGGCTTCGTTCCAACCGCGGTAGTCGAGCGCATGGTCCGCATCGGCCAGCAGCAGCGCGAGGTGAGCCAGGTGGTGCTGGCGCCGGCGCAGTTCGCCGCGGGCGCGAAGGTGAAGGACAGCGAGGCGCAGGCGTTCTACGAGGCCAACAAGCCGAGCTTCATGTTGCCCGAGAAGGTGCGGGTCGAGTACCTGGTCCTGTCCCTCGATGGCGTCCGCAAGCAGGTGCGGGTGTCGCCGGAGGAGGTGAAGCAGTACTTCGAGGAGCGCCGCAAGCAATTCGAGCCGGCCGAGGAGCGGCGCGCGCGGCACATCCTCATCACCACCCCGCCCAACGCCAGCGTCGAGCAGAAAGCCAAGGCCAGAGCACGCGCGGCCGAGTTGCTGGCGCAGGCGCAGAAGGCGCCGAAACGCTTCGCCGAGCTGGCTAAGGAGAACTCCGAGGACCCCGGCTCGGCGGCCGAGGGCGGCGACCTCGGCTTCTTCCCGCGCGGGCGCATGGTCAAGCCGTTCGACGACGCCGTGTTCGGGCTGAAGCAGGGCGAGATCGCAGGGCCGATCGAAACCCAGTACGGCTACCACGTCATCCTGCTGGAAGAGATCAAGAGCCCGGCCGGGCCGCGCTTCGAGACCGCGGCCAAGGAAGTCGAGGCCGAGCTGATTCAGACCCAGGCCGCCAGGCGCTTCGCCGAGGAGGCCGAGAGCTTCAGCAACCTGGTCTACGAGCAGCCCGACAGCCTACAGCCGGCGGTGCAGCAGTTCAAGCTCGAGCCGCAGCGCAGCGGATGGATCACCCGGGAAGGCGGCGCGGACGATCCGTTGCTCAGCAGCGAGAAGTTCCTGCGCGTATTGTTCACCGACGACGTCATCAAGGACCACCGCAACACCGAGGCGGTCGAGCTGATGCCGAACATGATCGTCTCCGCGCGCGTGATCGAGCACGAGCCGGCCAGGCAGCAGCCGTTCGCGGACGTGCAGGCCCAGATCGCCCGCCGCCTCGCGCAGGAGAACGCCGCCAAGCTGGCCCTGGAGGAAGGCGAGGCCAGGCTCGCGCGGCTCAAGCGGGGCGAAGCGGTGGCGATGGCCTGGTCGGCGCCGCAGATGGTCACGCGCGAGCGGCGCGCCGGCCTGCATGCGGAAGGGTTGCGTGCCGTGTTCGGTGCCGACACTACCAAGTTGCCCGCGTATGCCGGCGTCGCCGCGCCCGACGGGCGCTATGTCATCTATCGCATCAGCAAGGTGGTCGAAGGCGGTGCCGTCGACGAGCAGATGCGCAGCGACCTCGCCCGCCAACTGGAGCGCACCACCGGGCAGGAGGTGGCCGCCGCGGCGCTGCAAAGCTGGAAGAAGGCGGCCGACGTCAAGATCAACAAGAAGGCCATCGAGAAAGACAGCTGAGGATCCTCACTCCAGATTGCCGAAGGCAACCTTGCTGAATCCCGCATCCACGTACACCACTTCGCCGGTGATGCCGCTCGCCAGTTCGCTGCACAGGAACGCGGCGGCGTTGCCAACCTCCTCGGTGGTCACGTTGCGCCGGAGCGGCGCGATCTTCTCGTTGTAGGCGAGGATCTTCCCGAAGCCGCCGATGCCCGCGGCCG
Source organism: Burkholderiales bacterium (assembly GCA_036554965.1). Taxonomy (GTDB): domain Bacteria; phylum Pseudomonadota; class Gammaproteobacteria; order Burkholderiales; family SHXO01; genus SHXO01. The sequence continues at coordinate 3,717 of DATBMG010000129.1, forward strand.
CCAGCGTCTTGATCGGCCCGGCGGAGATCGCGTTGACGCGGATGCCCTTCGGCCCAAGGCTCAACGCCAGGTAGCGCACGTTGGCCTCGAGGCTCGCCTTGGCCACGCCCATCACGTTGTAGTTCGGCATCGAGCGCTCCGCGCCGAGGTAGCTCAGCGTGACCACCGCGGCCCGCCGGCCCTGCATCATCGGCAGCGCCCCCTTGGCGAGCGCCGCGAGGCTGTAGCTGCTGATGTCGTGCGCCACGCGGAAGGCTTCGCGGCTCAGGCTCTCCAGGTAATCGCCGGTCAGCGCCTCGCGCGGCGCGAAGGCGATCGAGTGCACCAGTCCGTCGAGGCCGTCCCAGCGCCGACGCAGCGCCGCGAACAGCGCCTCGATCTCCGCGTCGCCGGTGACGTCGCAGCCGAATACCAGGTCGGTGTCGAACTCCTGCGCCAGCGCGAGCACGCGATCCTTCACGCCCTCGCCCTGATAGGTGAAGGCGAGGCGGGCGCCTTCCCGCGCCATCGCCTTGGCGATGCCGTAGGCGATGGAGCGGCTGCTCAGCATGCCGGTTACCAGGATCTTCTTGTCTTGCAGAAAGCCCATGTCGGTCCCGAAAGTGCGTTGCGATGCCCGGAGCCGTCAATGAACCGGGTCGAGGTGCGCAATTATAAGCGCGGCGGCGCAGCCGCCGCTCCGCCACCCCGGGGCCCGGCTTTGCCGGGGCCGCGCGATGCACGGTACACTGCCAGCCGACATGTCGCATCCCGTGCGCGCGCCGCTTCTCGTCCTGGTCCTCGCCCTGGCCCTGCTGGGGAGCGGCTGCGGCTCGCCCTGGAACAACCCGTATCCTGCCGCCGAGCGCGGCGCCGACGTGCTGTACACGTCGTTCGCCGAGCGGCCCAAGCACCTCGACCCGGTGCAGTCGTACTCCGAGAACGAGTACGTGCTGATCGCCAACATCTACATGCCGCCGTTGCAGTACCACTACTTCAAGCGGCCTTATGAACTGGTACCGCTCGCCGCCGAGGCGATGCCCAGCGCGCGCTATTACGACCGCAGCGACCGCGCCCTGCCGGACACGGCACCGGCGGAGCAGATCGCCTACACGGTCTACGATATCCGCATCAAGCCTGGCTTCAAGTACCAGCCGCATCCGGCCTTCGCGCTGGACGAGAGCGGGCAGCCGCTGTATCGCGATCTGTCGCCGGAGCTGGTGCGCGGTATCCACGAGCTGCGCGACTTTCAGCACACCGGCACGCGCGAACTGGTGGCCGAGGACTACGTATATCAGATCAAGCGGCTGGCGCATCCGCACCTGCATTCGCCGATCCTCGGCCTGATGAGCGAGTACATCGTCGGCCTGAAGGAGTACGCGCAGCAGCTGCAGGATGTGGCCAAGCGCGCACCGGCGGGGGAGCGCATCGAGCTGGACGCGCTGCACATCGACGGCGTGAGCGTGGTCGACCGCTATACGTACCGCATCGAGATCAAGGGCAAGTATCCGCAGTTCGTGTACTGGCTGGCGATGCCGTTCTTCGCGCCGATCCCGGCGGAGGCCGAGCGCTTCTACGCCCAGCCGGGGTTGGCCGAGCGCAACATCAACCTGGACTGGTACCCGGTGGGCAGCGGGCCCTACATGCTGACGTTGAACAATCCCAACCGGCAGATGGTGCTGGAGCGCAATCCGAACTTCCCCGGCGAACCCTACCCCGGTGAAGGCGAACCGCAGGACGCCGCCCAGGGGCTGCTGGCCGACGCCGGCAAGCCCATGCCGCTGGTGGACCGCGTGGTGTTCAGCCTGGAGAAGGAAACCATCCCGTACTGGAACAAGTTCCTGCAGGGCTACTACGACGCCTCCGGTATCACCTCGGACAACTTCGACCAGGTGATCCAGGTGTCGGGCACGGGCGATGCGCAGCTCACGCCGAAGATGCAGCAGCAGGGCATCCGGCTCGACACCTCGGTCGCGACCTCGATCATGTACATCGGCTTCAACATGCTCGACCCGGTGGTGGGCGGCAGCTCCGAGCGCGCGCGCAAGCTGCGCCAGGCGATCTCCATCGCGCTCGATCAGGAGGACTTCATCTCCATCTTCCTGAACGGCCGCGGCATCGCCGCGCAAGGGCCGATCCCACCGGGCATCTTCGGCTACCGCGAAGGCGAGGCCGGCATCAACCCCTACATGTACGACTGGCTGGACGGCGAGCCGCGGCGCAAATCGGTGGACCACGCCAAGCGCCTGCTGGCCGAGGCGGGGTACGCCAACGGCATCGACCGCGACACCGGCAAGCCGCTGATCGTGTACTTCGACAGCACGCTCACCGGCGTCGGCGCGAAGGCGCGCAGCGACTGGCTGATCAAGCAGCTGCAAAAGATCCAACTGCAGCTGGTCCTGCGCACCACCGACTACAACCGCTTCCAGGAGAAGATGCGCAAGGGCACCGCGCAGCTCTACTACTGGGGCTGGAATGCCGATTACCCGGACCCGGAGAATTTCCTGTTCCTGTTCCACGGGCCGCAAGGCAAGGCCAAGTTCAGCGGCGAGAACGCGTCGAACTTCGCCAACACCGAGTTCGACCTTGTGTTCGAGCGCATGCGCGCCATGGAGAACGGGCCCGAGCGCCAGCTGCTGGTGGACCGGCTGGTCGAGATCCTGCGGCGCGAAGCGCCCTGGGCCGGCGGCTTCTTTCCCAAGGACTTCGCGCTGGCGCACCAGTGGGTGTACAACCGCAAGACGAACAAGATGGCGAACAACGGCCTCAAGTACCAGCGTTTGGACCCGGCGCTGCGCGAGCGGCTGCGGCAACAATGGAACAAGCCCGTGCTGTGGCCGATCGGCCTGGCCGCGATCGTCCTGGTGGGGGGACTGCTGCCGGCCGTTTCGGCGTACCGTCGGCGCGAGCGGGCGGCCGCCGTAACCGGCCCAGGGGCCGGTGCGGCGGCGTAACGATGCTCGCCTACATCGTCCGGCGCGTGGTGTATGCCGTGCCCATTCTCATCGGCGTCAACCTGATCACCTTCGCCTTGTTCTTCTTCGTCAACTCGCCCGACGACATCGCGCGCATGCAGCTCGGCCAGAAGCGCGTGACCCCGGAGGCGATCCAGAAGTGGAAGGCCGAGCGCGGCTACGACCGGCCGATGCTGTACAACCCGAAGGCTGAAGGCGTGCAGAAGCTCACCGAGACCATCTTCTTCCGCAAGTCGGTGAGCCTGTTCTGGTTCGATTTCGGCCGCGCCGAGGACGGCCGCGACATCGGCCACGAGATCCGCCTGCGCATGTGGCCCAGCCTGGCGATCGCCATCCCCATGTTCGTGATCGGTCTGAGCTGTTACATCACCGTGGCGCTGCTGCTGGCGTTCTTCCGCGCCACCTACGTGGACTTCGTCGGCGTCGTGCTGTGCGTGGCGGCGATGTCCATCTCGGGGCTGTTCTACATCATTGGCGGACAGTACCTGGTGAGCAAGCTGTGGAACCTGGTGCCGATCTCCGGCTACGGCCAGGGCGTTGACACCTGGCGCTTCGTGATCCTGCCCGCGGCCATCGGCGTGATCGGCGGCATCGGATCGAGCGCACGCCTGTACCGCACCATTTTTCTGGAGGAGATCCACCGCGACTACGTGCGCACCGCGCGCGCCAAGGGGTTGAGCGAGGGACGCGTGCTGTTCGGCCACGTGCTGCGCAACGGCCTGATTCCGATCCTGACCGGCGTGGTGGTGGCGATCCCGGCGCTGTTCATCGGCAGCCTGGTGCTGGAGTCCTTCTTCGGCATCCCGGGGCTGGGCAGCTACACCATCGACGCGATCAACGCCCAGGACTACGCGGTGGTGCGCGCGATGGTCTTCCTGGGCGCGGTGCTATACATCGTCGGCCTGATCCTCACCGACATCTCCTACACCATCGCCGATCCGCGCGTCAGGCTGCAATGATGCCCTATCGACACGTCATGCTGTGGACCGACGTGCTGGTGTGGCTGCTGGTGGCGTGCGCGATCGGGTTCGCATGGTACGTGGCGCAGCGCGAGCACCTGCGCGCACCCTGGCGCAAGGTCACGCGCAGCCGGTACGGCATGTCGGCTCTGGTGGTCCTGGTCGTGTTCCTCGCCATCGGGCTGCTCGACTCGATCCATTATCGCGAACGACTCGACACGCACCAGGCGAATGGCGCCGCCAACTACGCCGCCAATTATTCGGTGGAGGTCCTGAGCCTGTTCGACAAGCTGACCGGCCGGCTACGCAATAAGCCCGAGCGTACCTATTCGGCGCCACTGGCCGCGTATGCCTTCGCCAAGGAGAACGTGACGCGGCCGGACGGCACGCTGGCGCGCGAGTTTCCGCGCCTGCGCCACGGCGGTGCGCACCTGACCGATCCGGCTGCGCAGCTGCGCGCCGACGTGCTGCGCAAGACGCTGGCGGGCACCGGCCTGGCGGTTGCGCTGTGGATCGCACTGACCATGCTGCTGGCCGCCTGGTTGGCGGCGCGGCACGAGCGGACTTTCGGCGCCACGCTCACCGACATCATCCACGGCCGCACCGAGGTCCCCTGGCGGCACATGCTGATCACCGCCGGACTCGTGCTGGCGGTGGCGTGCCCGATCGCGGTGCTGAGCGGCTACTACCACGTGCTGGGCACCGACAAGGTCGGCCAGGACGTCCTGTACCAGACCTTGAAGAGCATCCGCACGGGGCTCGTCATCGGCACGCTGACCACGCTGGTGATGCTGCCCTTCGCGCTGCTGTTAGGACTGATGGCCGGGTACTTCCGTGGCTGGATCGACGACGTCATCCAGTATCTCTACACCACCTTCAGCTCCATTCCGGGCGTGCTGTTGATCGCTGCCGCCGTGCTGGCCGGCCAGGCGGTGATGGACCGGTATGCGGACCTGTTCGAGACCGTCAGCGAACGGGCCGACGTGCGCCTGTTATTCCTGTGCATGATCCTCGGCATCACCAGCTGGACCGGCCTGTGCCGCCTGCTGCGTGGCGAGGCGCTGAAGCTGCGCGAGATGGACTACGTGCAGGCCGCGCGTGCGTTCGGCGTGCCGGACTGGCGCATCATCAACCGCCATCTGCTGCCCAACGTGATGCACATCGTGCTGATCGCCATCGTCATGGACTTCAGCGGCCTGGTGCTGGCCGAGGCGGTGCTGTCCTACGTCGGCGTGGGCGTGGACCCGTCCATGATCAGCTTCGGCACCATGATCAACAACGCGCGCCTGGAGCTGGCGCGCGAGCCGATGGTATGGTGGTCGCTGGCCGCCGCCTTCGTGTTCATGTTCCTGCTGGTGCTCTCCGCCAACCTGTTCTCGGACGCGGTGCGTGACGCTTTCGACCCGCGCATCCGCACCGGCTGGTCGCTGTTCCTGCCGTACCGCTCGCGCCCGGCGCTGGCGGTGGCCCCTCGCCAATGAGCGCGGCACCGCTGCTCGAGGTCGCGGATCTGCGCACCTGGCTGCACACGGCCAACGGCGTGGTGCGCGCGGTGGACGGCATCTCGTTCACCGTGCAGCGCGGCGAGACTTTCGCGCTGGTGGGCGAGTCGGGTTGCGGCAAGTCGATGACCGCGCTGTCGCTGATGCGGCTGCTGCCCGATGCCGGGCGCATTGTCGGGGGCCGCGCCCTGCTCGAGGGAACCGACCTGCTGGCCCTGCCGGAAGCGGCGATGCGCGAGGTTCGCGGCGCGCGCCTGGGGATCATCTTCCAGGAGCCGGGCACCAGCCTGAACCCGGTGCTCACCGTGGGCGTCCAGATCGAGGAAGTGCTCCGGCGGCACGCCGGATTGCACGGCCAGGCGGCGCGCGGGCGTGCGTGCGAGCTGCTGGACCAGGTCGGCATCCCGGACGCCGCGCGGCGGCTCGACGAGTACCCGTTCCAGATGTCCGGCGGCATGAAGCAGCGCGCCATGATCGCCATGGCGCTCGCCTGCGATCCGGGCCTGCTCATCGCCGACGAGCCGACCACCGCACTCGACGTGACCATCCAGGCCCAGGTGCTCGACCTGCTGCGCAGGTTGCAGCGCGAGGCCGGCATGTCGCTGCTGCTCATCACCCACGACCTGGGCGTGGTCGCGGAGATGGCGCATCGGGTGGCGGTGATGTACGCCGGGGAGATCGTCGAGTGCGCGCCGCGCGAGCGCTTCTTCCAGTCGCCGGCCCACCCGTATTCGCGCAAGCTGTTCGAGGCGCTGCCCGGCGCCGCGGGGCGCCATCGCCCCCTGGCGGTGATCCCCGGCACGGTGCCGCGCATGGACGAGAGCTTCGTCGGCTGCCGCTTCGCCGATCGCTGCGACCGGGTGATGGCGGTCTGCCGGCGGGAGCTGCCGCCCACGGTCGATCTTGGAGACGGCCGGCTGGTGCGCTGTCACCTGTATGCCGCCGAGGGCGGCGTGCGCGACGAGACGAGAGCGGCGAGTCGTATCGCGGACGGTACCGATGGGGGCGCCGGCCAGCGCGTTTCACTGCACGCACCACTGCTCGCGGTGGAGGACCTGAAAGTCCACTTTCCCATCCGCAAGGGCGTTTTCAAGCGCGTGGTGGGGCACGTGCGGGCGGTGGATGGCGTCTCGCTCGAAATCCCGTCGCACCAGACGCTGGCGCTGGTGGGCGAGTCCGGCTGCGGCAAGACCACCGTGGGGAAGGGGCTGCTGCACCTGTTGCCGCTGACCGGCGGGCGCGTGCTGTTCGAGGGCGAGGATCTGGCGAGCCTGTCGGCCCGACGCCTGCGCGCCCGCCGCAAGGACATCCAGATCATCTTCCAGGACCCCTACGCCTCGCTGAACCCGCGCATGCGGGTCATGGAGATCGTCGAGGAGGGCATGGCCGCGCTCGCCATCGGCGCGTCCGAGGTCGAGCGCCAGCGGCGCGTGGACGAGCTGCTCGAGCGAGTGGGCCTGGCACCTGACATGAAGCTGCGCTACCCGCACGAGTTCTCCGGCGGCCAGCGGCAGCGCATCGCCATCGCCCGCGCGCTGGCCGTGGAGCCCAAGCTGATCGTTTGCGACGAGCCGACCAGCGCCCTGGACGTGTCGGTGCAGGCGCAGATCCTCAATCTGCTGAAGGACCTGCAGACCCGCCTGGGGCTTGCCTACCTGTTCATCACGCACAACATCTCGGTGGTCGAGTTCCTCGCCCACGAGGTCGCGGTGATGTACCTGGGCCGGATCGTGGAGAAGGGAACGGTGGAGGAGGTGGTGGGCAGCCCGCGCCATCCCTACACGCAAGCGCTGCTGTCGGCGGTGCCCAGCATCGACGCGGCCACCAAACGCGAGGTCATCCGCCTGCAGGGCGAGCTGCCGTCGCCGTCGAATCCGCCCGCCGGCTGCCACTTCCACCCGCGCTGCTCCCGCGCGATGCCCGATTGCCGGGAAGGCTATCCGCAGGAAGTCGCAATCAGCGGCACGCACAGCGTGCGCTGTCTGCTGTACCGTGTGCGCCCTGAAGGCGCGACTTAAGAATCGCTCCCCGCCTGTGGTGGGCGGGATGATGCCGGCGCAGCGGGGGGTAAGAACCTTCTAACGCTTCGCGACGCGCTGCTTTGCCGGAGCGCCGTAATGCCAGATGGTGAGGCGCTGGCCCTGGCGCACCATGGTGCCGCGCAGGCCGTTCCACTCCTTCAGTTTGGACACCGAAGTGCGGTAGCGACGCGCGATGGAGCTGAGTGTGTCGCCTTTCTTCACGCGGTAGATCGTGCGCTGATGGTAGTCGTCCGCGGCGGCCTGGAAGTCCCTGCTGGCGTACGTCTCGTCAAGGTTGGTCTCGGCCTCGTCGTGCTCCAGCGGGACCAGCAGCATCTGGCCGGTGCGCACGCGCCTGCCTCCGGCGAGGCCATTGACCTCCTTGAGCCGATCGAGGCTGATGTCGAACTTGGCCGCGACGGTGTCCAGCGTCTCGCCCTTCTTGAGCTGATAGGTCTGCCACGTCACCAGCGGCTGGTCGTTGCTCTCCAAGTTGGCTAGGAACAGATCCGCCTTGTCCGCGGGCACCAGCAGCTGGCGGTTAGCCACCGGCGTGATGACGGGACGGTGGTGGCCGGGATTGAGGTAGCGGAACTCCTCCTCGGGGACGCCGGCGAGTTTCGCCGCCATCTCGACGTCGATGTGCGGCGGCGCTGTGACCACGGCGAAATACGGCTCATTGGGGAGAGGCTCCAGCGCCACCTTGAACAGCTCGGGGTTGGAGACGATGTTCTTCACCGCCTGCAGCTTGGGCAGATAGTTGCGCGTCTCGCGCGGCAGCTTCAGGTGCCGGTAGTCGGTCGGCTTGCGGGCGCGCCGGTTCTTCGCGATCGCGCGTTGCACGTTGCCCTCCCCGGCGTTGTAAGCCGCCAGCGCCAGCTCCCAGTCGCCGAACATGTCGTGCAGGAACTCCAGGTAGTCCATGGCCGCGCGCGTAGCGGCGAGCACATCGCGCCGCCCGTCGTACCACCAGGTCTGCTGCAGGCCGTACTTGCGGCCGGTGGACGGGATGAACTGCCACATACCCGATGCGCGCGCACGCGAGTAGGCCGTCGGGTTGTAGGCGCTCTCGATCATCGGCAGCAGCGCGATCTCCATCGGCATGTCGCGCTTCTCGACTTCGGCGACGATATGGTACAGGTAGCGGCGGCTGCGCTCGATCATGCGGGCGACGTACTCCGGCCGGTTCAGGTACCAGGCCTCGTGGCGCAGCACCAAGGGGCTGTCGATCTCTTCCATCGCGAAGCCCGCGCGGATGCGCTCCCACAGGTCTTCGCGTGCGGCCGGCTGGACTACCTGGCCGCTCCATTGCGTCCCGGGCGTCCCGTCGACATTGAGATGGCCTTCGACCGTGGGCACGACCTCGACCGGGTCGGAAACCACCGGGGGCATAGCGACCGTGGCGGCGCGGGATGAAGCGATGGGCGCTGCGAACAGCGCGCCCTCGGCGAGAACCGCGCGGGGGAGGCAGAGCGAGGCCGCCCCAACGGTGGCAGCGGCGGCGAAAGACAGGGCGTGTTTCAGCGTCATCGGGTCTCGTATTGCTTTCCGTTCTGACCGAATCCTAGCCAAATATTGCTCGTCACGTCAAGGACTTATTTTGTAAACTTAACACTGCTTCACGATCGAAGCCAGGCCGATACGACAATGCAAGAAGCAGGCCCCGCGGTGGATGGCGTAGAATCGCGCCCATGTCGAATCTGATGGACCATCAGCTCGCACCCGACTGGTTCGAGACGCCGCTCGGCGGCCACCTGGTGGCGTGCGAGCAGGCCTACTTCGATCACGAAACGGCCGACGTGTTCGGCTTCAACGCCATCCAGATCGGGCTGCCGCGCTTCGATTTCCTGCGCGCCAACCGCATGCCGCTGCGCTGCCGCGTCGCCCCCGACGGGGGCGTGCGCGTGCGCGCCGACTTCGAGCAGCTGCCGGTATCGAGCAGCTGCGCCGACCTGGTGCTGCTGCCGCATGT
>DATBMG010000150.1:0-37235 GCA_036554965.1 Burkholderiales bacterium
CAAGCCTGCGCTGATGGTCACGGTCGCCCCGGCGATCTGCGTGTCGTCGACATCGCTCACAGCGATTGTGTTGTCGATCGCCACCGCCACCCCGTTTTCGGTGTAGCCGGTCACCGCGCCTGCCGTGACCACCGGCGCATCATTTGCCGGATTGACCGTGATGCTGGCAGTAGCGAGACCTCCGCCCAGTCCGGCGTCGTTGCTCGCGATGGAGCCTTGCACCTGGAAGCTGCCGTTGGCGGTGCTGTTCAGGCTGGGGGTGAACTTCAGCCCGGCATTGCCCTGCGCGAATGTGATGAAGTCCCCGTCGCTGACGATTGTGGTGCCGTCGTTCAGATACAGCGTGCCGCCCGCGATGCTGGTGATCTTGAAGTGCGTCACCTCCGCCCCGTCGGCGGCGTTGCGGTTGATGACCAGCCCCGAGGTCGTCTGCGTGTCCTCGGTGGTCGTGGCGTTGGTCACCGATGGCGTGTCCGCCACCGGGTTGCCCGTGATGGTGAAGGCCTGGCTGGGCGAGGTATCGTCTCCTCCGCCCGCGGTGCCGCCGCTGTCGGTCACGAATACCGTTACTGTGGCGCTGCCGAAGGTGTTCGCCGTGAGCGCATAACTGAGGTTGCCGCCGGCATCGATGGTCGGCTGCACCGAGAATAGACTGTTGTTGTTGTTGCTCACCGTGTAGGTGAAGGTCTGCACGGACTCGTCTGCACCACCTCCGGCGGAGGGGATGGCGAAACCCGCGACCGCCTGCGCTCCGGCATCTTCGGCCACGGTCTGGTTGCCGGCCAGCGTCAAGCTCGGCTCGTCGTTGACCGGATTGACCGTGATGGTCACCGTGGCGATGTTGGAGTTGTTCGTACCATCGTTGGCCCGGTAGGTGAAGGTGTCGGTGCCCGCGAAGTTCGCGTTCGGCGTGTAGCTGAAGCTGCCGTCGGGGTTCAGCGAGAAGACAGCGGCGCTCGACGGCGGAGCTACCAGGACGGCAGTCAACGGCTGTCCGTCCGCATCCGAATCGTTGAACAACACGCCGCCGCCGGTGGCGGATTCCTGCGCCCCGAAGCTCAGGTAACCGGCGCCGGCCACGTTCGCGTACTGCGCTGCAATCCAGTCGGTCGAGCGGGCGGTGTTGGATACGCGCGCCTCGTCGATGAGCCCATCGCTGAAGTCCGTGCCGGGGCGCCCGCCGATGTACAGGTCGCGCAGGTCCGTGCCGATCGGACCGCCATAGGCGTCGGAGGCCACTTGGACGCCGTTCACGTACAGCCGCCGTGTGGTTCCGTCGAAGGTGGCGCTCAAGTGGTACCACTGCCCGGCGTTGAGCGTCGAAGGCGCAACTACCCCGGTGTTCTCGCCGTCGTCCAGGGTGAAGAACGGTGTCTGCTGGCCGACGCTCAACTGGTAGTTGTTCGGGTTGTTCTCGCCCTTGCGCAGCAGCGTGTTCACCACATCCGCCACGCCGAAGCTGTCCATCCTGACCCAGCCTTCGAGCGTCATCGCCGTGGTCAGCTGCAGACTGGCTGTGCTCTGCACTTCGATGAAGTCGCTCGAACCGTCGAAGTCCTGCCCGGCTCCGATCTGTCCGCTCCCTTGGATGGGCGTATCGGCCGCGGTGCCGGCACCGCCCCGGCCATGATTGCCGGTGCCGCTGCTGTCGCGGAACTCGCCCGCCGCACCGCTGCCGGCCTGGTTCAGGTGCCACACTCCCACGTACGCCGCGTTCCACACCGCATCGGCGTTCTGGCCGTCGGCCGCGGCGGCGTTGCCGTAGTACATCGTGATGTAGTCGCTGCTCGAGTTGGCGTCCACCACCGGGACTTTGACCCAGACGTAAGAAGTGCCCGACTCGTTCCACAATTCGATCTCGTGCGCCAGCACGGCGCCGTTGCCATCCACGAAGCGCAGGTCCTGACCCTGGTTCTGCGTTTGGGCATAGTCGATGGTGGAGGTGTCGAGTGCGACGAGAATCGGGAAGTCAGTGAGCTGACCGCGTCCCAGGTTGTCGACCACGATCTGACGGCGGTATTGCCAGGAGGTGTCCCACCAACCCGACACCCCGGAAACGGTCAAGCTGCCCTCTTCGGTGACGCTGTAACCGTCGTTCACCGCCACCGGAATGGCGCCGCTGGTTGTCACCGTCACCGCGGATGCGAGCGCGAGGCTGCTCGTGTCCACACCGCCGCCGGCCGTTCCGCCGCTGTCGCTGATGCTGGTGATTGTGACAGGCCGCGGGCCGCCCGCAGGCGCACCGCTGATGTTCTCGTAGGCGAGTGCGTCGATCAACGCCTGCATCTGTGCCGCGCTCGCACCGGTGGTGGTGAGCGTCACGGTCGCCGTGGCGCCGATCAGGCTGACATTCACCCCAAAGCCATTGACGGCGGTGGTCGCGGTGTTGCCGTCGGTGAGCGCCACGAAGGTGCCGTCGATGCGCAGGCGCTCCGCAGCGCCGTCCGCCAGGTTGCTCACCGTCAGCACCAGCTGCGAGAACGTCTGCCCGGCCTCCACCGTGCTGGCCGAGGTCCCGCCGTACAGGGTCACCGGCGCACCGGCGCCCTGCGCGTAGGTCGGATTGGAGGCCGTGGTGGTCAGCGTTGGTGCGTCGTTGACACGCGTCACGCCGATCGTTTCGGTGGCGCTGTTGGTCAGCGCTGTGCCATCGGTCACCGTGAAAGTCACCGTCCGCGCCGCGGTCGAGGGATCCTGCGAGCTGCTGTAGTAGCCGATCGCACGCACCACCGCCTGCACGTCCGCGCTCGTGGCCGCAGCGTTGAACGTGACGGTCAGCGCATTGCCGCCGATGACCGTGTCTGCGACGGTCGTTCCCACGGTGGTCGCGCCGACCAGCACGTCGGTCCCGCTCACGCTCACGCTCACACCGCCCACGCTCATGATGGTCAAGCGGTCGCCGGCCTCGGCGTTGGCGGTGATCTGAACGCTCAGCGTGCCGCCGGCCCAGTTGCCCTCTGCATCGCTCACTGTCGCCGCTGCATCGATTTGCGTCGCGGCTTGATCCTCCGCGTAGGCGACGGCCGCCCCCGGCAGCGTGATCGCCGGAGCATCGCTGACCGGATTGACCGTGACGGTGAAAGTCTGCGCCGGCGCGGTATTGTCTCCGCCGTTGGCCGTGCCGCCGCTGTCGGTCACGAACACGGTCACCGTGGCGCTGCCGAAGGCGTCTGCTGCGGAGCTGTAGCTCAGGTTGCCAGCGCCATCGATGGTGGGCTGCACCGAGAACAACACGTTGTTGTCGTTGCTCACGGTATAGATGAACGTCTGGGCCGCCTCGTCGGCGCCGCCACCCGGCAGCGCGCTGGCGAAGCCGGCTACGGCTTGCGCCCCGGCGTCTTCGTTCACGTTCTGATTGCCACCCAGAGTGAAACTCGGCTCGTCGTTGACCGCGATGATCGCGATCGTGGCGTTCGCCACCGCCCCACCCAGCCCGGTGTCGTTGCTCGCGGTGGACGCTTGCACCTGGAAGCTGCCGTTGACGGCGCTATCCAGACTTGGGGTGAACTTCAGTCCCGCATTGCCCTGCGCGAAGGTGATGAAGTCCCCGTCGTTGAGCACCGTGCTGCCGTCGTTTAGATACAGCGCGCCGCCCGTGATGCCGGTGATCTTGAAGTGCGTCACCTCCGCCGCGTCGGCGGCGTTGCGGCTGATCACCAGACCCGCGGTGGTCTGGATGTCCTCGTCTGTCGCAGCGTTGGTCACCCCCGGCGTGTCGGCGACTGGGATCACGGTGACGTCGAAGGTCTCCTGGGTGGTGCTGGTGCCGTCGAAGACGCTCACCGTGATGGTCACCGGCCCGCCATAGGCATTGGCAGCCGGCGTCACGGTGATGGTGCGGTTGGCCCCGACCCCGGCCAGCACCAGGTTGCCGTTGGGGATCAGCGTGGTGTTGCCGGAACTGGCTGTGACGGTGAGCGAACCGGGGGCGGTTTCCGTATCGCCAACGGTGAAGGCCAGCGCACTGGTGCTGCCTTCCTCGGCGATGATCTGATCGGCGATCAGCGTGATGGTCGGGGCATCGTTGACCGGGTTGACCGTGATGGCGGCGGTGTCCGTGGCGCTGGAGAACGCCGTGGTGCCGCCGTTGGCGCCGGTGTTCGCGGTGCCGCCATTGCTCCCGCTAGCCCGGTCCCAGGCGCGGAAGGTCAGCGCCGCAGCGATGCTGCCGTTGTAGTCCGGGTTGGGCTGGAAGTAGACGCGTGTGAGGGCGTCGGCGGCCAGCAGCCTGGAGTTCGCCGCATCGGGGCTGCCCAGTGCGTTCCAGCTCGCACCGCCGTCGGTGCTGTACCACCAGCTGCCGTTGGCGATATCTGCCGCGGTGACGGCGACGCCTTGCACCGGCCCGTTGTCCACGTCGCTAATCCCGCCCACCAGAGCGCTGACCAGGGTCCCCACCGCACCCGCTGGCGCCCCCGCATCCTCGTTCACCGCGTTGAGCGTCACCACCGTATCGGCCAGCACCGGAGCATCGTTGACCGCAGTGACGGTGAGGTTCGCCGTCTCGACCGCGCTGGAGAATGCGGTCGAGCCGCCGTTGGTGCTGACATCGACCTTGGTGCCTTCCGTTCCGCTGCTCTGGTCCCAGGCCCGGAAGCTCACAACGGCCAGGTCCGCGTTCTGCCCGTCGGGCACGAAGCGCAACCGGTCGGCCGCGCGCAGCAGCAGCGCCGAGTTGTCGGACACCGCCCCGACCGGGTTCCAGCTGCCGCCTCCGTCGAGGGAGTATTCCCAGACGCCGTTGCCGCTGACCAGGGCAGCGACCGCGATGCCTTCCACCGCGCCGCTGTCCACATCGGTGACGCGATCGCCTCCCGCGCTAGCGATGATGGCCGAGACCAGCTCGCCGCCGTTCGTTGTGTCGTCCTCCGTGATGCCGGTGAACGCCATCGTCCCGCCGTTGTCCAGCACCGGGGCGTCGTTGACCGCAGTGATCGTCATCGAGGCAGTATTTGCGCTGATGTCGAGCCTCGCGTCATCGTCGCGTGCGACGTACTGGAAGCTCGTAGCACCGTTCCAGTTCACCGACGGCGCGAAGTACAGCGTGCGCTGGTCGCTGGTCGCGGCATAGTCGATTCCGGTCGCCGCGGCTGTGGTGAGTCCGGCATCGACATACAGCGTGCCGTTGGTCGGCAAGCTCGACAGGCGGAAGCTCTGCACGGTGCCGTCGGCATCGGAGCCGGACAACGTCACCGCGATCGAGGCTGCATCCTCCGCTCCACTGCTGCTGACGTCCGCCGCGGCTGGCGCCTGGTTCGACGGCGCGACGCTGGCATACGTATCGCCGAACCTGATCTCGTCAATGATCGAAGCGTTGGCGCTGGCCCCGCGCCCCCCGGCGACCCGGATCGTGTTGAACGTGCCGAGGTCCAGGTCGGTCTTGGCCGCGCTGCCGGCCACGTCCGGCGCCGCCAGCCCCGTCGTCGGGTTCACGTACAGCGTGGCGCTGTCGGTGCCCGACGCGGACAGATCCAGCCGCAGTACCAGGAATGCCGTCTGCCCCGACACCAGCCCGCCGACGTTGATGTTGGTGCCGCCGCCACCGGCATTGTTCATCTTGAAATTGGCACCGGTGTAACCGACGAACAGCTCCTGGCCCGGCTCGCCGATGGTGAGGCCAAGGTAATCGAACGCCGAGGTACGGTCCGGCGTGAGCAGGAAGCTCGCCCACAGCGTGCCGGAAGTCGCACCCGGACTGGTCGAAAGATCCCGGCTCGGGTTGGCGCTGCCCATCGCGCTGCCGATGTTCAACTGCACACCGTTAGCATTGGTCGGCAGCAGGCCGCCAGGCGAGGTCAGACCACCGTTGGTGATCAGCGTCTGCGCGCCGGCACCGTTCCACGCGCTGCCCCATCCGCTGCCGCCCGAACCGCTCAACCCGGCGCCGCCGGAGGCATAGTTGAAGTCCTCGTACGCGGCAAAGTTGCCGGCCGTGACCGTAATGCCGGCAGCGATGCTCGCGGACGACCAGTTGCCGGTTCCGCCGATCGCAGCGCTGATGTTGCTCGACGCGCTGAAGCCGATTGCGCCGGCGGATGCGTCGGACAGGCGTGCGGTGAGCGCCCCCGGCGTGCCGCTGTAGCCGGCCGCCGGCAAGAAGCGCAGGTAGTAGCTCGACGGCAGCACTAGCGCGCTGGTGTCGCCGAGCCCGGCGGTCGGTACGCTGTTCCAGTTGACGTTATCCGAGGAGTACTGCCACGCACCTTGCGCGCCGGTCGCCGCGTTGCCGATGAGCGCCGTGCCCGACAGCGCCGTGGCCGCCGTGCCATCGATGGCATCGCTGTAGTTGCCCGCGAACAGGGGCGACACCGTCGTTCCCGGCGGGTTGAGGGCATCCTTGAGCACACCCGGCAGCGTCGCCGATCCGGATGCCACCGGCGCGTCGTTGATCGGGTTCACGGTCAGCGACGCGGTGTCGGTGGCGCTCGAGAATGCGGTGGTTCCGCCAGTGCCGATGCCGGTATAGTCGATCCGGATGTCGTCCGCGAAAAATCTGTCTCCGGCTGCTGCCTGCACGGTGCGGAAGCGCACTTGCGTATTGGCGGCAGCGTAGGCGGATATGTCGAACGACTGGTACACGCCGGCCAGGCCGGTGTAGAAGTCGGTATCGATGTGGTAGGTCTGGACTGTATTCCAACCGGAGCCGTCGAAGACCTCGAGCGCCACCTGGCCACCCGCGCTGTTGGTGTCCTGCTCATAGGTGAAGCTCAGCGTGGCGGACGTCGCGCCTGTGAGATCGATCTGGCGCGAGAGGCCCACCCCGGCGGTCGACAGGCTCAGCTCGAGATAGGGGCCGTTTACCACCTGGCCGGTGGCCACCACGAACACGTTGCCGGTCGCGGCGCCGTCGGATTCGCCGATCTCCTGCCAGTTGCCAGTCCAGTGGACCGCGCCGTTGTTGCCGTTGTAGGCAACCGCATCGAACTGGTCCAGAACGGCGAAGCTGCCGGTCAGGTCGGTGGTGCTGCCGTTGCTCCCGCTGGTCCGATCCCACGCGCGGAACGTGATGGCGCTCGCCAGCGTGCCATGGTACTGAGCGTTGGGCTGGAAGTAGATGCGGGTGTTGGCATCGACGGCGAGCAGTCGCGCACTGGTCACGCTCGGTGTGCCCAGAGCCAGCCAGCTGGCGCCGTTGTTGATCGAATACCACCAAGTGCCGTTGCTCGCATCCGCGGCGGTAATGGCAATGCCCTGGAGCGCGCCGCTGTCCGCATCGCTCACCCCGCCGACCAGGCCGCTGATCAGAGTTCCGACAGGTCCGCTGGGCGCCGCCGCGTCTTCGTTGATGGCGTTCAGCGTGACCACCGTGTTGGCCAGCACTGGCGCGTTGTTGCTACTCGGCGTTGCGACGACGTTCACCCCGAACTCGGAGGTATTGCCCGAGCCGTCGGTAGCGGTGGCGGTCACTCGGTCGCCCGCAAGCAAGCCGCCTGCCGCAAAGCTGCCGCTGAAGTTGCCGCTGGCGTTTGCGGGCAGAAAGCCGAGATAGGTCCGGCCTTCGCCGTTGACCCCGGCTGCATCCGGGCTCTCGAAGAACTCCACCCGTGCGCCGGCGAAATCGGTGTCGTTTGGCGCGGTACCGATATAGCCCGTGACGGTGAGCGTGCCGCCGCTCGCGCTGGCCGATTGGATCACCGGAAAGTCCATCAACAGGTTGGGCTGGTTGACGGTCTTCGCGCCATCGTTGGCGGTGAGATCGTCGGCGCCGAGATCGATGCCGAGGTTGGTGTTGCCGTAGATCGAGTTCTGCTCGATCAGATGACCGGTGGAACTCCCGGAGATGGCGACGCCGCGCCCGTTGCTCCAGATAGTGTTGCCCCGGATGACGCTGTCGATGGCGCCGTTCTGAATCCTCACGCCGCCGCTGGTGTGGCCGGCGATGCGGTTACCCTCGCCCGGGTTGAGTCCACCGATGGTGGTGTTGGCCGCGCCGGTGCTGACATCGACGCCATCGTTGGGATTGCCGATGACCGTGGTGCCGTCGGCCGCCACGCCGATGTAGTTGCCGATGATGACGTTGTTGTCCCCAAGGACGGAGATTTCGTTGTCGTCGGCATTCCCGCCTACACCGTTGCCCGAGATGATGTTGCGGTCCAACGCTGAGCTTCCGCCGATCGTATTGTTGTTGGAGGTGCCCTCGATGCGGATCCCGCCCTCGACGTTCGGCGTAGCGGCAATCGTCGATCCGGCCGCGTTGGTGCCGATGTAGTTCCCCGCGATCAGGTTGTTGCCGCCGTCCAGGTGGATCGTGTAGTTTGAGAACCCGCTGAGCACGAAGCCGCGGATGGTCGATCCGGCTCCGCCGGCCGCGACAGTGAATGCGTTTGCAACGGTTCCCGCGCCCCTCAGCTCGATCACCGGCGTGCCGGCGAAGTCGGGATTGGTGGAGCCGTCGAGGATGACCGCCTCGTTGATGGTGGGCAGCGTCGACGTCAGATTGATGATATGCGGCCCGGCACCCGTGATGTTGAAGTCGATGGTATCGGTACCGGCGTTGGCATTGGCCTGGGTGATCGCCTGGCGTAGCGAGCCCGCGCCCGCATTCGCGGTGCTGGTCACGGTATAGGTGGCGAGCGTGCCGCGCCAGTCGAGTTGCGCCTGCAGGCTGATCGCCGAGCGCGTGTCGATCAACCCGGTGGTGTACTCCAGCTCCCAGTCCCCGCCTTGCTCGGCCGCCCCGGTCGCATCGTCGCTCGCCGCGACGTCGGCGCCAGTCAGGCGCGACAGCGCCTGTATCAGCGACTTGCCCTCGGCACTCGCCGCGACGTCGCAGCCGTAGATCAGAAGATCGGCTTCCTGCGTGAGGGCCTGGCCCCAGCGTTTGATCTGGGAGGCATTCTTGAGCAGGGAGTCGAAGGTCAGACTGGTCTTGCCCAGCTGTATCGAACCGTCTGCGCCATGAGAGATGATGTGGAGAGCGCTGACGCCCTCCCGTTCAGTCAGGGTATTGGTGATCTGCTTGACCCCGTCCTTGCGCACATCGAGCACCACCACCTCGATCTCGCGTTCGCCGCCCCGGGCGCGGATGTCCTGGACGAGCTGGTCGTAGTCGGGCGTGGTCACGTCGACGAACACGATCTCCGTGTCCCGGCGCCGCTGCTGCACGTCCGGGGCGGTCGCCTGGGCGAACTCGCCGCTGATATCCAGCGCACGCTCTTCGGACGACGCCGTCAGCGGCGCTGCGTCGAGCAGTCCGGGGCTGAAGTCGGCCGAATAGAGGATGCGGGGCTCGATCGTCTCGAGCACCGGGCGTCGCGACTGCTTCTTGGTTTTCCGTTTCGTTCCCATGTCTGTTCCGCTCAAGGGGCGGCGCGCTCATGCCCCGTGGCCCCTGTGCGTCACCCATTCACGAGCGAGCGCAGCAGGCGGCAACAGCCGTGCAAGACGTTGACAATCCGGCTGCGGCCGGGGGCGCGGCGTTGACCTTTCCCGGGGATTTTCACGGGTACTGTCAACTGCAGAGGGATGTCACGATTGGACGGCTGGTCCTGGCGGTAGTACTGCAAGGACTCTGCCTATCGAGGGTGAGGAATCGGAGGACGGGATACAGAGATGCGCAACCCGCGTAACCCGGATGGCGCACAGCAGGGAGCCCGGAGCGTCTCTCACAAGACCTCCAGTATTCCGAGCTGCCGACTGCCGATGGTCAGGCGGCGACGCGGCCCACCGCGTGCAGTGCCTCGTCGTAGCGGGCCACGCGGTTGCGGCCCGCGTTCTTGGCCACGTAGAGCGCCGTGTCGGCCTGTTTGATCAGCTCGGCCAGCGTGCTGCCGCCGAAGGCCACGGACGCCACGCCGAAGCTGATAGTGATGCGCACGCTCTCGCCCGGAATCACGGTAGCTCCGCAGTTGGACTCGATGCGCGCACGCATGCGCTCGGCGAGATCCGCCGCCGCGGTCGCCCCGACGCCGAGCAGCAGCAGACAGAACTCCTCACCGCCGTAGCGGCAAACGAGATCGCCTGGCCGCAGCGCCGCCTGCAGCGTCTGCGACACATGCTCGATGGCCTGGTCCCCGACCAGGTGGCCGTAGCGGTCGTTGATGGCCTTGAAATGATCGATGTCGCCCATCAGGCAGGACAGCTCGCCGCGCTGCGCCAGCACCTTGAGGAAGTGGTGCTGCGCCTGCTCCAGGAAGGCACGGCGGGTCAGAGTGCCGGTAAGTTGATCGTGGTCGGCAATGCGCTTGAGCTCCTCGTTCTGCAACTCGATCTGGCGCTTGGCCACCTCGAGCTGAGCCACGGAATCGAGCAGCGCCTGGTTCATGTGCTCCACCATCGACATGTCGTCGAAGGTGATCAGGCAGCCGCGCACCGTTCCCTTGTCGTCCTGGATGGGCGAGCAGTTCAGCGTCATCTTCAGCCATTCACCCCCGTCCTGGGGAATGCGGATGGCCTCGCCGGTGATCGAAGCGCCCTCGCGTATCGCGCGCGCCCAGGGATGCTGCTCGGGGTCGTCGCCGACCGCGGCGTTGAGCCAGCCGAGGTCCTTGATGCGCTTGCCGGTCAGCTCGACCGCGGCGCCCGGATGCATGCGCCGGAACACGCTGTTGGCGAGCAGGATGTGGCCCTGCTTGTCGATCACCAGCACGCCCTCGGAGAGCGCGTCGAACGCGGTGCGCACGCGATCTGGAATGGCTGCGCTCGGGTCGAGCCGCTGCAGGATGCGCCGCAGATACAGGTAGAACAGCAGGAAGCCCAAGGTGAGCATGAGCAGGGTGAGCCCCACGCCCGGATACTTGATCCACTCGAGCAGCGTCCTGGGCATTGTGGGCCGGTACGCCACTTCGATCTGTCCCCAGACAGTGTGCTGGTCGGAGCGGATCGGAACCAGCACGTTGGTGAGCGTGGACTTGCCGCCCGAGGGCGATTCCCAATGCTTGGCGTGGTTGCCGGTCTCGGCTATCACTTGTCCGTCGCTGCGCCGAACGGCGATGGACAGCACATCGGGATCGCGCGAGATCACCCCGTGAAGCGTGCGCCGCAGAATTTCGGACTGATTGTGCTGCACCAGGGCGGCGAGCTGTACCGCGAGGCTCTCGGTGGCGCGCTTGCGCACCTGGCGGGCGATGTCGGACTGGTCCGGCATCAGCCCCAGCAGCAGATCGGCGGTCAACAGCAGAAAGGCCGCCAGCGACACCAGCCCCATGCTGATGCGCGAAACCGGACCCAGATTCAGCTTCATGCTCATTCGCTCCTTGCAGCGCGATGGCTACCCTCCAGCACCAACGACACGGCCAGCTCGTTGGCATCGGCGTCGCGGTCGGGCTCGTACCACTTCTTGTCCTCTTTCTCGTCGTCGCGCGCCAGCACCGGCAGCGGATCGATGTGACGCCACGCTGGCGTGCTCGCAAGCAGCGTACCGAGCAGACCGCTGATGCGGCTCGCCCACCACACGATCCCCACCGACAACGCCATGCCGCCAAACTTGACCGAATCGAACAGCACCTCCACCTCGCCGCGGATCTGCTCTTCAGCGCTTTCGGAGAAGGCCGGGGCCACCGTCCACTCCACCGGCGCCGACGGCGCGAGCGCCAACTCCGCCGACTCCATGCTGAACAGCGCCACCTGCGGCTCGACCGAGGGCCGCAGCTCGTACTTGTTCGGATTGGACTCCGGCTGTGCAACCTTCAGCGGCACGCGCGCTTCCGCCTCCGCCAGGCGTACCGCCATTTCGCTGAGGTCGCTGAAGTCGACCGGCGCGCGTCCCGGCGAGAAGCCGGCGTCGATCAGCGCGTCGCCGGGCTCGTCGAAGGCGGGTGCAACCGTAGGCGCCGGCACCGGTGCGGGGAGCGGTCCGATCGCGAAGGGCGGCGGCGCCGGGGGCGGCACCGATGAGGGCGGCGTAGTCACGATCACCGGCGCCGGGTTGAAGCTCACGCTCGCGCTAAACGGACCGATCGTGAGCGTCCCATCACCCACCAGCAGGTCGTAGCCCGGCGCGCTGGCCGCACCACTGTGCACGAAGCGCACCTGCGCGCCCAGCACCTCGGCCTGGGTGAAGCTCGTCACGGCCACGCCCGGCGCGGTCACCCGTTCGAACCGGCCGTTGGTGACGTTGCTGACGTTGAACGTCAGGGCTCCAAAAGCGGAGTCCACATCGATGGCGCTGAGGTTCACGGCCGAGAGCGTCACCGCAGCGCCCTGGCTGATGCTCAGGCTGTTGCTCACCAGTACCGGCGCCTCGTTCACACCGGTCAGATTGACGGTGACGTTGGCGGTATCGGTGAGCCCGCCGCTGTCTTGCACCTGTATCATCAAGGTGAAGGACGGCGTGATCTCGAAATCGAGCATCGCGCTGTTGGCCACCACCACTTGCCCCAGGGCATCGACGGTGAACGCCCCGCCCGCATTGCCGGCCAGAATGGTGTAACTGGCGGTGTCGCCCACGTCCGGGTCGGCGATTGCCAGCGCGCCCACCACGCTGCCGTTGGAGCTGTTCTCGGCCACTGCGAAGCCCTGATCGTTGAACACCGGGACCTCGTTACCGTCGCTGACGTTCACCGTCAGCGTCTGGGTGGAGAAGCTGCCATCTGCGCTGGTGGCGCGCGCGATGATGTTGTGGCTGACTGCCACTTCGTAGTCCAACACGCCCGCCACTCTGACCACACCCGTGGCGGCGTCGACGGCGAAGCGCCCGCCGGCGTCGTCGTCCAGGCTGTAGGCGACGGCATTGGTGGTGGCGTCGGCGTCGCTGGCGAAAGCCGTGATCCCAACCGGGGTGCCCGCCGGACTGTTCTCGGCGGCGCCGTTGGCCAGCGCGTCCGTGTCGGCGATCGCCCCCACCGCGAACTCGTTGACGTCGGTCAGCGCGATGCTGAACGCCTGGGTGCTGGAGCTGCCGTCGGCGCTGGTGGCACGCACGGTGATGCTGTGGCTCGCCGCCGCTTCGCGGTCCAGCAGGCTGCCGTCGGCTATCGTCACCACGCCAGTAGCTGCGCCGATGGCGAAGCGCCCGCCGGCATCGTCGTCCAGGCTGTCGGTGATGACGTTGGTCGTGGCGTCGGCGTCGCTGGCAAGCGCGGTGATTCCCACCACGGTGCCGTTGGCGGCGTTCTCGGCCACGCTGTCGGCTGTGACGTCGGTATCGCTGATCGCGCCTATGTTGAACTCGTCGACGTCGGTCACCGCGATGCTGAACACCTGGGTGCTGAAGCTGCCGTCAAGCGACGTGGCCCGCACCGTGATGTTGTGGCTCGCAGCCGCCTCGCGGTTGATCGCCCCGGCCACGCTCACCACACCGGTCGTGCCGTTGATGGAGAAGCGCCCGCCGGCGCTGTCGTCGAGGCTGTAGATGATGGCGTTGCTGGTGGCGTCGGCGTCCGAGGCGAATGCAGTCACGCCGACCAGGGTGCCGTTGGCGGCGTTCTCGGCCACGTTGTCGGCTGCCGCGTCCGTATCCGAGATCGCTCCCACGTCGAACTCGTCGACGTCGTTTACCGCGATGCTGAACGCCTGGGTGCTGAAGCTGCCGTCCAGGGAGGTCGCCCGGACGGTGATGCTGTGGTTCGCTGCCGCTTCGCGGTCGAGCGCCCCCAGAAGGCTCACGTCCCCGGTCACGGGGTCGATGGCAAACAGCCCGCCGGCATCGTCGTCCAGGCTGTAGGTGATGGCGCTTGTGGTGGCGTCAAGGTCCAGCGCCTCGGCAGTGATGCCGACTGAGGTCCCCGGCGGCTCGTCCTCATCCAGCTCGTTGACCACACCGTCTACGTCGGTCACCGGACCCACGGCAAACTCGTTCACGTCGTTGACCGCAATCATGAAGCTCGCGCTCGACACGCTGCCGTCGCTGGACACCGCCTGCACCGTGATGCTCTGGCTCGCTGCCGATTCCGCGTCGAGCGCCCCGGCTACGGTCACTACCCCGCTCACACTGTCGATGGCGAATAGCCCGCCGGCATCGTCGGTCAGGCTATAGCTGATCGTATTGTTGGTGGCATCGGCATCGGTTGCAGACGCGGTCACACCCACCACCGCGCCGATGGCCACGTTCTCATTCACCGCGTCGGCCGTCGGGTCGATGTCCGCGATCGCCCCCACGTCGAACTCGTCGATGTCGGCGACCGCGATGCTGAGCACCTGGGTGCTGAAGCTGCCATCCTGGGAGGTGGCCCGTACCGTGATGCTGTGGCTGGCCGCGGCTTCGCGGTCGAGCAGGCTGCCGTCGGCCACCGTCACTACCCCACTGCCCCCGCCGATGGCAAAGCGCCCACCGGCGCTGTCGTCCAAGCTGTAGGTAATCGCGTTGTTGGTGGCGTCTGCATCCGAAGCGAACGCGGTCACCCCCACCACCGTGCCGTTGGCGGCGTTCTCCGCCACGCCGTTCACAGCCAGGTCGGTGTCGCTCACCGCCCCCACGTCGGACTCGTCGACGTCGGTGATGCTCACCGCGATCGCCTGAGTGTCATTCGCCGTTCCGTCAAACACCTGCACCGTCACGTCGTACACATTGTCGGCGCCGGCGTCCGTCGGCGACTCGCGGTTGGGCGCGACCATGAAAGTGAGAACACCGGTGCCGCTGTCGATGGCGAACAAGGCCTGGTCGGCCCCGCCAACGATCGAGTAGGTGAGTATGTCCCCGACGTCCACGTCACTGGCAGCGACCGTGGTCACCGCCGTGCTGTTCTCCGCCATCGAGATGCCGGCGGAGGCCCCGCCCCCGTTCGATGTGATAATGGGCGCGTCGTTGACCGGGGCGATGGTCGTGCCCAGCGCCACCGTTGCCGTGGACCACTTGCCCGTCCCGCCGATGCCGGCGCTGATGTTGCTCGAGGCGCTGAAGGCGGTGGCACCGGTGGAACCGTCTGCAAGCCGCGCCGTCAGCGTCCCGGGCGTGCCGTTGTAATTGGCCGCAGGCACGAACCGCAGGTAATAGCTCGAGGGCAGAACCAGCGCGGTGGTGTCGCCCAGACCCGCGGTCGGCACGCTGTTCCAACTGCTGCCGTCCGACGAATACTGCCAACTGCCCTGCCCGGCAGTGGCCGCATTCGCGGTGATTGCAATCCCCGACAGCGCCGTGGCCGCGGTACCGTCGATGGCGTCGCTGTAATTGCCGGCGAACAGCACGGACACCGTGGCCCCGGCTGGATTGAGTGTGTCCTCGGCCACCGCGGCCAGCGTCGCGCTGCCCGAGGCCACCGGCGCATCGTTGATCGGATTGACGGTGATGGTGACGGTGGTGATGCCGGACAGCGGCGCCGCGCCGTCGCTCGCGCGATACGTAAACGTGTCGACGCCGTGGAAGTCGGCCGTAGGCGTGTAGGTGAAGCTCCCGTTCGCATTCAGGACGAATGCGGCCGCGTTCGTCGGGCCCGCCACCAGCACGGTAGTCATTAAATCGCCGTTCGGATCCGTGTCGTTGGCGAGCAGGCCGGGCGTCGCTTGCTCTGCCCCGAAGGTCAGGAAGCCGGCGCTGGTGACGTTGGCGTACTGGGCCGCGATCCAATCGGCGGAATGCGCTACGTTGGATACCCGAATCTCGTCGAGCCTGCCGTTCGTGACGTCCGTGCTGCCGGTCCGCCCTCCGATGTAAAGGTTGCGCGTGTCCGTCCCCGCAGGGGTCGCGAAGCTATCGCTCGCTACCTGTACACCGTTGATGTACATGCGCCGCGTAGCGCCGTCGAAGGTCGCGCTGAGGTGATACCACTGGCTGGCGCCGAGGTTCGAAGGACTGAGCAGGCCGGTGCTCTCGCCGTCGTTGATGGTGAAGTACGGGGTCTGATTGCCGATGCTGAACTGGTAGTTGTTCGGATTGTCGTCGCCTTTGCGGATCAGAATGCTCACGTCGCTCCCGGCGCCGAAGCTATCTAGCCGGATCCATCCCTCCAGCGTCATGGTGCTGGTGAGTTGCAGCGTGGCATTGTTCGTCACGCTCACGTAGTCGTTGTTGCCGTCGAAGTCGCGCGCGTCGCCGATGCGTCCCGCGATCGCCACGGTGCCGCTGTTCGTGCCGTTGTTGCCGGTGCCGGAGCTATCCTGGACGCCGCCCGTCATGTGCCATACACCGACGTAGGCGGGGTTCCACACCGCATCCGCGTTCTGCCCATCGGCGGCTACGGCATTGCCATAGTACATGGTGATGTAGTCGACATTCGAGTTGGCGTCGACTTGGGGCACCCTGACCCAGACGTACGAGGTGCCGGACTCGTTCCAGGACTCGATCTCGTGCGCCAGGAGCGTGCCGTTAGCGTCCACGAAGCGCAGGTCCTGGCCGGCATTCTGAGTTTGCGCGTAGTCGATCTTGCTGCCGTCCAGCGCGACCAGAATCGGAAAATCGGTGAGCGCCGTGCGGCCAAGGTTGTCGATGGTGATCTGCCGGCGGCGCTGCCAGCTCGTGTTCCACCAGGAGGCATCGCTGACGGCTAGGGTGGCGTCCTCGTTCACGCTGTAGCTGTCGGCGTTTGCCACCGGCGGCCCGTTTGCGGCGGCGACGGTGAAGTCGAAGGGTACGGTTCTGGCGTCGGACAGACCGAGCTCGAGTGCGCTGCCCGCGTTGGTTACCGTCCAGCTCGTGCCATTGTAGGTCGCCGCCCACAAATCGCCGCTCGTATCCGAGTACACCGCCATCAGCTTGTTCTGATCGACGTAGGACTCCAGCTGCACCGAGCGCATGCGCGCTGTGCTGCCGGGGACCGCCACGTCAACCTGCACCACCCAGCCGCCGGCCGCAGTCCAGGTGGCGTAGTTGATCTGTCCGGTATTCGAATCGGAGTAGACCGCCACCGCCCTGCCGGTGGTGCCGACCCATCCCGCACCGGCCCAGAACCCGCCGGTATCGGCGCTGGGGATGTGGTTGAGGCCGCTGTCGAATTGGCCGGTGTTGACCCAAGCAGCACCGTTCCATGTGCCCAGCCCGAGGCGCCCGTTGCCGCCGTTCTCGGCGATCACAGCGAGGGCGATGCGGTTGCCACCGGGTTCGGCGGCAAGGTCGACGATGGTGTTGTTCCCTGCGACGAGGGCAATCGGAGCAAAGGCGGTGTTCCAGACACCGGCGGCGGAATAGGTCGCGTATCCAACATTACCAGCGCGGCCCCAGGCTACCAGCAGGTCGCCGGATTGCTCATAGGCCACGTCAAAACTGCGATACTGCCCCTGCGCCCCCGAACTAGTGAGTGGCAGTGCGGTTTCCAGCAGGCGCTCCGTCGTCGCTTCCTGCCAGCTCGTCCCGTCCCAGATCACCGCGCCCAGATCGCGGTTGCTGTCGGAATAGACCAATGCGATCTGATCGCTTCCGGGCCGGCTCGCAAGCTCCGCCCATAGCACCGTTCCCGTGGTGGGCGGGGTCGCGAAAACGTTGGCGGGTGCAGTCCAGGCGGTACCATTCCAGACGCGGTACTCGAGGTTCGTCCCGTTCGCGTAGACCACCATCGCATCGCCGCTCGACTGCTCGTACGCGACATCGAAGCCGCGCTTGTCGTCGTTCGCCGTGGTGATGGTCGTAGCGGTCCAGTCGACGACGTAGCTCGAACCGTTCCAGCGCATCACGTCCAGCTCGGTCGTCGCGCCGTTGTCGGACAGCACGGCGATGATCTCTTCCCTCGACGTGGGGTCCTTCTCGGCGACCGACCAGCGCACGGTGCTTCCGGCGCTGACCGTGGCGTCCTCCACGGTCCACGTGTTGGTCGCGTCGGTGTAGTCGCGCGTGACCGGTGTGGCGCTGGCACCTTCTCCGTAATACAGCTGCACTTCGCCCAGCGTGCCTCGCCAATCCAGCTGCGCCGAGATGCTCACTACCACGTCCGTGTCGACCTCGCCGGTGCGGTACTCGAGGATCCAGTCCCCGCCGAACTCGACGGCCCCGGTCAGGTCGTCGCTGGCGGCCACATCGGCGCCGGTCAGGCGGGCAAGCGCGTCGATCAGGGATCGGCCTTCCTCGCTTCCCGCGACGTCACAACCGTAGATCAGCAGATCGGCGTCGGCCGTCAGGGCTTCCGCCCAGCTCTTGATCTGCGTGGCATTCTTCAGCAGGGAGTCGAAGTCTAGGGTGGAGGACCCCAGCTGCACGGCGCCGTCGCTGCCGTGGGAGATCAGATGCACCGAGCCGATGTCGCCGCGCCCGGCCAGGGTCTCGCTGATCTGCTCGATGCCGTCGCGACTGACATCGAGCAGCACCATCTCGAACTCGCGCTCGCCGCCCTGGCCACGAATCTGCTCGATGAGCTTGTCGTAGTCTGGGGTGGCGGCATCGACGAAGACGATCTCGCGGCGAGTGAGTTGTGCATCCGACGCGAAGTCGTGAACGAATTCCCCGCCGTCATCGATCGAACGCTGCTCCGCCTCGGACGCGAACGGGGCTGCATCGAGCAGCCCCGGGGCGAAGTCCGCGGAAAACAGGATCCGGGGCTCGATGGTCTCGAGCACCGGCCTCCTGGCTGTCTTCTTCTTTTTCACGGCGAGCTCACTCTAGGCGCCCTCGCTTACTTCTGCGGCGCGGCGGCCACCGACTGTTTGCCGGGGGGCTTGACGCCGGCCTTCTCCGGCGTCGCCTTCGACGGGACGGGCTCGGGCAGCGGCTGCCTGTTCGCCGCATCCTGCGCGGCGTTCAAGCCGTCGAACTCAACTTTGCAGCGCAGGCCCGGCGGCAGCGCGTTGTCGGGGTTGGGCAGCTCCAGGCGCACGCGGAAGCTGTTGCTGGCGGCGTCGATCACGCGGTCCACCACCACCACCTTGGCGGTGCGCAATTCCACTTCCGCCATGTCGGGCCGCACGCTGGCGGTCATGCCCTGCTGGATCTTGTTGAAGTAGGTCGCGGGCACGATCACCTCGACGCGCAGCGGATCGATGGTGACGACTTTGACCACCGGCCTGTCTTCCACGCGCTCGCCCTCCTGCAGATAGCGCTCGACGACCACGCCGGTGAGCGGGCTGCGGATGGTGCGCTGGGACAACTGTGCCTGCGTCAGCGCCAGCTCCTGCTGCGCCTGGCGCAGCTGCTCGCGCGCCTGCTTCAGCCGCATCTCGGCGACGTCGGCCTCGGTGGCGGCCTGATCCCTGATCTGCTGCGAGACGAAGTTCTGCTTGAACAGGTCCTGGGTGCGCACCTTCTTCTTCTGCGCGAAGTCGTGATTCGAGGCCGCCGCGCGCAGCTCGGCGGTGGCTTCGGCACGCAGCTTCGCCGCACCCACCGCGGCCCGCTCGACGTCGGAGGCCAGTTGGGCGAGCGGTTGACCTTTCTTGACGAAATCGCCTCGCTCCACGAGGACGCGGTCGAGAATGCCGATCACCTGCGTGCCGACCTCGGCCTCCTGGAAGGGCTGGATCAAGCAACCCATGGGCTCCGCGTGCAGCGGCACGCTCATCAGCGTCAGCAGCGCTGTCGCCAGAGACAGGCATGTGGCTCGCATTTTCAAGTTCCTTTGACGATGTTTCGGCCGCAGCGGCCTCCACTCGCTTCTATGCAACAACCGCGCCGAACGGTAACCGCCTGTTCCTCTACGGGAACCGGCTGTCGCTCGGACTGCAGGACAGTGAACGTGTCCGACGGGGCGCGCGGGCGGCTACGCGATCGAGCGCTGCAGCAGCGTGGTCAGCGGTCCGGGCGGCACCGGCCTGCTGCACAGGAAACCCTGATACTGATGGCAGTTGCGCGCGCGCAGGAACTCGAGCTGCTGCGGCGTCTCTACGCCTTCGGCCACCACCTGCAGGTTGAGCGCACGCCCGAGCGCGATCATGGCGCCGACGATGGCCGGACTGCCGCGCTGGCTGGTGAGCCCGTGGATGAATGAGCGGTCGATCTTCAGCTCGTCGATGGGAAAGCGGCTCAGGTAGGTGAACGACGAGTAACCGGTGCCGAAGTCGTCGATGGCGATCTTCACGCCCATGTCCTTCAGCTCGTGCAACCTCTCGACGTTCTCCTCGGCGTTCTCCATCAGGATGCTTTCGGTCAGTTCCAGCACCAGATGGCTGGGCGGGATCCCGCTGCGCTCCAGCGCCCCGCGCACCGCGTGCCAGATGGTGCCGTGCTTGATCTGCCCGCCGGAGACGTTGACCGCGACGCACATCGGCGGCAGCCCCTGCTGCATCCATGCCTGCAGCTGCGAGCAGGCGGTGCGCAGCACCCATTGCCCGATCTCGACGATGAGCCCGGTCTCCTCTGCGATGGGGATGAACTTCTGCGGCGCGATGATGCCCTGCTCCGGATGCTTCCAGCGGATCAGCGCCTCGACTCCGGCGACGCGCCGACTGGCGACCTCGACCTTGGGCTGGAAGTAGAGCACGAACTCCTCGCGCTCCACCGCGCGGCGCAGCTGATTCTCGAGCGTGAGGCGCTCGAGCGCCTGCGCGTTCATGTCGCCGGAGAAGAACTCGTAGCCGCCGCGCCCGCGCTTCTTGGCCTGGTACATGGCCATCTCGGCGTTCTTGAGCAAGGCCTCGGCATCCTGGCCGTCGCTCGGCGAGACCGCGATGCCGATGCTGGCGGTGGTGAACAGCTCGTGGGCTTCGGCATGGAACGGCTCGGCAAAGGTGTTCAGGATGCGCCGGGCGACGGCGGTAGCGTCGTCCTGCTTGGCGAGATTGTGCAGGTTGGGGAGCAGCACCGCGAAACCGTTGCCGCCGATGCGCGCCACCGAGGGGCGGGCCCCCTGGTCGCTGCCGGGGAACTGCGATGGCTTGCTGGTATCGGCGATGCGCACCAGCATCTGTGCAACACCGCACAGCAGCTTGTCGCCGATGCGGTGGCCGAGCGTGTCGTTGACCTGCTTGAAGCGATCCAGGTCGATGTGCAGCAGCGCGCACGCGCGCGAACGCTGCTCGGCGGCGTTCGCCAGCACCCCCGAGAGCTCCGCCTGGAACTTGCGCCGGTTGGGCAGCCCGGTAAGCGCGTCGAAGTCGGACAGGCGGTCCTGGTAAGCCTTGAACGCGAGCGCGTTGCGCAGCCGCAGGCGCAGCTCGCTGGGGTCGACCGGCTTCAACAGAAAGTCGGTTGCGCCCAGCTCCAGCGCCTTGAGCTTGGCCGAGCCCTCGCTCTCGGCGGTGAGCATGATCACCGGCGTGTAGCGCAGCTCTTCGTGAGAACGCAACTCGCCCAGGATGTCGAAGCCGCTCACCTGCGGCATCATCAGGTCGAGCAGCAGGATGTCGGGCCGCTGCGCGACGAACAGCGCCATCGCCTGGGTCGGGTCGCTGGTGGTCACGAAGCTGCTGTAGCCGGCCTCCTCCAGGAAGGTCTGCACCACTTCGAGCATGATGGGATCGTCGTCCACCATCATGACCTTGAAATTGGTGAGCGCCGCGAAGGCGTTGGCCGGCTCCGGCTGGCGCTCGCGCGCGGCGTCCGGCTGCTGCAGCGGCTGCGCCTGCGGAGCGATCGCCACCGCTTGCGGATCCAGTAGCGGAGCGTCCGGCGTCGCCGGCGCTTCCAGGTCGAGTTTCTCAGCGCTACGCATAAGTCATGCTCCTGAGTTCTAGCCTGCGCGCGCGAGCGGCGCATCCTCGTCTTCGGCCGGCGCCTCCACGCGATCGACCAGACCGCGCAGCTCCGCGATCACCGCTGCGATAGAGGCCGCGTCTCCGGCCTTGGCGAGTTGCTCCAGCGTGCGCGCCGGCGCGGTGAAGGCGTCGAAGCCGGCCGTGCCGCCCGAACCCTTCAGCCAGTGGGCGAGCCCGGCCAGCGTCGGATAGTCGCGCGCCTGCCAGGCCGCCTCGATCGCGCTCATGCGCTCGGGCATCTGCAATGCGAACTTGCGCACCACCGGGCGAAGCTTGGGATGGTTTGCCAGGCGCGATACGATCGGCGGGCCGGCCGGCGCGTGCGCCCTTGGCCGCGGCTGCTCCACACTTGGTGCGTGGGCAGCCGGCGCGTAGGCAGCCTGCGGCTCGGCGTGCACCGGCTCGCGCCGCACCTCGAGGCGCGCCGCCGCCGCCACGCGGCGTCCGTTCAGCAGCCCCGCGAGCGTCTGCAGCAGCAAGTCGATGTCGATCGGCTTGGTCAGGTAATGGCTGCAGCCCGCTTGCAGGATGCTCTGCTCGAAGCCTTTCATGGCATTGGCGGTGAGCGCGATGATCGGCCGCTTGAAGCCGTGCTTGCGCAACATCTGGGTGGCGGTGAAGCCGTCCATCACCGGCATCTGCATGTCCATGAGGATGACCTCGGGGCTCTCGGCGAGCGCCTTGTCCACGCCGACGCGCCCGTTCTCGGCCTGGGCGACGCTCAAGCCCGCCTCCTCGAGCACCAGGCGCACCAGCTCGCGGTTCTCGTCGCCGTCGTCCACCACCAGCACCGTCGCCGGCGGGAACTCCCAGGCGGCGCTATCCAGTGGCCCGGCCTCGTGCGTGCGTGCGGTGGCCTGCTCCGCGGTCAGCATGCGCACGCCCGTCAGCGGACCCGGATCGAGGGTGACGCTGAACACGCTGCCCTGCCCGAGCACGCTGTGCGCCACGATGTCGCCGCCGAGCGCGCGCGCGAACTTGCGGCTGATGGTCAATCCCAGACCGGTGCCGCCGAAGCGGCGGGTGGTCGAGCTCTCAGCCTGCGTGAAGGGATCGAAGATCGACTCCAGCTTGTTCTCCGGGATGCCCACCCCGGTGTCGACCACGTCGATGGTGAGGATCGCGCGGCCGCCGTCCTGGCGCACGCCCTGGACGATCTTCACCAGTCCGCTCTGGGTGAACTTGATGGCGTTGCCGGCCAGGTTGGTCACGATCTGCCGCACGCGGCCGGCATCGGTGAGCACTTTCTCGGGCACGGGACCGGAGCACTCGAACTCCAGGCCGATGCCCTTCTCCCGCGCCTTCACGGCGAGTACCTCCACTACCTCCTGGATGATCTGGTGCGGCGCGCATTCGAGGCGTTCCACCTCCATGCGCCCCGACTCGACCTTGGCCAGGTCGAGGATGTCGTTGATCAGCTCGAGCAAGTGCTTGCCGCTGGAGTGGATGGTGTTGAGGTGGCGGCGCATCTCGCCTTCGCTCTTGTAGAAGCCGCGCCGCAGCACGTCGGTGAAACCGAGGATGGCGTTCATCGGCGTGCGGATCTCGTGGCTCATGTTGGCCAGGAAATCGCTCTTGGAGCGGTTGGCCTCCTCGGCCTGCTCCTTGGCGATGCGCAGCTCGATCTCCTTTTCCTGCAGCACGGTGACATCGTCGAAGCTGATCAGCACGCCCTGGGCCTTGCCGCTGGCGCCCATGACCGGCGAGCAGTTCACCATGAAGGAGCGCACCTTGGCGCTGCTGTCGGCCAGCCGCACCAGGACGTGGCGCAGCGGCTGCGCGTCGCGCAGCGTGGCATTCCACGGACAGGCCTGCGCCGCGAGCTTCACGCCGTCCGGCCCCAGCCAGGCGAAGCTGGTCGCCAGCCGGCCGATCAGCTTGTCGGAGGGCTCGCCCACCACCTCGGCGAACGCCTGGTTCGCCAACATGATGTAGCCCTTCGGATCGATCACCAGCAGACCCTCGGCCATGGTGTCCAGTGCCGCGCGCACTCGCCCGGGAATGGCGCGCGAGGGGTCGAGCTGGCGCAATACGCGTCCGAGGTAGTAATAGAACGCGATCGCGCTCAGCAGGACCACGAAGCCGATCATCTCCACGCGCGGCTCGCGGAACGAGCCGAGCCAGCCGGGCTTGCGCAGCGGCTCGAAACGCAGCTCCACCCGACCCCACTTCTGCGCTCCGGCCAGGATCGGCACCTGGATCTGCGCATCGGTGGACAGCCCCCCGGGGAGCGGCTGCCAATGCTCGGCGTGCTCGCCGATCGTCGCGACCGCCTCGCCGTCGGCTTTGATCACGGCGGCCGACAGCAGGTCCTCGTTGCGCTCGACCACGAACTGCAGCGCGGCTTTGGCGCGCGCCATGTCCTGATCGCCGAGCAGGGCGGAGGTGTTGACGGCGATGGCCTCGGCCAGCGCGCCCCGGCCTTGCCGGATGGCCGCGTGCCGGTCGGGCATGACGCCCAGATACATCGCCAGCAGCATCACGCTGGCGAGCAGCGAAGCCAGCCCCAGAGACACGAAGAACCGCGCGCTCGGACGCCTCATGCGTTCGCCTCCGCTGTGTCATCGCGGGTCTCGGGCCGGCTCGCCCGGTCCGCGTCGAGATCGACCGGTGCGGGCGCTGGTTCGGGCTCCGCGGCGCGGCCACGCAAGCCGCCCAGCAGCGCATCCTTGGCCTTGCCGAACAGGCGCTCGAGCGGATCCTCGTCGGCGCCCTCTTCGTCGTCATCGCCGCCGCCGCGCGCCAGAACCGGCATCGGGTCCACCGCGTGCCAGGCCGGCAGAGAAGAAAGCAGGCTCGAAAGCAGCAGACCGCCGCGCAGCAGCCAGATCACGTATCCGACAGACAAGCCGCCGCT
The DNA here is from genome assembly GCA_036554965.1 of Burkholderiales bacterium. Taxonomy (GTDB): domain Bacteria; phylum Pseudomonadota; class Gammaproteobacteria; order Burkholderiales; family SHXO01; genus SHXO01. Next base: position 24,284 of record DATBMG010000150.1, read on the forward strand.
GACCGCCACGCCGGAGGCGACCAGCTTGTCCTGCACTTCGATCTTGCCGTCGACCTGGTCGTGCATGGTGTCCAGCTCGCCGACAAACTCGGTGCCGCCAAGCGTGCTCGTCACCGATTCCAACACACCGAAATCAGCGCGCTGGAACGCCGGCGCGCTGAGCAGCGTGCCGGTCACCGACAGCTCGGGCGCTCCGCCCATATCCACTGGCGTGGGCGCCAGCATGCCGTCGCGGGTGGATAGCACGCTGATCAGGCTGCGATCGCCCAGCAAGTAAGCCACGTGCACGCGTTGCCCGCTGGTGCTAGTGCTCGTACGTGTCGGGTTGCCGTCGGCCGGTTGGGTCGGCTGCGCGTTGGACAGCGTCTCGTCCAACGCCGGGCCGACCGGCAGCGGGACGCTGGGGCCGGTCGGCTCGCCGGACGGCGCGGGCGCGGTGCCCGGGTCGGGAGCCGGCTCGGTGCCGGGATCCGGAGGCGGAGGTGGCGGTGGCGGTGGCGGCGGAGGCGGCGGGGGTGCGACGATGATTGGCGGTGGCCCCACCGCAATGTCGAACGCGGTAGAGCCGATACTGCCGCCACCGGCGTCGGCGACCCTGAACACAAAGCTGTCGCCGCCGCTGACCATCCCGCCGTGGACATAGGCCACCTGTCCGGCGTCGATATCGGCCTGAGTGAAGGTGCCGTTGACCGCAAGCGCGGCGCCACCGCGGTACAGGGTGCCGCCGCCGGGGAGCGCGCTGACGGTATAGACCAGCTGCGCCGGCGTGTTGTCTACGTCGTCGGCACGCAGCACGCCGGAAGACAGTGTCAAGGTTCCGCCCCAGGCGACCGAGCCTCCGGCTGCACCCGCACTCAACACCGGCGCATCGTTCACCGGGGCGATTGCAAGCGTCATGTTGGCGGCCACGGTCGAGTAGCTCATGCCGTCGTGTCCTTGCCAGGCGAACGACGTGCTCCCGCTCCAGTCCAGGGCAGGAGTGAACGCGAGGTTCGGCAGCTGGGCCAGCGGGATCACGTCGTTGGCGGCGACCGGCGCGCCGCCGAGCGTCAGCACGCCGTCGGCAGGCAGCGAGACGATCTGCACCTGCACCAGCGGGTCGCCGTCCAGGTCGGTGAGCGCGTTGGCGAAATTGGCCGCCGCGAAGGCGACCACGGTGTCCTCGCTGCCGGCCAGGGCGCTGGCGACCACCACCGGCAGATCGTTCACCGCGGCGACGTCGATGCTCAGGGTATTCGCCGTGGCGGCACTCGCCAGGCCGTCGCTGACGCGGAAGCCGAAGCTGGCATAGCCGGCGCCGTTTTGATCCGGTGCGGCGGTGAACACCAGGTCGCCGGCGGCGATCTGCGCCTCGGCGATCACCGTGCCTGCGGCCACCGGCGCACCGGCGAGCGTCAGGCTGCCTTGGGCCGGGAGTGACAAGATGGTCACGGCCTGCAGTGTGCCGTCCACATCGATGAAGCCGAAGTCGCCGCTGTTGAACATCAAGGGCGTGTCCTCGACGCCGCTCACCGTGCTGTCGATCCCCGCCGGCGCGTCGTTCACACCGGTGAGGGTGATGGTCACGGTGGCGAAGTCGATGCCGCCGCTGCCGTCAGTCAACTCGTAGCTGAAGCTGTCGAAGTCGATGTCCCCGGCGGCGAGCCAGTCGAACGCCCCGTTCGGATCGTAGAAGAAGGAGCCGTTGGCGTTGAGCCTCAGCAGCGCACCCGAGGGGACCGTGATGGTGTTGCCCACGTCCGAGGCACTGCCCTCCACCGCGCTGACGCTCAGCGTGCCGCCGTCCATGTCGCTGTCGTTCGCGAGCACGCCCGCCGCCGGCCCCACATTGAGCACGCTGTCCTCGTCCGTGGCGGCGGCGTCGTCCACCGCCACCGGGGGCTCGTTCATGTCGTTCAGGTTCACAGTGACCGTGGCCGTGTCGCTCAGGCCGCCCGCGTCGAGCACTTCCACGGTCAAGGCGAACACCGGTACGGTCTCGAAGTCCAGGGCCGCACTGTTGGCGACTGTAATCTGGCCGCTGGCCGGATCGATCGCGAAGGCGCCACCGGTGTTGCCGGCCAGGATCGACCAGGTCAGTACCTCGCCCGCATCCGGGTCCGATGTCGGCACCAGACCGACCCCGCTGCCCGCGGGGCTGTTCTCGTCCACCACGAAGGTCTGGCCGCTGACCACCGGCGCCTCGTTCACGTCTCCCACCCCGACGCTGAACAACGCCGTGCTGAAGCTGCCGTCGGCGCTGGTGGCGCGCACGATGATGTCGTGGCTGGCCGCCGCCTCGTGGTCGAGCGCCGTGGTGGTGGTGACCACGCCGGTGACTGCGTGGATGGCGAAGCGGCCCCCCGCATCGTCGTCCAGGCTGTACCCCACAGCAGTAGCGGTCGCGTCGCCGTCCGTTGCGATGGCGGCAATTCCTACCGCCGTGCCGGGCGCCATGTTCTCGAACACCGCGTCGGGGGAGGGATCGGCGTCGGTCACGGGGCCGACCGCCACGTCGTTGACATCGGTGACGGCGACCACGAAGTTGCGGGTGCTGAAGCTGCCGTCCGCCGACGCGGCACGTACCGTGACGCTGTGGCTGCCCGCCGACTCGGCATCGAGCGCGCCGGCGACACTCACCACGCCGGTCGCCGCGTTCACCGCGAACAAGCCACCGGCGCTGTCGTCGAGGCTGTACACGATGGCGTTGCCGGTGGCATCGGCGTCGCTGGCGAAGGCAATGATGCCCACCAAGGTACCAGCCGGACTGTTCTCGGCGACGCTGTCCGCGGCCGCATCGGTGTCGGCGATCGCCCCCACGTCGAACTCGTCGACGTCGGTCAGCGCAATGGTGAACGCCGCCGTGCTGAAGCTGCCGTCGGCAGAGGTGGCGCGCAGCGTGATGTTGTGACTGGCCGCGGCTTCCCGGTCGAGCAGACTGCCATCGGCCACGGTGACCACGCCACTCCCCGCACCGACGCTGAAGCGCCCGCCAGCATCATCGTCCAAAGAATATGCAACAGTGTTGGTGGTAGCGTCGGCATCCGAGCCAAAGGCGGTGATCCCCACAACCGCGCCGTTGGCGGCATTCTCCGCCACGCTGTTCGCGGCGCCGTCGGTGTCGCCGATCGGCCCGACGCCGAACTCGTCGGTGTCCAGTACCGTAACTGTGAGCGTCTGCTGATCGATGCCGCCATTGCCGTCGCTCACACGCACCATCACCTCGTAAATGCTATCGAGGTCGGCATCGGTGGGCGCCTCGCGATCCGGCGCGGCGAGGAAAGTCAGCACTCCGCTCAGCGCGTCGATGCTGAAGAGTCCCGCATCCGCGCCGCCTGTGATGGAGTGGGTCAGCGTCTGCGCCGGGATGTCGATGTCGGCGGCGTCCACATGGGTTACGAACGTGCTGTTCTCGATTACGCTGCGGTTCGCCGAGACCCCCCCGCCGTCGCTGGTGATCGTCGGTGCGTCGTTCACACCCAGCACGTCAAAGGCGATGGTTTCGCTGTCGGCGAGTGCACCGCCCGTGCCGGTATTGCCCAGATCATCGATCGTTACCGCCAGCGATGCCGCGCCGCTGTAATCGGGTGTCGGATCGAAGCGCAGCCCGTTGAGCGCGGCGTTCAGGTCGGCCCGGGTGCCAGTGACGATCATGCCGTCGGTGCCGTTGCCGCCCGCGTTGAAGGTAAGTCCGGCGGTGGTGGCCAGGGTGAGCGTGCCGTTGGTTGCGCTCAGGGCCAGGCGCATGCCGAGCGTTGCGGCGTCGACGTCGTCAATGGAGATCGGATTGCCGCCGCCCGAGGAGAACAGCAGAGGGCTGTCCTCGGTCGCGGTCTGGCCAGCCGGGATGGTGAGAACCGGCGCATCGTTGACACCGTCCAGGTTGGTGAGCGAGACGTCGCTCGGGTCCATGCCCAGGTAGGCCAGATCCAGGCTCGAGGCCGGACCGAGCACCGCGCTGTAAGCCACCGGACCGTCGCTGAGCGTGTCGAACACACCGGTGACGGTCACCGTCTGCGCAGTGCTCCAGTTGGCGTTGGTGAAAGTGAGACTGGAACTCGATACCGTGCCCTCGGTAGTATCGCTTGACGAGACTGCGATGGTCACGTTGAAGAGCGGCGCGGTGGCGAGCATGACGGTGAAGCTGGCGTTGCCCCCGTCTTCGTCGGTCACCAGCCCGCTGGTCGGCGTGACGATGATGCCGGGGCTGACCGCGCTGGACGCCACGGCGAGCGAGAACTCCGAGCTGTTGCCGCCTGCGTCGGTGGCGGTGGCCGTGATGCGGTCGCCCACGCTCACCGATCCGGCGGCGAACGTGAAGGAGAAGCGCCGCGCGGTGAGATCCAGTGTGCCGGGGAGGATCCCGCCCGCGACCCCCGACCCGATGAAGGTCTGGCCTTCACCATACCCGCTGGGATCGAGGGCAGCTTCGTAGAAGCGGACCGTGGCCCCCGGCCGCGCCTCGCCGGTGACTGTGACGTTGCCCCCGGCGACCACCACACTGTAGATCACCGGGAAGTTCATGCGCAGGTTGGTGCCGCCGTCGACGTCGCCCGCATCATTGAGGGTCACGCCGTTGTCGTCGATGTCGATGCCCAGCCCGCCATTGGCGTAGATCGAGTTCTCCAGCACCGAATGACCGGTGCCGCTGCCGATCGCCACGCCGTCCTCGAGGTTGAACGCGATCACGTTCTCGGCGCCGCCGATGCCGCCGATCTGCGTACCACTGGCCCCCAGGATGTTGATGCCATCGATCTGGTTGGGCAGGGCGGCAGCCCCGGTTGCGTCCACACCGATATAGTTGCCGCGGATCACGTTCCCCGATCCGCCCCCGCTCATGCCGATGCCCGACCAGTTGTTGCCCGATAGCAGGTTGCGCTCGGCGGCGGTGGTGCCGCCGATCACGTTGTTGCTGGCGTTGAACAGCCAGATGCCGTCCTCGCTGTTGCCCACAGCGGCGGTGCCCGCGGCGTTGGTGCCAACGTAGTTGCCGAGCACGGCGTTGCCGATGGAGCCGTCCAGGTGAATGCCGTCGATGTCGTTGCCCGACACCACGTTGCGGTCGCCCGGGCCGGTTCCGCCGATCGTGTTGCCCGAGGACTGAACCCAGATACCGTAGTCGGCGTTGCCGAGGTCGGCGTTGCCCGCCAAGTCGAGGCCGATGTAGTTGCCGGCGATGGTGTTTCCGCCTCCGCCGTCGACCAGGATGCCCGAGCCGTCGAAGCGGTTGATCACCAGCCCCCGCACTGTGCTGCCGCCGGCGCTCAGATGCAGGCCGTGTACGTCGGTACCGGCCAGCGCGCCGTTCAGCTCGATCAGCGGCGCCCCGGTGAAACCGGGCTGGGTGGTGGCGTCCAGGATCACGGCATCGGTGATGACGGGCAGCGCCGACAGCACGTCGATGGTGTGCGGCCCGGCACCCGTGATGTCGAAGTGGATGCGGTCCGGTCCGACCCCGTTGACGCTCCGGTTGGCCGCCTCGATCGCCTCGCGGAGCGAGATCAGTCCGTCCGCGCCACGGTTCATCAGCAATGCGTCGATCGAGGAAATGTCGCCGTCGGCAAGATCGTTTGCGGTGGTCACGACCACGATGTGGTCGGCCACCGGGTCGATCGTGACCTGGAACGTCCCCAGCGTCACATCGACTCCGTCCGAGACGCTGAGCGTGATGGTCACCGGCCCGCCGTAGGCGTCCGCGGCGGGAACCACAGTGATGGTACGGTTCACCCCGCTCCCGCCCAGCGTCAGGTTGGCGTCGGGGATCAGGCCCGTATTTCCAGACGCCGCCGTCACGATCAGCGACGCGGCGCTGGTTTCCACATCGCCGATGGTGAAGGTCAACGCCCCGCTGCTGCCGTCCTCGTTGACCGACTGGTCGACGATCGCGCTGATGGTGGGCGCATCGTTGACTGCGGTGACCGTCACCGAGACCGCGCGGTTGGCGATCTGCGGCCCAGGCGACCCGGTGTTGCCCAGGTCGCTCATGTTGATCTGCACGCTGTCCGGGCCGTTATAGTCGGCCGCCGGGTTGTAGCGCAGACCGTTCAGCGCAGCGTTGATGTTCGCGATCGTGCCGGTGAACGTCATGCTGGCGTCGCCGGTGCCGTCGCCGACAGTAAAGGTGAGGCCGGTAACCTGGAACAGCGTGAGCGAGCCGTTGGCGGCGCTCAGCGTAAGCTGCACCGGGTTGGCGCCGGCGTCCACGTCGTTCACCGCGATGGCGTTGCTCCCGGCACCGGAGAAAGTCAGCGTTGCGTCCTCGGCGACCGTCTGCGATGCTGGCGCGCTGATGTTCGGCACATCGTTCGACGAAGTGACGTTGATCTGGCGCACCGCGGGCGCCGAGTTGTTGCCGCCGTCGTCGACCGTGATCGTGACCGAACGGGTGAGCGTGCTGGGATTCTGGCTGACGTTGGTATACGTGACGCTGCGCAGCGCCGCTTGGTAGTTGGCCACGCTCGAGCTGCCGGACAAGGTGAGGGTGGCCCCCGCCGCGCTCCACACGCCGGTGATGCCCCAGGGGTTGGAGTTGTTGAAGGCGAGCGAATCCTCGCCGAGCACGTAATTGGCGGTGAACCGCAGCGTGGCGCCGACCAGCGTCGGGCTGTCGACGTCGCTGACCGTGATGCTGCTATCCAGAATCTGGGCGTTCGAGTTCTCAAAGTAGGACAGCGGCGTCGCGTTCACCGTGACCACCGGCCGCTCGGCGAAGGTGAACGCCGCCACGAAGCCGTCGATGTTGTTGCTGTAGACGGTATCGACGGCGCCCGCAGTGGCGATTCCGCTGCTCGAGTTGGTCGCGCCGCCGAAGTACAGCTTGCCGTTCGCGTACGCCGCGGTCAGCGCGGTGTCGGAGTTGATGCCGCCCCAGTAGCTCCCATACAGCAGATCTGCGGCGCCGGCGCCGCCCGGGTTGATCTGCACGACGAAGACGTCGTCCAAGCCCGCCAGCGTGGTGCGGTAGGCACCCACCGTGGTCGGGAAGTCGATGGAGTCGGTCGAGCCGGCCAGGTAGGCGCGCCCGGCGGCGTCCACCGACAGATTCCACGCCAGCTCGTTGCTGCCCCCGCCGCCGAGATAGGTGGAGTAGACCAGCGAGGCGGCGCCCGATTGCGACGGGTCGATGATCGACAGGAACCCGTCGCTGCCCCCGCCGCTACTGGTCTGCAGCGCACCGGGGGTGACGTCGAAGTTGTTGGAGCCGGTCTGCCCGGTCAGATAGATCCTGCCGCCGCCGTCGAGAGCAACCGCGAAAGCCTGATCGACGCCGTTGCCCCCGAGGTAGGTAGCGTAGGTAATCGCGCTGCCGGCGGCATTCAGCCTGGCCACGAAGATTTCGGACTGGCCGTTCGTCCGGCTGGCTTGGTAGGCGCTGGCGGTGACCGGAAAATCGGCCGACGTGGTCTCGCCCACCACCGCCACGTTGCCGGTCGCGTCGACCGCGATCGAGTAGGCGGCGTCGAAGTTGCCGCCGCCGATGAAGGTGGAATAGACCAGCCCGCTGCCGGCCGCGTTGAACTTGGCCACGAACCCGTCGCCGCCAGCGAAGGTGGTGTCGGCGGCGCCGGGCGTGAACGGGAAATCACTGGCCGTGGTGAAGCCGGCGACATAAGCGCTGCCGCCCCCGTCCACCACGACCCAGTAGCCGGTGTCGGTGCTGCTGCTGCCGAGGTAGGTCGAGAACACCAGCCCGTTGCCGCTGGCGTTCAGCTTGGTCAGGAAGGCGTCCTGGGTGCCACGCAGCGTGCTTTGAAACGCCGACGCCGTGGGCAGGTTGGCCGACATCGTATAGCCGGTGACGTAGGCGTTGCCGGCGACGTCCACGGCGATGTTGTAGCCGGCTTCGTCGCTGCTGCCGCCCAGATAGGTCGAGTACACCAACCCGCTGAGGTCGGGGGTGAGCTTGGTGACGAAAACATCCTCGCCGCCAATGGGAGTCAAGCGATACGCACCCGCAGTGACCGGGAAGTCGGTCGACAGCGTGTAGCCGGTGAGGTACACATAGCCTGCGGCGTCCACCGCCATCCCCAGCACCTGGTCGGTGTTTGTGCCGCCCAAGTACGTTCCGTAGGAGAACACCGGGTCGATCACTAGCTCGCGAGTTTCATCGTAGGCGCCGACTTCGAATCCGATGCTACCGTCATCGAACAGCAGATAGCGGCTGGCGACCGCCTCGCGCCCGTCCGCGCCTTCCTGCCAGGCGACCGGCGCCCGGAACACCACCGACTGTCCGTCACCCAGGTCGCACACCAGCTCGCCGGTCTGCGCGACGGACACGCCGTTGGCGCCGTCGAGGGCCAGCCGGATGTCGCTCACCCGCGCGCCGGCCTCCAGGATGAAGTCGTACTCGAGCTGGCGCTGGTTGCCGTAATAGCGCAGGTCGATGCCGTCGTAGACTTCGTCGTAATACACGGCGGCATAGTTGGCCACGTCCGTGTGCCATTGCTCGGACGATCCGATGAGGTAGTTGCTCGTTCCGGCGAGCAGGTCCTCGCCGCTCGCCAACGGATCCGCGTTGCCGCCGAGCACGTCCAGGCGCAGCACGTGGCCGCTGTCCTCGCCCTCCAGGGCGATCACCGCATCGGCGCCGGTGAGCCAGATCGCATAGCCGCTGCCGCGCGCGAAGAAATCCACCTGCGCAACGGCCTGTCCGTCGTTGCGCTCGAACGCGAGCGGCGTGGAGGCCACCGCCACTTCCGCCTCCAGTGAACGCGGCTGCTCACCGTCCGTGTCGGCTGCGGTCTCGTCGCCGAGCAGCAGCTCCAGCTCCCAGGTGGCCGGCTCTACGGTGTCGGTGGAATCGGTTGTGCCCTCGGTCGGCTGCAGGACGACGTCCTGAGCGGTCGTGGTCGTGGATGCGAATTCGCCGCTGTCGTCGAGCAGCCGCTGCTCGGGCTGATCCAGCGGTTCGGCGGTGTCGACCAAGCCCGGGCTGAAGTCGGCCGAATACAGGATGCGCGGCTCGATCTCCTCGATCACCGGACGGCGCGCGTGCGGCATCTTGCGCGCGGCGGGAGCGGGAGTGCGGATGCGCTTCATTCGCCTCTCCCTGCGAACGACAGCCGGCGCTCGGCGCGCTCGTCCTGCTCCAGCAGCAGGCGCCGCTCGGCGCGCTGGCGACGCTCCTCGAGCTTCTGCGGGTACCAAGTCAGGCGCGCGCCGAGCCACGCGGGCAGCGGACGTTTGCGTCCGGCGAATCCCGCCAGCGCGGCGCGGAGCCATGCGGGCAGCATGCGCGCCAACAGCCCGTCCTCCAGGCTCAGGATCGTCTCCACGCTGCCCGGGTCGCCCTGCCGCCCGGCGCGGCCGTGAAGCTGCCGGTCGATGCGCGGCGAGGAGTTGTGCTGGCAGCAGATGACGTGCAGGCCGCCGCGCTGCGCGACGCCTGGCGCCAGGGGAATGTCAGTACCGCGTCCCGCCATGTTGGTGGTGACCGTGATGCGCCCGGGCTCGCCGGCGCGGGCCACGATCGCCGCTTCCTCGCTGTCGTTGCGCGCGTTGAGCACGACGTGCGGCAGGCGGGCGGCCGCCAGCAGCACGCTCAGATGGTCGGAGTCGGCGACCGAGTCGGTGCCCACCAGCACCGGGCGGCCCGCCTGATGCAGCGCGCGCAGGCGTTCGATCACCGCGTCCCACTTCGCTTCACGCGCGGCGAACACGCGCACCGGCAGCTGGCTGCGGCGGCAGGGACGGCGCAGCGGCACCTCGTCGATGGCCAGCCCGTAGACGCTGCGCAGCTCGGCACGCGCCTCGGCCAGCGTGCCGCTCATGCCGCACAGATAGTGGTAGCGTGGGAAGAAGCGCTGGTAGGTGATCTGGGCGATGGTTTCCTGCTCGCCGGTGGGCGGGCAGCGCTCCTTCGTCTCGAGCAGCTGGTGCAGCCCGCGCGACCACACGCGCCCCGGCGCCACGCGCCCGGTGGTCTGGTCGATCATGATCACCTTGCGTTCGCGCACCAGGTAATGCTTGTCGCGATGGAACACGTGCTGGGCCGCCAGCGCCAGCATCACGATCTCGTCGCGGTGGCGGGCGTCGCGCCATAAGCCGCCGAGCGGTGCAGCCAGCTCTTCGAGCTTGGTGCGGCCGGCCTCGGTCAGGCGCGCCTCCTGGGCGGCGGTGTCCACCTGGAAGTCCACGCCCTGCGTCAGGCGCACGGCGAGTTGCAGCGCCTGTTCGATGTAGAGCTGCTTCTGCGGGTTGACTCGCGGCTGCGACAGGATCAGCGGCGTGCGCGCCTCGTCGATCAGCAGGCTGTCGGCCTCGTCGACGATGGCCATGCACAGCCCGCGCAGCAGCAGCGGGGCCGGCGCCGCATCGCCGCTTTGCATGCGACGCACGCGCTCGTGCAGCTCGCTTTGCACGCGGCGCCGCACCAACCGATCGCGCAGGTAGTCGAAGGTGAGCTCCTTCGCCGTGCAGTAGGTGATGTCGCAGGCGTAGGCCGCGCGGCGCTGCGCCTGGTCGAGCGGCCGCGTCACCGCGCCGACGGTCAAGCCGAGCAGCGCAAACACCGGCGTCAGCAGCTCGGCGTCGCGCGCCACCAGGTAGTCGTTCGCGGTGAGCACGTGGACCGGGATGCCGGCCAGCGCGGCGGTCGCGGCGGTCAGCACCGCCGCCAGCGTCTTGCCCTCGCCGGTGGCCATCTCCGCGAGGCGGCCCGACAGCATGATGCGGGCGGCGATGATCTGGGTGTGAAACTGGGTCTTGCCCAGCGTGCGGCGCGTGGCTTCACGCGCCAGGGCGAAGGCCTGGGCAGCGGTCTCGTCGGCGAATCCCTGCGCGGCCAGCTGCGCGCGCACCTCACGCACCGCAGCGGTCCAGGCGGGTCCGCTCAGCGCGGCGAGACGCTCGCAGTGTCGCTCGACCAGCGCGATGAAGCGACGCTGCCGGTGGCGCTCCACCGCCGCCGGCGCGCGCAGGCCGCTGCGCGCCTCGCCGCGCGACTGCTCGGCGAAGTCACGCTCGGGATAGCCTCCCGTCAGCAGCCCGGGTACGGTGAGCGCGGCCGGTTTCATGAACGTCCACGGCCGGTCAGCTGACCGGGTTGAACTGCTTCAGCAGGAGCTGATGCAGCCGTCTGTGCCACTGCACCCCGAGCGGACGGGCACCGTGATCGAAGCGCACCCACACGCGGCCGCCGACCCGCTCCACCTGCTTGGCGGCCAGCCGCACGTCGAACAGGAACACCGGCTCCAACGTGCGCGTGCCCTCCTTGTCCGCGGGGTCGGTGGGCACCGGTCCACCGGCACGGTCGCCCAGCGCCGCGGTCGGCAGGATGTCGGTGGCGGCGGGCACTTCACCGGTGAGCTTGGCCGGCACCAGCTCGTCGCGGCGATCGCTCAGCGCCACTTCCACTTCCTCGGTGCCGGAGCGAATCACGCCGGCATCGGCCTGCGGCACCACGACCTTGACGCTGATGTCCTCGGGAACCAGCACATGCGCCAGCACCGTGCCCTTGCTCACGTAGCTCCCCGGCAGATCCTGCGGGCGCGGCATCACCAGCGTGCCCCCGACCTTGGCCGTCACCTGCAGGCTTCGTAGCCGCCGCTGCATCTCGACGAGGTCGGCGCGTTGGGCGGCCAGCTCCTCCTTGAGCGACTGCGACTTCGGCGTGTCCGCACCCATCGCCTGCGTGTATTCGATCTCGAGCGCCGCCACGCGCGCGCGGGAGGCAGCCTCGCGCGCGATCAGCTCCGGGTCGCTCAGGAGCACCAGCGCGTCGCCGGGGCGCACGGTCTGTCCGTCGGCGGCCAGCACCTCGACCACGAAACCACCGGTCTCGGCACGTACCCGGGCCTGCTCCGGCAACCACACCACGCCTTGGGCGACGGTGGCGAACGGCACCGGGATGACGAACAGCGCGATCAGCACCGCGGCCGCCGCCGCGCCGCCCACCGCGTAGCTGCGGCTGCGGTTGCGCGCCAGTTGCGGCGCCTTGCGCAGGAACTCGATGGCGCGCCCCACCGGCTTGATCACCATGGTGACCAGCACCAGCGCGGCGCCCAGCATGCCCAGCCAGAACGAGTAGCTACCGCACCAGAACACGATCAGGCCGGCCACGAACCAGCGGTAGCCGAAGGCAGCCAGGGCGTAGCCGAACAGCAGCGCAGGTTCGCCGCGCGCGGTGACCGGCGAAACGGCCCCCTCCACCTTGAGCACGTAGCGCTGCGTGAGGTAGCCGATGTAGGCGTTGGCGCGCGGGCCGAGGTTGGGCACGTCGAGCACGTCCGAGAGCACGAAGTAGCCGTCGAAGCGCAGCAGCGGGTTGCCGTTGAACAGCACGGTGGACACCCCGCCCACCACCATCACCACGAAAGCGATCTGGCGCACCAGCCCGTCCTCGACGCCGCTCCACACGAACAGCGCCAGCGCGGCCAGGAACAGCTCGACCATGATCCCGGCCGCGCCCACCACCGCGCGCCGGTGCTTCTCGGGGAACGCCGAGGCCGCGGAAGCGTCCACGAACGGCACCGGCACCAGCAGCAGCAGGCTGATCCCGGTCTCGCGCACTTCGCCGCCCCAGGCCTTGACCGCCAGGCCGTGGCCCAGCTCGTGGATCGCCTTGATGAACGGATAGCACAGCCACAGCAGCAGCAGGAAGCGCGGCGTGAGCATGTGCACCTTGGCGTACGCGGCGATGGTTTCCCAGTTGGAGCCGGCCGACAGCAGCGCCAGCACCATCACCAGCAGCCAGAGCACCAGCGTCGCCGGCCGGAACAGCACGCGCGCCAGCGGGGTCAAGCGCTCGAGCAGCTTGTCCGGGTCGAGCAGCGGCACCTTGAACGCCAGCGGGTTGAGCATCGCCAGGCGCCGTTTGCGATCCTTCTCGAATCGGCGCCGGAACAGCTCCGCGACGTTCGGCGTGATCTCGCACTGGAGCAGATCGTTGTCGCTCAGCTGGCACAGGATCTCGATGGTCTCGTCCTGGGTGGGCGTGCGCTCGCCGAGCTGGTTGAGCAGCGAGTGCCAGATC
>DATBMG010000175.1:0-1553 GCA_036554965.1 Burkholderiales bacterium
AACACGCGCTTCGCGTTCCAGGTGATCGGGCGCCTCACCCGGCAGGCCGGGTACCGCGCCGACTGGAACCGCACCATCGACCTGGTATTCAACGCGCTTTCGCCGATCGACGGCACCAACGCGACCGGCTTCAACAGCAGCGACACGCTGATCGTGCGCTTCCAGGGCAGCGGGCTGGGCACCAGCAGCGCCGGCTGCCTGGCGACCAACTCCTGCGGCGGGGCCGACGGCCGGATCCTCGACTGCCTGGGCAACCGCGTCGACCGCCTGATGGGCGCGTTGCCGTCGCCGTACGTGGCGACCCTCAACGTGACGTACGTGGAGAACTGGCTGCGCGTGCGCTCCGGCGGCGCGAACGGCAACCCGGCGCTGTTCTGCAGCATCGACCGGGGCAACACCTGGACCGAGATCGTGCCCGACATCGAGAACATGCAGATCGTCTACGGCGAGAAGACCGGCCCGATCGCGGTCGACCGCTACCTGCCCGCCGGCACGGTGGGCTTGAGCATGGCGCAGGTGCTCAACCTGCGCGTGGCGATCCTGCACCGCTCGCCCAACCTCTCGGCCGGGGCGAAGGATACGCGCACCTACAGCCTGGCCGACGTCACGGTCGGGCCGTTCAACGACGAGCGCATCCGCCTCGCCGCCAACAGCAACTTCGTGCTGCGCAACCGCACCCAATGACCCATTCCATGACCAAGCAGCGCGGCGCGATCCTCATCATCTCGCTCATGTTCATGGTGGTGCTCACCATGCTCGCGCTCACCACGATGGGCGGCATCACGCTGGAGGAGCGCATGTCGGGTCAGTTCCGCGACCTGAACGTCGCCTTCCAGGCCGCCGAGTCCGGGCTGCGCGACGCCGAGCGCGACATCTGGGGCACCGGCACCGTCAGCGCCACGCCGCGCTCGCCGGTCATGTCGGGCCGCACCGGCTTCGGCGACGGCAACGACTCGCCCAACGGCACCTGCACCAACCAGCTCAACACCAGCTACGGCTGGGGCCTGTGCTACGCGCGCGCCACCGGGCCGTTCCCGCCGTTCCCCAACGTCGACATGCTCACCACGGCTGCGGACCCCAAGATCTACGTCACCTACGGCAAGTACACCGGCGCCACCGCGCTACCCAGCGTCTTCGCGCAGCCGCGCTACATCATCGAGGCGATCTGGAAGGACATCGTGCCCACGCCCTCGCTGCAGTCGCTCAGCCCGGTGGCCGGCGTCACCAACTATTACCGCATCACCGCCATGGGCTACGGCGGCAACGAGAACACCCGCGTCACGCTGCAGGAGATGTACCTCAAACCTTGGAACTGACCCGAGGCCGCCTCATGAAAAACACCATCAAGAAAATCCTCGCCGGCACCATCGCCTTCGCCATCGCCACCCAGCCCGCCCAGGCGGCGCTGCTCACGCTCGCCAAGCAGCCGATCTATCTCGGCGCTGCGATCCCGCCGGTCGTGATGCTCAACGTCGGGCGCGACCATCAGCTCCACTACAAGGCGTACACCGACTACAGCGACCTCGATGGCGACGGAGTGCTGGACACCACTT
>DATBMG010000176.1:0-36060 GCA_036554965.1 Burkholderiales bacterium
GGCTCCTTGTGCTTGTTCGAGTCAGATCGACTTCCTCAGATTGACCGGCAGGATCTGCAGAGATTCCCTGTACTTGGCGATGGTGCGACGCGCCACGACGATGCCTTGCTTGCCCAGGATCTCGGATATCTGGCTGTCGGATAGCGGCTTGCGCGAGTCCTCCTCGGCCACCAGCTGCTTGATCAGCGCTCGGATGGCGGTGGCCGAGCAGGCGCCGCCGGTTTCCGTGGTGACGTGGCTGCCGAAGAAGTACTTGAGCTCGAAGATGCCGCGCGGGGTGAGCATGAACTTCTGCGTGGTGACACGCGAAACCGTGGACTCGTGCAGGCCCAGGGTGTCGGCGATCTCGCGCAGCACGAGCGGGCGCATGGCGACCTCGCCGTGCTCGAAGAAATGGCGCTGGCGGTCGACGATGGCCTGCGACACGCGCAGGATGGTGTCGAAGCGCTGCTGCACGTTCTTGATCAGCCACTTCGCCTCTTGCAGCTGGCCGGCGAGCTGCTGCAGGCTGGCGTCGCGGTTGCGGTGCAGGATGTCCGCGTACATGCGGTTGATGCGCAGCTTCGGCATCGCATCCGGGTTGAGCGATGCACGCCACAGGCCCTTGATCTTCTTCACCACCACGTCGGGGACGATGTAGCGTGCCTCCTCGCCGGAGAAGTTGGCGCCCGGCCGCGGATTGAGACGCGTGATGAGATTCTGGGTTCCGCGCAGCACCTCGTCGCTGCACTTGAGCAGCTTCTTCAGCCGCGCGTAGTCGCGCGAGGCGAGCAGGTCCAGGTGGTTGCGCACCGTGGCGAGCGCCTCGGCGTGGAAGGGCGTGTCGGCCGGCATGGCCTCGAGCTGCAGCGCCAGGCACTCTGACAGATCGCGCGCACCAATGCCGGCGGGCTCGAGCTGCTGCAGGTGTCTCAGCCCGATCTGCAGGTCCTCGCGGTCGATGCCGGCCTCCGCGGGCAGCATGGCGGCGAGCTCGTCGAGGTCCTGCGTGAGGTAGCCGTCGTCGTCGAGCGTGTCCACCAACATCGCCACGATCTTCTTGTCGCGCTCGGACAGCTTGAGCAGGTTCACCTGCCACAGCAAGTGGTCGCGCAGGCTCTGCGCATCCGCGGCGAGCTGCGGGTAATCCGAGTCCTCGCCGTCGTCGTGGCCACTGTAGCTGCCGCCCGAGTCGTCGCGAATCCAATCCTGCTCGGGTTCGGGAGCGTTGCTCTGCTCGCTTTCTTCCTGGGAAGTGGTGCTGCTGGTGGTGGTAGTGGTCGGAGTCGTCGGCTCGGCAGTGACCGGTGCCGGGGTCGGCGCCTGTGCGGCGTTGCTCTCTTCCTCCGCACCCTCGTCGCGCTCGAGCAGGGGGTTGTCCTGCAGGAAGCGCTCGATCTCCTGGTTCAGCTCAAGGGTGGAAAGCTGCAGCAGCCGGATCGACTGCTGGAGCTGCGGCGTGAGCGTGAGGTGCTGCGACAGCTTGAGCTGAAGAGAATGCTTCATTAACCAGTTTGCGATGCGGAGAAGCCGTGCCGGAGGCGGCGGTCTTGTCGGGGCTGTCGCTAGAGCCGGAAATGCTCACCCAGATAGACCTTTCTCACGCTTTCATTATAAACGATCTCTTCGGGCGCCCCGCAAGCAAGCACCGAGCCATCGTTGATGATGTAGGCGCGGTCGCAGATGCCCAGGGTTTCGCGCACGTTGTGGTCGGTGATCAGCACGCCGATCTGCCTCTCCTTCAAGAACCGGATGATCCGCTGGATGTCCAGCACTGCGATCGGGTCGACCCCGGCGAAGGGCTCGTCCAGCAGGATGAATCGCGGGTGGCTGGCGAGCGCCCGCGCGATCTCCGCCCGCCGCCGCTCCCCGCCCGACAAGCTCACCGCCGGGCTGTTGCGCAGGTGAGCGATGTGCAAGTCGTTCAGCAGCGACTCGAGCTGCGCCTCGATCTGCTCGCGATCCCGCAGCTGCAGCTCGAGGACCGCCTGGACGTTCTCCGCCACCGTCAGCTTGCGGAAGATCGAGGCCTCCTGAGGCAGGTAGGCCACGCCCATCCGCGCCCGCATATGTATCGGCATGTGGTTGAGATTCTTTTGGTCCAAGACCACGCGCCCGCCGTCGCTGGGGATCAGGCCCACGATCATGTAGAAGCAGGTGGTCTTGCCCGCCCCGTTGGGTCCCAGCAGGCCTACGACCTCGCCGCTGCTGACCGCCAGGGAGACATCCCGCACCACGGTGCGCGCCTTGAAGCGCTTGTGCAGCTCCTCGGCCCGCAGCTCGCTGCGGGGTTCGGCCGCCGGGGCCGGGTGCACCTGCGGGAAGGGGTCGGTGACGCTGGTCATTGGGCAGGTTTTTTCACATTCTCGGCAGCCGGCGCCGCTTCCGCACCCGTGGCCGAGGATGGAGCCGCCGGCGGCTGGTCGCGCTTCTTGGGCTGGATCACCGCCCGCACCCGTCCTTGCGGGTTGGTGCTCGTGGCAGCCTGCTTGCCGCCGCCTATGACCTGGTAGAACTCGGTGACCGCATCGTAGGAGATGTAATCCCCGCGCACCTCGTCCAGACCCTTCTTAACCTGGGCGTTGGTGAACATCTGCACCTTGTCCTGCTTGCCGTCGTACTCCATGCGCTCGGCAAACCCCTCCACATACTCGTCCACGCCGTCGCGCTTCTGGCGGAAGTGGGCGGGCTTGCCGTAGGCGTAGGCGAAGTTGAAGCCGGCGGCGTCCTGCTTCACCACCACGCGGTCCGCGCGCAGCATGAGCGTGCCCTGGGAGAGCGTCACGTGGCCCTCGAACACGCTCTCCTTCTTGAGATCGTCCACGGTCATGCGGTCGGCCTCGATGTTGACCGGCTTCTCGCGGTCGCCGCGCTCGGCGTGCGCCGGCAGCGCGCCGGCGAGCGCGGCGGCGAGGAGCATCGCGATCGTGCGCAGCAGCGGGGGCGGGTGCAGCGGGTGCATGGCGGGCGAGGCTAGCGGCGTTGCTGCCAGGGCAGCTCCGCCTTTGGCGGCGTTGCGAAGGTGCCGTTGACCTTAGACAGCAGCTTCAGCGTGCGCGTCGCGTTGTTGAATTCTAGGCCAACCGACTTCAGCGTGCTGTTGCCGCTGGTCATGGTGACCTCGCGATCGGTCTTGGCCAGGTCTTTTTCCGGGATCACGTGCAGCCAGCTGGTCGACAGGGTGAGCTCGTCGTTCTCGCCGTAGGCCGCGCGCCGCACCAGCACGTCGCCGCTGAAGATAGCGTCCTCGCCGTTGGGCGACAGCCTGCCCTCGTTGGCGCGGATCGATACCGGCGCCTTGTCCGACTCGAAATGGGTGAGCTGGGGGTCCTCCAGCAACGCGCTGTTGTCGTCGGGATAGTGCATCATCTTCTTCGCAGCCACCAGATAGCGCGGGGTGCCGTCCGGGTGCATGCGCATCGCCTGGAAGTTCTCGACGATGAAGTCGGGCCGGTTCGGCAGCTCACCGTCGCGCGCCGGCCCCAGAGGCTGCACCCGCTGATCGAGCCAGTAGGTGAGCAGGGCCAGCCCGGCGAGCAGCAGCGCAGGGATGTAGGCGAGCCAGCGGTCTTTCATCTCAGATAGCCGTCGATCGCGCGGGCAAACGTACCCTGCACCTGCATCAGCAACTCGCACACCTCGCGCACCGCGCCGCGTCCCCCTCCACGGCGCGTGACGTAGTGTGCGCGCGCGCGCACCGCCTCGGGCGCCTCCGGTACGGCAACGGCCAGGCCGCAGCGCGTGAGCAGCGGCAGGTCGGGCAGATCGTCTCCCATGCACGCCGCTTGCGCCGCCTGCAGCTCCTGCGCCGCGAGCAGCGAGGAGAATGCGGCGAGCTTGTCGTCGGCACCCTGGAACAGCCGCTCCACCCCGAGTTCCCGGGCGCGTTGCTCGAGCGCCTGGGAGCGGCGTCCGGTGACGATCGCGACCTGCACGCCGCTCGCGCGCAGCAGCTTGATGCCCAGCCCGTCCTGGATGTGGAACGCCTTGAGCTCCTCGCCGCCGTGCGAGAAGTACAGGGTGCCGTCGGTCAGCACGCCGTCGACGTCGAGCACCAGCAGCCGAATGGCGTGGGCGCGCTCGGCCAGCGCAGCCGGGACTGCGCGCTCAGACGACGCCGGCACGGAACAAGTCGTGCATGTTGAGGGCGCCGATCAGCCGCTGCGCCTCGTCCACCACCAGCACCTGGCTGATGCGGTGCGCTTCCATCAGCCGCACCGCCTCGACGGCGAGCCGCTCGGCGCGGATGGTGCGCGGCTTGGGGGTCATCAGCTCCTCGATCGGCGTGACGCGCAGGTCGATCGCCTTCTCCATCGCGCGGCGCAGGTCGCCGTCGGTGAAGATGCCGACCACGCGCCGGTCGGATTCGAGCACCGCGGTCATGCCCATGCCCTTGCGCGACATCTCCAGGATCGCCTGCGACATCGTTGCGTCTCGCATCACCGTGGGCAACGCATCGCCGACGCGCATCACGTCGCTCACGTGGGTGAGCAGGCGCCGCCCCAGCGTGCCACCCGGATGGGAGCGCGCGAAGTCCTCGGCGCTGAAGCCGCGCAGCTCCAGCAGCGCCACCGCCAGCGCATCGCCCAGCGCCAGGGCGGCGGTGGTGCTGGCGGTGGGCGCCAGGCCCAGGGGACAGGCCTCCTCGGCCACGCCGGCGTCCAGGTGCACGTCGGCCTCACGGGCCAGCGTGGAGCGCGGGTTGCCCGTCATGGCGATCAGTTTCGCTCCGCGACGCTTGGCGAGCGGCACGATCGCGAGCAACTCGGCGCTTTCGCCCGAGTTCGACAGCGCCAGCATCACGTCGTGCTCGGTGATCATGCCCAAGTCGCCGTGGCTCGCTTCGGCCGGGTGCACGAAAAAGGCCGGCGTGCCGGTGCTCGCCAGCGTGGAGGCGATCTTGGAGGCTACGTGGCCGGATTTGCCGATGCCGCTGACCACGACGCGTCCCGTGCAGGCCAGGATCAAGTCGACGGCGCGCGCGAAGCTGTCGTCCAGACGCTTGGCGAGCGCAGCTACGGCGGCCGCCTCGATATCGAGCACGCGACGCGCGCTGGCGAGCGCGCGTCGCGCCGGCGGAGCGACCGGCGGCGGCGCGCTTGCGCTGCGGGCGTTCCCGGCGACGGGCGACTTGCCGGCGGCAGGCGCTTTCATGGCGCGGCAGTATACCGCGATCGGCCCGCGGCGCGACCGTGGCCGGCACTCGCCCTGTGCTAAAGTCGGCGCTGCCCGCGCCGAATCCGGTTCGAATCCTCCATCCTCCGCGGACATGCGCGACGCACTCGAGATCGCTCTGCTGTTGCTCGCCACCGCGGTCGTCGTGGTCGTCGTTTGCCGCCTGTTGCGCCTGCCGGCGCTGGTGGGTTACCTGCTCGTCGGCGTTCTGATCGGACCCCATGCCCTGGCCTGGGTGCCCGAGACCGAGGACACCCACTATCTGGCCGAGTTCGGCGTGGTGTTCCTGATGTTCAGCGTCGGTCTCGAGTTCAGCCTGCCCAAGCTGGTGTCCATGCGCGGTGTGGTGTTCGGACTGGGCGCTGCGCAAGTCGCGGCGGTGGTAGCGCTGGTACTGAGTTTGGCGCTCGCATTGGGCCTGCAGTGGTCTACGGGCCTGGCGCTGGGCGGCGCGCTGGCGATGTCTTCCACCGCCATCATCGGCAAGATGCTGGCCGACCGGCTCGAGCTCAACTCTCAGCACGGCCGGCAGATCATCGGCGTGGCCCTGTTCCAGGACCTGGCCGTGGTGCCTTTCCTGGTGCTGATTCCCGCCTTCGCCGCCGGCCCCGAGGCGCTGGCCCGCAGCCTCGGACTCGCCACGCTCAAAGCGGCGGCGGTCCTGGCCCTGGTGCTGTTCCTCGGGCAGAGCGTGATGCGGCCATGGTTCCACCTGGTGGCGCGGCGTAAGTCGTCCGAGCTGTTCATGCTCAACCTGCTGCTGTTCACGCTGGGACTGGCCTGGCTGACGCGGCAGATGGAGCTGTCGCTGGCCCTGGGCGCTTTCCTGGCGGGCATGCTCATTTCGGAGACCGAGTACCGCTACCAGGTGGAGCAGGACATCCGGCCGTTCCAGGACGTGTTGCTGGGGCTGTTCTTCGTCACCATCGGCATGCGCCTCGACCCGGTGCTGGTGGCGCGCTACTGGCTGTGGGTGGCGGCCGTGGTCATCGCGCTGCACGCACTCAAGACCTCCATCATCGTCGCGCTGGCGCGCGCCTTCGGCAGCGAGCCGGGCACCGCCATCCGCACCGGCCTGGCGCTGGGCGGAGGGGGCGAGTTCGGGTTGGTGCTGGTCTCGCTCGCCGGGCGCTGGAACGTGCTCGGCAGCGAGACCGAGCAGATCGTCCTGGCGGCGCTGATCGTGTCGATGCTGGTGTCGCCGTTCCTGATCGAGCGCAGCGAGCACATGGTGCGCCGCTTCAGCGCCGCGGAGTGGATGAACCGGGCGATGACGCTGCACACGATCGCGGCGCGCACCATGTCGGCCGAGCAGCACGTGATCGTGTGCGGCTACGGGCGCAGCGGCCAGAACCTGGCGCGCCTGCTGGAGCAGGAGTCGATACCCATGATCGCGCTCGACCTGGACCCGCAGCGCGTGAAGGAGGCGGCGGCCGCCGGGGAGAGCGTCGTGTTCGGCGACGCGGCCCGCCGCGAGGTGCTGCTTGCCGCCGGGCTGATGCGCGCGAAAGCCCTGGTGGTGACCTATGCCGATACCGCCTCGGCACTCAAGATCCTGAGCCTGGTGCACGAACTGCGCCCCGGGCTGCCGGTGGTGGTGCGCACGCTGGACGACAGCGACATCGACCGGCTGAAGGATGCCGGCGCGGCGGAAGTGGTGCCCGAGATCATGGAGGGCAGCCTGATGCTGGCCTCACACGCCCTGATGCTGGTGGGCGTGCCCTTCAACCGCGTCCTGCGCCGCATCCGCGACACCCGCGAGCGCCGCTACGGCCTGTTCCGCGGCTTCTTCCGCGGCGTCACGGACGAGACCGGCGAGGCGAGCGACAGAGCCCAGCTGCGCCTGCACTCGGTCACCGTGAGCCCGGGCGCCTGGGCTGCGGGCCGCACTCTGGGTGAGCTCGACTTGCTCCCGCTGCGGGTGGAGGTCACCGCAGTGCGCCGGCGCAAGGAGCGCCAGCTCCAGCCCACCGCCGACGTGCGGCTGGATGTGGGCGATGTGGTGGTGCTGCGCGGGCTGGAAGAAGGTCTGGCGCTCGCCGAGGCGCGCTTACTGCAGGGGTGATCGGGGTCGGGGCTGCTGGCAGCCCCGACCCCGCTGCGGTTTACAGCAGGCTGGCGCCGCCGCAGTTGGTTTCGCTCTGCGCGATGAACCAGTTGCCGGTCTGGATGCACAGCGTCTCGTCGGGGGCTGTCGAGTCCGAGTAGATGGAGAACTGGAAGGAACCGGCGTAGGGCTTGCCGTCGTCGATCTTGCGATCGACCTCCGCAATGATCTCGACCGGCACCTGGCTGCCCGTCTTGACGTTGTGCTTCGACGGGCTGGTCCCGCCGGGGTCGCCGTACACGTCGTCGTAGACCACCTGCACGTACTGGCTGTACGGGTTCTTCGGCGTGTTGTCGTCGGCCGGCGCGGCCACTGCGCTGGCCGCAGCGTAGCTGCCGTTCAGAAAGCCCGCCGAGGCGAGATGCGTCCAAGCGAAGATCTCCTCATGGGAGCCTCCCACGTTGGGGCCTTCGATGCGGCCGTTGCCGTCGCCGCCGGGGCAGCCGCCCGAGCAGTTGATGTTGGTGCTGGCGGCGGCGTAATCGCCGGGCAGCGCCCGGTAGCGGTCCTGGAACCCGAAGAAGGCGGCCTTGATGCCCTCCTGCTGGGAGATCAGGTTGCGCACGCGCGCCCCGGTGATCAGCTCCTGGCCTTTCAGGACGCCGCCCAGCAGCAGCCCGATGATGACCAGCACGATGGCGATTTCGATCAGCGTGAAGCCCTGCGATCTGCGAAGCATTGTCTTACTCTCCTGGTGGCAGTTCGATGAAAAGGTGCGGGCGACGCCGAGTTACAAGAGCAGCGCCGCGCCGCAATTGGTGTTCCCCGCCGAGATGTTCCAAGGCGCGGCGGCCTCAGTGGCGGTGGTGCACGCCGTGACTCCGCCCTCCTGTGGCACCGGTGCGCCATTGGCGGCGAAAGTGGAAAACTGCAGCATGCCGTCGTAGGGCTTGCCGTCGTCGATCTTGCGATCGAGCTCGGCCAGCACCTCGGCCGGCACTTGCGGCCCGGTCTTCAGGTTGTGGTGCGGCACGCCGCCGTCGGCCAGGCCGTAGTGCCCGTCGAAGGCGAGCTGCGCGAGCGCGGAATAGGGGTTAGTGGGGGTGTTTTGCTGGTCCGAAGTGGTGCCGCCCGCGACCATGCGGTAGTCGCCCTTGAGGAAGCCCGCGCTCGACAGGTGCGTCCAGACCAGGATGTCCTCGCGCACTTCGCTGCCTGCCGAGGGCGTCTCGGCCTCGCGGATGCGGGCGTCGCCGTTGCCCCTCGGACAGCCCCCGGCGCAGTTCAGGTGCACGCCGGCTTGGGCGTAGTCGCCCGGCAGGGCCCGGTAGCGGTCCTCGAATCCGAAGTAGGCTGCCCGGATCTCGTCCAGTTCGCTTGCCACCCGCTTCACCTTTCCGCTGGTAACCATCTCTTGTCCCTTCAGCACTGCCGCGACGATCACGCCGATGATCAGTACCACGATGGCTATCTCCACGAGCGTGGAACCTTGTTGTTCTTGGACTTTCATCAAAGCGTTTGACCTTGCGCGGCCGGTTGTGGCCTCTCCTGTGGCTTCCCTTCAGCCAGAACCGTGCCATCACGACTTCGACCGAAAATTGAGGGGCTTAGGAGCGATTGTTACGCCGGTCACCGAAGCCGGCGCGATCCTGAGGGGATCTCGAACCGTGAAGATAAGACGCGATAGATCAGGGGGTTAGGTCTAATGGCGCTTGTCGGGAGGAGCCGGCTGCCGGAGTCGCCTTTTCGACGCCGATGACGAGTTCTCGGCGCTTTCCATCTGCGAGAGGCGCTCCGTGAGAAAGCGCAACTCGTGTGCATCGGTGATCGCCCCGCTGTGCAGCATTCCCCCCAGAAGCGCGCGTGCGGCCACGTACTCCCCCGCCTCCTCATGCAGGAAGATCTCCATCTGCCGCGCCCAGCCCGGCACATGCGGCCCCGTGGCCTGCTCGCGCAGGGCCCGGGCGTACTGCAGCGCGAGCTGAGGGTCCTGAAGGCGGTGCCGGGCCATGATCGCGGCGTGGGCGAGCCACCGCCATCGGCGGTCGGGATCGGCCTGGAACCGGCGGTACACGAATTCGAGCATGCGGCGCTGGCGGGCCGGATCGGGGACTTGGCCGTAGACCTGCGCGGCCATCAGCAGTGGATACTGGCCCGCGGGATCGAGGTCGAGGGCGGCGCTCAGCCATGCTTCCACGCGCCCGTAGTCCAGCTGCGCGAACGGAATGCTGATCCCAGGCTGGTTGTCGAAAGCTTGCAGATAGAGGGTGAGGAGTTGTGCCAGCGGGATCGGATCACCCAGGCTGGCCGCGCGCAGCACAGGCGTTGTGGGCACCTCCGGCAACGCCTGAGCGCTGGCAGCCGGTGCCGGCTGCCAGCCGCTCAGGACCGCTTGAACCATGAACAAGGCCCCGGCGCCCACGCGGACCGTCAATGGGACGTCGGCCACTGGTCGCTCTCGTGCCACGCCCCGCCGCAGCCATGAGAAGAGGCGCATCTAGAGGCTCTTGCGGTACAGATCGAACAAGCCGGCCGCCGCCAGCAGGGCCCCGTAGACCAGCGTCTGTGCCCCCACATACGCCAGCGTCGCCGCGCCGCCCGCGCCGTCCAGCAGCCACGCGGTGCCGGTGAACCGCGACAGGTCCGGCAGCAGCAGTGCCAGGAGGTCCACCAGCCAGCCGGTGACTTGCGTGCTCCAGGCGTCCGGTGCCAGCAGCTGCGATCCAGACATCAGCCGGATTGCCGCGATGCTCCGGCCGAGCAGGTAGAATGCTGCAACGAAGCTGACGGCGGGCATGATCTGCGCGAAGGTGATGACGCAGAACAGCGTCAAAGTGGCGATCAGCGTCAGCTCGCAGGCGAGTGATACGCCCCACAGCGGTAGTGCGGCCGGCGGCGCGGCTGGCGCCAGCGTCAGACCCGCGAGCGCCAGGGCGCCGGCGGCGAGCCCGGGCAGCGCGAGGACCGCCGTGGTCAACGCGGCCATCGCCCCCGCGATGCCGATATACCCGGCGAGCTTGCCGAGGTAGTAGCCGGAGCGCGGCAGGTCGAGCGACAGGAGCAGATCCACACCCTTGTCGTTGAACTCGCGAGCCATGCTGCCGGCCACGTGCAAGGTGAGGACGAACACCGCTCCCAGACGCGCGCCGGCCGCCAGGAACCCCATCTGCAGCCGTCGCGTTTCGGTGATCGCCAGCTGCTGCACCAGCAGGCTCGCCAGCAGCAGACCGACCAGGACGGCGAGCGTGAGCCACGGCAGCCGGGTGCGCAGCGCTTCGAGCAGGGTGAAACGCGCGATGGCGAGGACTTTGCTCATGGCCAAGGGACCCAAGGGACAACGCCCCGGTCGGCACACACGACGGCCCGGTTTGCACGAAGAACGCCATTGCCCGCAGCGCCTGCCGCTTGATCACGCACCTTGGCTACCTCCGATGACAGCGTGAGCCAGACCCCTCGCCCACGCCTGTTCTCCCTGCGTCTGTTCTGGCGTCTGCGCCAGCAAGACTGGCTGGCCCTCATGCTGCTGGGCCTGCAGGCCGCGTTGATGTTCGGCATCGCGAGCCCGCTGTCCAAGGCCTTCCTGCTGTCGCACTTCGGCTGCTTCCTGCTGTGGCAGCCGGTGTGGCGCGGGGAGCAGAAGCTGTACCCGGGCCAGGCCCTGATTATCCTGGGGGCGGCGGCCACGCTGGTCGCCTCGGAAAGCTGGTGGCTCATCTCGTTGTGGATCTGCGTGCTGTTTGCGTTGATCGGCGGCGAGGTGCCGGGTATCAAGAACCTCGGCAGCCGCGTGGTGTCGGTGATCTCCGCCACCTATCTGCTGTCCATCCTGCTGATCTGGGCCGTGCCGCACCTGTTCGGGAGCGCGCAGTTTAGCGCTCTGTTCGAGAGCGTCGTGCGCTACGCACCCCTGCCGCTGCTGGCCGTGATTTTCCTGATCAAGACGGAACGCGCCCCGCGCGCTTCGGCCTACAACGTGGACTTGGTGTACAGCCTGCTGCTGTTCCTGATGGTCATGGTGCTGGTGCTGGGCGCCTTCGTCATCCGCGAGCTGAGCCATGGCGACTATGTCCTGGCGCTGGCCCAGGCGCTGCTGGTCACCGCCGGAATCCTGGTCGCCGTGAGCTGGCTGTGGGACCCGCGCGGCGGTTTCGCTGGCATCGGCCAGCTCATGAACCGCTATTTCATGAGCGTCGGCATGCCGTTCGAGCGCTGGATGCACAACCTGGCGAACCTGGCCGACCAGGAACGCGATCCGGACAAGTTCGTGAAGGCTGCGGCGCAGGACATCGCGGCGCTGCCCTGGGTGACCGGCATTGACTGGCAGACCGTGGCCCAGCGCGGCATGGCTGGCCATATCACGCGTCACGCCACCGAGGTGCGCCTGGGCGCCTTGCGCCTGACGCTCTACACGCGCTGGTCGCCCAGCCCCACCCTGGCGTTGCACGTCCATCTGCTGGCGCGGCTCCTCGCCGACTACTACGAGGCCAAGCAGCGCGAGCAGGAACAGCGCCAGAACGCGTACATGCATGCGATCTACGAAACCGGCTCCAGGCTCACCCACGACGTCAAGAACCTGCTGCAGTCGCTGGGCTCGCTGTGCGCGGCCGTGGAGACCAGCAGTGAGGCGGACGCGGCCGCGCTGCGGCGCCTGCTGCGGCGGCAGCTGCCGCAGGTCACCCAGCGCCTGCAGGGCACGCTCGACAAGCTCAGCCGTCCGCCCGGGGCGGCGCCGGAGATGGGTTCTGCGCTCGCCTGGTGGCGCAGCCTGCAGCAGCGCTACGCGCACGAACGCGTTGCGTTCGACGCCGCCGGCGTGCCTCAGGCGGCGCGACTGGCTGTGGAGCTGTTCGACAGTGTGGCCGAGAACCTGCTGCAGAACGCGGTGGCCAAGCGCCGCACGAGCCCCGACCTCGCGATCGCCGCCACGCTGGCGTGGCACGACGGGGCAGCGCTGATCGTGTGCGACAGCGGCGCAGCGATCCCCGAGGCGCTGGCGCAGCAGTTGTTTGCCACCCCGGTGGCTTCGGCTCAGGGTCTGGGGGTGGGCCTGTACCAGGCCGCCCGGCTCGCCACCTCCAGCGGCTACCGTCTGCAGCTCGACAGCAACGTCCCGGGCAAGGTCCGCTTCGCTCTGCGCAAAGCAACCGGGCCGGAGGCGGTCACGGCAGGCGACCCGCAGCCACCAGCCGGTTGACGAGTAGCGTGTTTGGGACCCACGCCACCAGGTCGTCGAACTCCCCGCCTGTCACCGAAGAATTGGCCGAGCGCATGCGGTGCATGAAGTTGTCGCAATCGGCCGCGACCGCGCACTTGAACTTGGTGTCGTTGGCGGCCTCGTCGGCGTTGGTTGCGGAACTGTTGCCCAGCTCGCTGCCGCTCTCCAGGAAGCCGAAGTTATTCGCGCCGTGAGACAGGATCACAGCCGGCACGCCGCTCACCAGGTTGACCGGATTGCCGGCGCCGTCGCGCGTCTTCACCGTCTTGTGACCGGCGGTGGAGCTGCTGAAGGTGATCGCCGACTCGGCATACAACGGGGCGACGCTGTAGCGCAACTGCTTGCCGTAGCCGTCGAACCGCGGCAGGCCGAGCGTCGCCCAGGGCAGGAAACCGGTGCAGTTGATCGTGGCGTTGGGCCCGGTGCAGCTGCCGGTGGCCTTCTCGGCGCCGTTGGTCGAGGACTGCGCTGGCCGCGGCAGCCGCCCGTTGACCATGGCGAACCCGATCAGCGCCTCACGCGCATCCTCCAGCATCAGCTCGGTTTCGGCGCCCTGGCGCTGGTCCACTTGCGTGGATAGCGGCACCAGGAGGCTCCCGAGCAGCAGCGCCACCACCACCAGCACCACGGACATCTCGACCAGCGTGAAGCCGGGCTGGCGGCTCAATCGCCCGGTCTGGCGGCTCAATCGCATGGCCAGTTCCCGCCCTCGTTGAGGCACTCCACGCGGTCGTTGAAATTGCCGGTCGCGGCGCTGTAGGACACCGCTCGCGGCCGCCGGCCGAGGTTGCCGGTGGACAGGCCGAAAGCGTTGTTGATCGACACCGGCGGCGAGGGTGCGGTCTCCAGGTAGTTGGAGGCGAGCTGCTTGTTCAAAGCGGTGGCGCGCGCCTGGGTCGGCGAAGCCGCGTGCGCCTTCCCGGCGACGATCACCACGGCCTTGGTCAGTCCCACGTTGTTGACCGTCAAGCAGGTGCCGCAGCCCGGCGTAACGGCATCGGGTGCATAGCCGGGCGCAACGCGATAGAACAGCAGCTCGCTCCAGTAATCCCACCAGGTGCCGGTCTGGAAGCAGTACTCGGTGACCTCCGGGCCGGGGGTCTGCGGCACCTGCGGATCATCGGCCGGCCAGGAGAGCGTCGTGCCGAGCGCGGTGTTGGAGGCGTCCAGCGTCTTGGGCACGCGCCCGTAGTACGTTGCGCCCGCGTCGGCGAAGTTGGTCAGATCGCTGAGCGGCGCGGCGAAGGGGAAGCGTCCGTCGGCGCCCGTCTGCAGAGCGAAGTTCTCCAGACACTTGCGCGCCTGGCGTGCCACGCGCTGCTCCACCACCGGCATCAGCATCTCGTGTGTGATGAGTAGCACCTCGTCGTTGAACGTGTCGCTTGCCATGCCGGTGGCGTATTCGGTGTCGCCGTCCGCGTTCTCGCCGTCCAGATACTGCGTGCGCACGGCCATGGCATCGGTGTTGGACGGGTCGCGATTCTGGCTGGACAGCGGTCCGTTCGGCGCCAGGATGACGGCGACGTACTTCGGATTCGCGCTGCCGTCCGCGGTCAGCGAGCCGACCGTCTCGGAGTTGAGCGGGCCGAGCGAGGAGTGATCGCGGAACTCGGCCGACAGGGCGTACCAGAAACGCTCGCCGGCGGCGTCGCGCAAGTCGGGCAGATCCAGGGTCCGCCACGGCACCCAGCCGATGTACGGGCTGGTGCACAGACTGCCGTCGGCGCTGCCGTCGCCATCGTAATCCGGGCAGGGCAGGCTGCCCGGGCGGTTCAGGTCGCCCGCCGCGCGCGCGATCAACGCGTCGCGGATCATGCCGATGGCGCGCAGAGACTGCTCGTGACGGTCGCGTTCCTGCGCGGAGCTGCTGGCGACCGATACGAGCACCAGCGATCCCGCCACAGCGATCAACACCAGCAGGGCGAGCAGCGCCACGCCACCCTGCCGTACCCTCGCGCATCCCGCGCGCACATCAACCCTTGCTGTCTGCTCCATCGTCGTCCACCTGCTCTTCGTCTTCGGCTTCTGCCTTGCTACGTTCCTTGCGCACCGGCTCCGATCCAGGCCCCGGCTCCGACGCAGGCGCCGGCACCGCCTCGGCCTCGCCCTGCACGGTCGGCGCCGACGCAGCGCGCTTGCGCTCGTACGCTTCCTCGATACGCCCTGTCAGCAGATCGACCCGCTGACCGACCTTGACCGAAACCGTGCGCCCCTTCTGCGGATCGTAGACCACCACCCCGTCCGGTCCGGCGGAGTGGCGCACGCGCAGGCCGTCGCGCGTGCGTCCTTCGACCGGCTTGCCGTTCACCCAGGCGAAGGATTCTCCGTCGCTGCGTTGCACGATGCCGGTAAGCGTCACCTTCCGCGAGCGCGGTGGCGCGGGGCGCTTGGCGGCCTCGACGGCGAGTTCCTCGGAGCGGACCCTCCGGCGCCGCGCATCCTCCAGCGCAGCGCGCTGTGCCGGCGTGTAGAACAGCCGGCCGTACCAGCCGTCGGCAGCCTCGCCGCGCGGCGCGACAGGGAGCAAGGCCGTGGCAGCCAAAACCGCGAGAGCAAGCCGGCGCATCACGAGCTGCCCTCCGCGGGTGCGGGCGCCGGGATGGTGATCCAGGCCACCTCGCACTCAGCGCGCAGCGTCGCATTGTTGGTCGGGCGCACCACCTCGGGCACCAGGCGCTGGAGCGCGCACTGGTTGATCGTGAACGTGCCGACTTCCTGGGCGGCAAGCACGCGGAAGAAGCTGAGCAGATCGTCTTCGTAGAGCATGCCGAACTTGAGCTTCATGAGCGACTGCTGCACCGGCAGGTTGCCCGCACCCGCTTCCGCGGCGAAGGCGTACGCCTGCTGCGCGCCCACTTCATACTCGACGCCGTACAGTTGCGCCTCGTTGTTGGCGGTGCGCAGCGCGTCGACCCAGGCCAGGCGCTGCTCCTCGCCCACGATCCCGCGCTGCGCGAGGGTCTGATAGGGGGCGACGTAGCGCAGGATGGTGTCGCGCTCCTCGCCCGAGCGCTGCACGCGCTTGCGCGCCTCGCCGAGGTCGGCTTGCGCCTTGACCAGGCTGCCGCGCGCCTCCTTGACCAGACGTTCGGCGAGCAGGATGCTGCCGGCCGACAGGCCAACGGCAAGTCCTAGCACCAGCAGCGGCCGGCCGAGAGCGGGGATGTCTTTTATCGAAAGGCCCACGTGCTACACCCCGGCTTTGAGCACCACTTCCACTTCGAACTGCACCTTAACCGGCTCCTCCTGGCGCGAGTCCGCGGTGCTGCCGCGCAGCGTCGCGCTCGAACCCGGATCGATGGGCAGCTTGACCGTGCGCGCGACGGCGACCGGCTCTTGCCGGGCCAGGTCCTTGACGAACTTGTTGACCGTGTTGAGAGCGCCGGTGAAGTCACCCGGCTGTGCCAGCAATTGCACCTGCAGCAGAGCCGACTCCGCCAGTTGTGCAGCCGGCGCACCGTCGCCGGTCGGCTTGCCATAGCGCCATGTCATGCCGCTCAAGGTCAAGGACGGATTAGCTTCCAGGCCCTGGCTCACCACCTGATAGGTCTTCTCGGGCAGGCGCGACATGGTGCCGATGCGGGTGGCTACATCCACGGCCTGCTTTAACCGCTCGGCGCTGGCCGGAGCGGGCGGAAACGTGCGCGTGATCTCCTGGTAGGCCCTCTGCTGCTTCTGCGTCTCGGCCAGGGTGTCCTGTCGCGCATGGCGCAGATCCATCAACCGGTACATGTCCAGGCCGGTCCAGGCAAGGCTGGCGACGGCGACCGCCGCGCACAGCGCATAGATGGCGCGCGATGCCCGATAGCGGCTGTAGCCGGCCGTCAGGGCAGGCGGCGCGAGGCTGAAATCGGGCGACTCGAGCCCGAGCAGGTACATGGGTAGCGCGTCCTGGTTCGCCTCCAGCGACGCGCGGTCGATGCCGACTTTGGCTACCAGCTCGTCGGGCCCCAGGTGCACCGCACGCAGGTTGCGGCGGCCGGCCACCACCGCATCGCCGAGCGTCGCCAGCGAACCGTCCGGGTCGAGGATCAGCACGGTCACGACGTCGTCGACGTGCGTGACGTTGAGCGCATCCAAGTACATCCGCGTGTTGCGAATCTCCTCCGCGTACGCGTCGTTTGCGCGCTGGTCGCCTGCCCGGGTCGCGGTCAGGCGGCTGATGCGAAACGTCTGGTCCTTGACGAAGGTCTGGCGCACGCCGCCGCTGTGGCGCGACACGATCAGCAGCTGAGGCTCGTCCGCGCCGAGGCGCTTGAGCAGCGCCAGCATGACCACCGGCAGCGGAAACACCCCGGCGATGGGCGCCTTCACCTCCTGCAGGATCTGCAGCCAGGGGTTGAACACATCGCCGTTGGTCAGCGCAGCGAACAGATAGCGGTCGTCGCGGCGCTTGTCGCCTTCGCGCTGCTGCCGGCTGGCGCCGTAGAACGGTGTGCTGCGATACAGCTGGCGCAGCTTGCGCTCGACCATCTCGCGGCGATCGCTGCCGAAGGCGTGCGGCAGCGTCTCGAAGCGGTAGTCCTCCTCCACCGTGTCCGCGGTGAGGTACACCGGCACGTTGGGGGCGGAGTGCAGGAAGTTCAGGAACGCGCGGTGCCCGGCTTCGTCATTCTCGAAGCCGCGGCACACCGTTAACCGGCGTCCGCTCCAGACGGCGGCCGACAGGTGGAAGGCTGAAGCGCACAGTAGGATCTTCTTCGCCATCGCTTACCGCCGGCAGTGAGGACGCTTAAAACTTAATCTTACCCAGGATATCGTAGATCGGCGTGAGCACGGAAAACAAAATCAAGGCGAGGATGCCGCCGAGCACCAGCGTCAGGGCCGGTTCTAGCAACTTCAATGCCTTATCGATCGACTCACGCACGTCGCGTTCGTAAAAATAATTGATATTCAACAATGCGCTGTCGAGCGCCCCGGTGTTCTCGCCCACCCGCATCATGCGAATCACCAGCGGGGGGAACAGCCCCAAGTTCTGGAACGCCTCGCTCAGGCTCTCGCCGGCGTTGATCTGCTGCCCGGCGCGCTGCAGGCCATCGGAGATCACGCGGTTGCCGACGATGTCCTCGCTCGACTTCATGGCGTCCAGGATGGTGATGCCGGACTGATACATGAGCGCGAAGAAATTGGCGAAGCGCGCCAGGATGATCTTCTGCAGGATCGGCCCCAGCAGCGGCAGGCGCAGCTTGAGGTAGTCGAAGTAGTACGCCGCCTTGGGGTTGGTGCGCACCAGGAACACCGCCGCGGCGATGGAAAGCACCGGAATCAGCAGGCACACGAACCAGTAGTTCACCATGAACCCCGACAAGCCGATCAGGATGCGCGTCTGCAGGGGCAGCTCGAGGCCCATGGTCTTCAGCAGCGATGTTACTTGCGGCACCAGGTACACGAGCAGGAACACCACCACCGCCAGCACGACGACCGATACCACGGCCGGGTAGATCAGCAGCTTGCGCGTCTGCGACACCAGCTCGTCCTGCCACTTCAGCGCCTTGGCCATGCTCTCGAACACCTCGGTCAGGCGACCGGCCTGCTCCCCGGCGCGGATCAGGCTGACGAACACCGGGCTGAACACCTGCGGGAAGCCGGCCAGCCCCTGCGACAGCATCTTGCCGCCTTCGATGTCCTCCAGCACCGAGGACAGGATCTCGCGGAAGCGCGGGTTTTCGGTGCCGTTGCGCAGGTCGCGCAGCCCCTCGATCAGCGGGATGCCGGCGCGCGAGATCTGCTCCAGATCGAAGCAGAAGCTGATCAGGTCACGGCGCGTGACGCTGGCGTGGGCGAACGCCGCGCCACCGCCGCGCACGTTGCGGAAGGTGATCAGGTCGAGCCCCATGCGCTTCAGGCGCAACTCGAGATCGACCTCGTTGATCGCCTCGAGCTTGCCGCGCGCCGGCCGGCCCAGCTTGTCGATGGCTTTGTACTGGAAGGCAGGCATGTCAGCTCTCGACGATCAGCTTTCGGTTGTCAGCACTCGGATGGCGACTGAAACCGGATACCCGAGTTCACCATGATAACGCCGGTCGCCGAAAGCTGACGGCTGATGGCTGGTCAGCGGAACCGCTGGGTGAGGTCGATCGAGCGGGCGACCTCGGCGATGCTGGTGGCCCCGTCCAGGATGCGCGCGATGCCTTCCTCGACCAGCGGACGGAAGCCCTTCTCCAGCGCGCAGCTGCGCAGCTCCTTGGCGGTGGCGCGGCGCGCCACCAGCTCGTCCAGATCGCTGTCCAGGCGCAGGATCTCCATCACCGCGGTGCGCCCGCGGTAGCCGCGGAAGTTGCACTGCTTGCAGCCCACCGGACGGTAGATCTTGGTGGTGGCCTCGGGCGTAAGCCCCAGGATCTGGCGCTCCTCGCGGCTGGGCGCATACGCCTCGCGGCAGTGCGTACACAGCAGCCGCACCAGGCGCTGGGCCACCACGCCGATCACATTGCCGGCGATGATGTCGGGGACGATGCCGATGTCGAACAGCCGCGGAAAGGCGCCGAGCGCCGAGTTGGTGTGCAAGGTGGTAAACACCTGATGCCCGGTCATGGCGGCGCGGAACGCCATCTCCGCCGTTTCCCGGTCGCGCACCTCGCCCACCAGGATGATGTCGGGGTCCTGCCGCATCATGGAGCGGATACCGTTGACGAAGTCCATCTTCGCGGCTTCGTTCACCGCGGTCTGGCGCATCAGCGCCACCGGGTACTCGACCGGATCCTCCAGCGTCATGATGTTGACCGACTCCACGTTGAGCTGCGAGAGCAGGGAGTACAGCGTGGTGGTCTTGCCGCTGCCGGTCGGCCCGGTGATCACCAGCACGCCCTCCGGGCGCGCCAGCATCAGCGACAGTGTGTTCATCACGTGCTTGGGCAGCTTCATCTGCTCCAGGCTGATGATCGACTTCTCGCGGTCGAGCACCCGCAGCACGATGTTTTCGCCGTGGATGGTGGGCTGAGTGGCCACCCGGAAGTCCACCGGCCGGCCATTCAGGTTCAGCGAGATGCGGCCGTCCTGCGGCGCGCGCGTCTCGGCGATGTTCATGCCGCTGATCACTTTCACGCGCACCGCGATGCCTGGCCAGTAGTTCTTATGTAGGCTGCGCACCTGCTCAAGCACGCCGTCGATGCGGTAGCGGATGCGCAGGAAGGCGAACTCGGGCTCGAAGTGAATGTCGGACGACCCGCGCTTGACCGCGTCCACCAGCAGCGCGCCGACCAGGCGCACGATCGGTTGTTGGTACTCGTCGGCGCCGCCCTGCAGGCTCTGGTAGTCGATCTCGCCGGTCTCGATCTCGCGCAGGATGCCGTCGACCGACAGCTCGTGACCGTAGAACTGGTCGATATGGTCCTCGAGCTGGGCCTCGCCGGCCAGCACCGTCTTGATCTTGATCTGGTGGCCGATGGTGGCGCGCAGCTGATCCAGCGCCACCATGTTGAACACCTCGGTGATGGCCACCGTCAACGCCTGCGCGCTGCCGTCGAAGGCGATCGGCAGCAGCCGGTGGCGGCGGGCGAAGTCCTGCGGGATCAGCCTGACCGCTTCGCCGTCCACCACCACCTGAGTCAGGTCGATGCTTTCCTGGCCGATGGTCCGGGCCATGATGTCCCGGATGACGGCCTCGGTGACGAAGCCCAGGCGCACCAGCAGGCGGCCCAGCGGAACGCTCTGGTTCTTCTGCTCGGTGAGCGCGATGCGCAGCTGATCGGGCGTGATCAGACCCTGCTGCACCAGGAGTTCGCCCAGGCGCAGCTTCTTGCGCTGTTCCGCCATGGGACCAGCGCTATTGGCTGCCAACGCGCGCGGAGAGCTGCCCAACGCGTTCCTCCACGCGCGCCTGGTCGAAGCCGGCGTGCCCCCTGAGTGAGCTCAATTCCAGCGCCCTGCGGTAGTAGTTCAGGGCGATCCTCGCCTGGCCCAGATGCTCCAGGCCCACCGCGAGGTTGTATGCGTAGTCCGGGTTGTCCGGCTGCAGCTGGTAGGCCTGGAAGTAGGCCGGCTGCGCCAGCGGCCAGCGCCCCTGGCGCGCATATAGGTTGCCGAGCGCGAAGTACAGGAATCCCGTCGGTTCGCGCGCGATGAGCTGCTTGAGCCGCGTTTCCGACAACAGCGGATCGGCTTGGCCGAGCAGCGAGATGAGTCCAGCCTGCGCCGTGCTGTTGCGCGGCTCGAGCTCGAGCGCGCGCGCGTAGTGGAGCGCGGCCTGTTCACCATTGCCCTCGCGCGCGTCGATGGCGCCCAGCCCTAGCAGCGCGTCCACGTTGTGCGGCTCGATGCGCAGCACTTCCTGATACAGGTTACGCGCCTCCTCGAAGCGGCCCTGGTTCAACGCTTCCCATGCTTGCATCAGGGGAACCGACGGCGGGATCGCGCTTGCCGGCGGCGCCCGCACCGCGACGCTGTCATCGAGCGTGGCGGCGGCTTCCACCTCCACAGTGGCGCGACGACGAGACGGTTTCTCGCGCGCCGGCGCCGACGCAACAGGCCGCTCGGCGGTGCTGCGCGTCGCCTTGGCCTGCGGCATTCCGGTGAAGGGTTTGTCGGCGAGGTCTCCCGGACCGGTCTCGGCCGGCGTCACCGCACCGGCGCGCGCCGGTGTGGACAGGGTACCCGGCGGCGTGGACGGCGCTGCCGGCGTCGAGGGCGCCAGCGCGGCGGCCGCCGCGGGCGGCTCGGCCGCCGGCTGCGCTTGCTCGATGCGACCGGCGTGCGGTGGCGGGGCGCGGCGTTTCGCGGTGCTGGCCGGCTTGGACTGCAGGAATGAAGTCAGGAAATCCCCGCGCAGCACCGCCGGATGGGAGATCTGCAGGTACACGTAGGCACCGTAGAACACTCCGAAGACGGCCGCGGCGATGGCGAAGGCATGCACCGGCCGGTCGCGCACCCAGTCCAGCGCGCCGGTGCTGCGCGCCTCGCTCGCGCGCAGGATGGTGGCGGCGTGGGCCGATCCGCCGGTGGCGGCCGCGGGCCGCAGCACGGGCCGCTCCGGCGGCCGCGCGGGCGTGATGGTCGGCTCCGGGGCGGCCGTCAGCGGCTCGTCTTCCGGTTCAGGGTCCGGATCGAACAGCTCCTCGTCATCGTCGGCGAGGGATAGCCCGTCCGGGTCGGCCGGCAGCTCGCCGAGCTCGGGCTCGCGCGGCCCCGGTTCGTGTATCCCGGGTTCGTTGGGCCCGGGTTCGTGCGACCTGGGCTCGTACGGCGCCGATTCATACGGCCCGCCTTCATAAGGCAGGGCGTCGCGTTCCGGCTCCTCCGGGGCGCCGCCCTCGCGATTCTTGGCCGCCTTTTGCAGCGCTTGCAGCAACAGGCTCATGGATTCTCGCCAGTCTGGTCGATCTGGGGCAACAGCTTGCGCAGGTGCTTGAGCTCGTCGCTGTCGAGCGACGGGTTGTTGACGACCACGGGGCGGATGAAGATGACCAGTTCGCTCTTGCGCACTTCCTCGTCGCGGAACGCGAAGGCGTCACCCACGCGCGGCAGATTGCCTGCGTAGGGCACCTGGTCGCGATCGCGTCGCGTGTTGTCCTGCATCAGCCCGCCAAGGATAGCAGTCTGCCCGCTGGTGAGTTGCAGCACCGATTCCATTTCGCGCACCGTGATCTCGGGTATCAGATTGGGCGCGGCGGTCAGCAGCGGATTGGGATCCGGTACGAAGCGCAGGATGCGGCTGATGGTCGGCCGCACCACCAGCGTGACGTTGCCGTTCTCGTGTATCTGCGGGGTCAGGCTGACCACCACTCCGACGGACACGGTGTTCACGGTGGTGGTGATGGTTTGCACCGTGCTGCTCTGCGCCTGGCTGGTCTGCTGCTCGGTGGTGAAATACACGCGGTTGTCCACCACCTTGAGCAGCGCCGTCTGGTTGTTGAGCGCCATCAATTTCGGGCTGGAAAGGACGCGCGTCTTGCCGAACCGCTCGAGCAGGCGCACGGAGATGTTGAGATTTCCAAACGCGGAGTTGGGATCGACGTAGCCGATGACAGCGCGCGGCGCTCCCGCCAGGACCTCGGGGCCCATCGTCTCCTGGCGGATGTTGAAGCCCGAGCCGTCGGTGGCAAGCGCGCTCCAGTCCACCCCCGCCTGGTAAGCGTTGGACAGGTCGACCTCGGCGATGGTGGCCTCGATCAGCACCTGGCGCTGCACCGAGGCTTGCACGCTGTCGAGGTATTCCTGGATCAGATCATGCTCGCGCTCGCGCCCCATCACGGTGACGGTGCCGGCGACCTCGTTCACCACGATGTCTTCCTTGACGTCGGTGAGCTGCTTGGCGCCGGCGCCGAACACCTTATCGTAGAGGTCCTTGGCGTTGGAACCGGCGCGCGCGACCGCCTCGGCCTGCGCCACTCGTTCCTCGCGCTCCGCGCGCATGCGCTCGGCGCGCGCCTGGCGCTCGTCGGCGGTTTGCGTGAGCTTGCGGCTCGAGCTGAGTATGTCTTCGATATTCTGGCGCAGCGTTTCCCAGAACGTGTTCCTGCTGGTGGTCTTGACCTTGGTCTGCGATGCGCCCACCGTCGGGTTGGTCAGGTCGGTAGCGGTGCCCACCTGGCCGGTGACGCCGATCGTCGAGTCGGTGTCGCGCACCATGTTGACGTAGTTGACCCTGTAGGTCTTCAGGTACGGGGTGTCGGGCGAGACCACGATGGTCCTGCCCTGCACGCGGTAGCGCATGTTCACCTGCCGGGAGATGCGCTCCAGAATCGACGGCAGCGTCTCGTCGATGGCGTTCAGGCTCACCAGGCCCTGCAGGCCGGGATGGATATCGATGTTCTCCTTGGTATCGCGCGCCAGCGCGAGGAGCAGCTCCTTGACCGGCACCTCGTGCACCACCACGCTGTAGGTCGTGGGCTTGGTCCTGGGCTTGGGCGGCGGGACGAAAGGCGAATTGGTGACCGGCGGCAGGATGCGTCGCGTCTCCTCGATCGGCGTCACCGTGTCCGCGCTCAAGTGCGCATCAGACGGCGGGACCGTCGGCCGGTAGGTGGTGCAAGCGCCGGACGCGAGCAGAGCGGCCCCGGTGAGCAGCGCGCCCAGCAAGCGCAAGATCCGCGCCGCCACTGCGCGCGGCATTCGCCGGGAACGCCACGCAATCATCCGCTGCATCGCCGCCAAGTGTGACTCCGGATTTGTCTTGATAGTTGTTGTGATGAGTCCGCCCGCTCGCGGGATCGGCTCGCTGCGCTTGCCTCGGATCGGCGCGCTGGCCGCGGGCGTTGCGCTGTCGCGTGCCCCCGGAGCCGATCTCAGGAGGGTTTGTCCAGGCCGAGCTCGCTGCGAATTCCCTGCACCGTCCGGATGTACGGTCGGTTCGCGCGCAATTCCGGCGGCAGTCCGTCCAGGGATCGGACGGCATCCGCACGGGCCACGAACTCGCCGTACAAGACGGTCATTGAAGGCGCTTGGTTCGCCACGGTACGGTACACAAAAATCCTATCTCTTTCAATGTAATTTGTCAGATTATTGAGATAGCGCTTCAGCATATGCTGATCGGTCGAACCGAGCAGCTGGATGCTAAACATGCCGGCATCGGCCTCGGCCAGCCAGCGCTCGGTCGCAAGCAATCGCTGTTCCAGTAAATCGGGGGCCGCGGAATCGGCCATGGACGGTGCCGCGGGCACCCCGCGCGCTGTCGCGACCGCGGCGGTTTCGCCCGTTGCTGCGGCCGATGCCGGTTGCGCGGTCGTCGCCTCGGCGGTCCCGGCAGCCGTCGCGGGGAGCGCGGCCGCCGCAGGAACAGTCGCCTGCAGGGCGAGCGCAGCGTCGAGCGGCGCGCTGGGCGAATCGGGCTGCGGCGTAACCGCCGCCTGCGTAACCGCTGGCGGCGTCGCGGCTGGCATCGGAGCGGTCGCCGCGGTCGCCGGTGCTGCCGCGGGGGGTGCTGCCGGGAGCTCGGGCCGCACCCCACGCTGCAGTAAGGCGCCAGCGCCCACGGCTATGAGCGCGAGCGCCGCGGCACCCAGCCACCCCGGCCAGCGCAGCCAGCCGCCACCGCCGGCGTCGGCGTTGAACTCGCTGTCCGCGATCGCGGCGCGTACGTGCTTCAGCGAGACGTTGTGCGTGCTCTCGGCGAAGGCCGCCAGCAGGGCCTTGTCGGCGACGATATTCAGGCGCCGCGTCAAACCGCCGGTGGCGCGCGCCATGTAGGCGATCACGCGCGGCGAGAACAGGTCGGGCCCGTGATAACCGGCCGCGCGCAGCCGGAAGCCGAGGTAGTCGCTCACCTCCTCGGGATCGAGCGGCGCCAGCGAGAAGCTGTGCGTGATGCGCTCGCGCAGCTGGCGGATCTCGCGCTTGCGCAGGTTGACGTCGAGCTCGGGTTGCCCGAACAGGACGATCTGCAGCAGCTTGTGCTGGCGCGTCTCGAGGTTGGACAGCAGGCGGATCTCCTCCAGGGTGGCGATCGGCATGCTCTGCGACTCCTCGACGAACACCACCACCTGCCTGCCCTCGGCATGCCGGGCGAGCAGGAACTCGTTGAGGCAATGCATCACCTCCAAGCGGCTGGCATCGCGCGCGAGCGGCAACTGCAGCTCGAAGGCGATGGCATGCAGGATCTCCTCGGGCGAGACGCTCGGGTTGGCCAGGTACACGGTCTCCACCGTGGGTGGCAGCCGCGCCTGCAGCACGCGGCACAGCATGGTCTTGCCGCTGCCCACTTCGCCGGTGACCTTGACGATGCCCTCGCCGCGCATGATGGCGTAGATCAGGGCCTCCAGCACCGCGCCGCGGTTGCCGCCTTCGAAGAAGAAATCGGTGTCCGGCGTGATGCGGAAGGGCGGCTGCTTGAGGCCGAAGAAGGCGTAGTACATAGGTCGCGGGTCAGTCCTTGTCGGCGGTGAGCGCCGGCGCGTAGTTCTGCATCCGGCTGTACAGCGTGGTGCGGTGGATGCCGAGCAGCTTGGCGGCCTGGCTCAGATTGCCGCTGGTCAGCGCCAGCGCCGCTTCGACGTAGCTGCGCTCGCAGCGCTGCAGCGTCTCGTCCAGGCTGAAGTTGCGCTGCGACTGCAGGTGCTGCTTGGCGGCTTCGACCGAGCCGCGGAAATCCGCGTTCAGCGCCGCGGTGCCGGGGGCGGTGACCGGCTCGAGGCTCTGCGTGTCCAGCTCGGCCAGCAGCTGCTCGCTGTTCACCGGCTCGCCCGCGTACTTCGCGGTGAGGCGGATGACGACGTTGCGCAGCTCGCGCACGTTGCCCGGGAAAGGGTACTCCATCCAGATGCGTTCGGCGCGCTCGT
This sequence comes from Burkholderiales bacterium, assembly GCA_036554965.1. Taxonomy (GTDB): domain Bacteria; phylum Pseudomonadota; class Gammaproteobacteria; order Burkholderiales; family SHXO01; genus SHXO01. Next base: position 25,628 of record DATBMG010000176.1, read on the forward strand.
CCAGGACGACCGGCGCCGCGCCGCTCTGGCGCGCGTAGAACTCGGCGAAGTGCTGCAGCAGCAGCCGCTTGTCCTCGCCCAGCTCACGCAACGCCGGCACGGCGATGGTGAACACGCTCAGGCGGTGGTAGAGGTCGGCGCGGAAGCGTCCGGTGCGCACCTCCTGCTTCAGGTCGCGGTTGGTGGCGGCCAGCACGCGTGCCTGGCTGGTGCGCGTGCTGGTTTCGCCCACGCGCTGGTAAGCGCCGTTCTCCAGCACGCGCAGCAGCTTGGCCTGGAGCTCGAGCGGCAGCTCGCCGATCTCGTCCAAGAACAAGCTGCCGTCGCGGGCGTCCTCGAAGTAGCCGGCGCGGTTGTTGGTGGCGCCGGTGAACGCGCCCTTGGCATAGCCGAACAGTGTCGGTTCCACCAGGGTGGGCGATATGGCTGCGCAGTTGAGCGCCAGGTAGGGCTTGCCCGCGCGCGGGCTCTGGCTATGCAGCGAGGCGGCCACCAGCTCCTTGCCGCTGCCCGATTCGCCCTCGATCAGCACCGGGAAGGGCGAGCTTGCGTACTGGCGGATCTGCTGCCGCAGCTTGGCGATCGCCGGACCGCTGCCGATGATGCCGGCCTCCTGGCCGCCGGCGCCGCGCTCGGCGGCGGTCAGGTTGCGCGCTTTGAACAGCAACTGCTTGAGCTGCTCCGGCTCGCACGGCTTGTGCACGAACTCGATCGCGCCCAGCGCCCGGGCGTGGCGCGCATTGTTCTCGTCGTTCTGCCCGGACAGGACCAGGATCTTGATGTCGGGCGAAAAGGCCAGCAGCTCGTTGATCAGCTGGAAGCCCTCGTCGGGGCGGTGCGGCGTCGGCGGCAGCCCCAGATCGACGAGCGCGAGCTGCGGTGGGGTATCCAGCTGGCGCAGCAGGCTCTTCGCCTGATTGCGCGAGTCCGCCACATAGACGTTGAAATCGTGCGCCAGCACGAAATCGAGCGCGTCCGTGATCAGCGGATCGTCGTCGACGACGAGCAGGTCAGGCTTGTTGGAGGTGGCGCTGTCCATTCGCATGCACCGATGCCGGCGCCCGATCAAATATTGTGCCAGATGGCGGCGGCCTGCCGGCAGTGCCCGCAAACACTGCCGCCGGACACCCTTGCGCCGACCGTCGGCCGGGCCGCCGGCCGATTCTCGAGTGTCCGGCTCAGGCGGCCGCGCGCTCGATGCGGGCCAGGAAGGCTTCCTCGAGCGTGGCCGCGCCATGCTCGGCCTGCAACTGCGCCGGGGAGCCGGCAAAGCACAGTTCGCCGCGGTGGATAACCGCCATGCGATCGCATATCTCCTCCACGTCGGCCAGCGCGTGGGAGGTGAAGAACACGGTGCCGCCGCTGCCGCGCAGCGCCCGCAGGCGCTGCTTGAGCAGCGCGCGCGCCCTGGGGTCCAGCCCGCTGGTCGGTTCGTCGAGCACCAGCAGCTCGCGGCCGCTCAGCAGGCAGGCGGCGAGCCCTAGCTTTTGGGTCATGCCTTTGGAGAAGGCGCGCACCGGCTTGGCGAGCGCGACTGTGTCCAGATCGAGCGCGCGCAGCGTCTCCTCGACCGGCGCCTGGGCATACGCCACGCCGTACAGCGTCAGCATGTAGCGCAGGAAGTCGCGGCCGGTCAGGTAATAGGGCGGGATGAAGCGCTCCGGAAGGAAGGCCAGCCGGCTGCGGGCCGAGGTGACGCGGTGGCTGACGCCGAATACCTCGATGCGGCCGGCGTCCAGCGCGCAGAAGTCGAGCAGGCACTTGATCAGCGTGGTTTTGCCCGCGCCGTTCATGCCCGCCAGGCCGAAGGCCTCGCCCCGGGCGACAGCGAGGCTCAGCGTCTGCAGCGCCACGGTCGGGCCGTAGCGCTTGCTGACCCCATCGAAGCGCAGCGCGATGCCCCTGCCGGATTCGTCCATGTCGATGCGAGTCGTCATGTGTCCAACGGGCGCAACAGTGCCCGGAATGTCGGTTGCTGGCAAGCGTGTGCCCCCCGGAGGGTCTCCGCGACAACCGGGGTTCTGCTACAAGCGGGGCTGTCTGCCACAACCGGAGCGCCTGTTACGACTGCGGGCTGCTGCAAGCAAGACGCCTGCTACAATACGCGGCGCTTTGCAACCGGTGGAGACTGTGGTCACGGAGAACCTGGTCGAGATCGACGACGTCGAGTTCCGCTACGACGTGCGTCCCGTGCTGAAGGGCATTCACATGCACTTCCCGCGCGGCAAAGTGATCGCGGTCATGGGTCTGTCCGGCTGCGGCAAGACCACCACCTTGCGGCTCATCGCCGGCCAGCTGCGGCCCACCCGCGGCAGCGTGCGTGTGGCCGGCCGTCCGGTGCAGGATCTGGACCAGAAGCAGCTGTATGCGCTGCGCCGGCGCATGGGCATGCTGTTCCAGTTCGGCGCGCTGTTCACCGATATGTCGGTGTTCGACAACGTGGCTTTCCAGTTGCGCGAGCACACCGATCTGTCGCAGGCCGTGGTACGCGACTTGGTGATGATGAAGCTCAACGCCGTGGGGCTGCGCGGAGCGCACGCGCTGATGCCGGCCGAGCTCTCCGGCGGCATGGCGCGGCGCGTGGCGCTGGCGCGCGCCATCGCGCTGGATCCGATGCTGATCATGTACGACGAGCCGTTCGCGGGGCTGGACCCGATCTCCCTGGGGGTCATCGGCAATCTGATCCGGCGCTTGAACGATGCGTTGGGCGCGACTTCGATCGTGGTCACCCACGACGTGCAGGAGTCGCTCAAGATCGTCGACCACGTGTACTTCATGTCCGAGGGGGTGGTGGTAGCCCAGGGCAGCGCGGAGGAGATCAAGGCCGCGCGCGAGGATTACGTGCGCCAGTTCGTGCACGGCGAAATGGACGGACCGGTTCCGTTCCATTACGCCGGCCCGGCGTATCGGCGCGATCTGCGCCTGGAACCCGCGCATGGATAACCTGGCGGTGCGCGCGCTGCGCCATATCGGACACCTGGTGATCGACGGCGTGTGGCGCCTGGGCTACGCCAGCCGCTTCTTCCTCCTGGTGCTGCTGCGCTCGGGCCCGAGCTTCCGGCGTTTCCCGCTCACCATCCGCGAGATCTATTTCGCGGGCGTGCTCTCGCTCATCATCATCCTGGTGTCGGGGCTGTTCGTCGGCATGGTGCTGGGCCTGCAGGGCTACGACACCCTGCAGCGCTTCGGCTCTGAGGAGGCGGTCGGCACGCTGGTGGCGCTGTCCCTGGTGCGCGAGCTGGGGCCGGTGGTGTGCGCCCTGCTGTTCGCCAGCCGCGCCGGCTCGGCGATGACCGCCGAGATCGGCTTGATGAAGGCCACCGAGCAGATCACCGCGCTCGACATGATGGCGATCGATCCGATCGCGCGCATCGTCGGCCCGCGCTTCTGGGGCGGGGTGCTGTCGATGCCGTTGCTGGCCGCGCTGTTCAGCGCCATGGGCGTGTTCGGCGGCTACCTGATCACGGTGGTCCTGCTGGGGGTGGACGCCGGGGCGTTCTGGTCGCAGATGCAGGCCTCGGTCGACCTCAAGGAGGACGTGCTGAACGGCGTCATAAAGAGTATCGTGTTCGGCGTGGCGGTCACCGCCATCGCCTTGTTCGAGGGGTACGACGCGCCGCCCACGGCCGAAGGCGTATCCGGCGCGACCACGCGCACGGTGGTGACGTCTTCGCTGGCGGTGCTGGCGCTGGATTTCGTCCTCACCGCAATCATGTTCACGGGTGCATGACACATGGATCGCAGAGTCCTCGACCTGTGGGTCGGTATTTTCGTGGCGGCGGGCATCGCCGCTCTGTTCGTGCTCGCGCTGCAGGTGAGCAACGCCAGCACCTTCAACACCGGCGAGAGCTACCGCGTGATCGCGGAGTTCGACAACATCGGCGGCTTGAGGGTGCGCGCACCGGTGAAGAGCGCCGGCGTGCTGGTCGGTCGCGTGGAGAGCATCGGTTTCGACAACGAGAAGTTCGTGGCGCGGGTGGTGCTGCGCCTGGACCGGCGCTACACCTTCCCGAAAGACACCATCGCCTCGATCCTCACCTCCGGCCTGCTGGGCGAGCAGTACATCGGCCTGGACGGCGGCGGCGACCCCGAGAACCTGGCCGACGGCGAGAAGCTCAAGCTCACGCAGTCGGCGGTGGTGCTGGAGCGGCTGATCGGCCAGTTCCTCTACGGCCGCGCGGCGGAGGGTGCACCGGCGGGCGAATCGAAGTGACCCCGGCGTTGTCCAAACATGGGGCGTTGTCCAAACATGGGGCGTGGTCCGAACATCCGGCCAAACGTTCATAGGAATCGAAATGCACCGCATCTTTTGTAATTTCGTCGCAACTTTGCTGCTGGCGGTCGCTGGCCTGCTGCCGGCGCCGGAGGCGCTGGCGCAGAAGGCGCCCGACGAGCTGGTCAAGAGCGTGGCCGAGGACGTGCTCGCCATCGTGCGTCAGGACCGCGCACTGCGCGAGGGCGACACCTCGCGCATGGCCCAGCTGATCGAGGAGAAGATCGTCCCGCACTTCGACTTCGAGCGCATGACCCGCCTGGCGGTAGGCCGCGCCTGGCGCCAGGCCACGCCGGAGCAGCGCCAGCAGCTGATCGACGAGTTCCGCCGCCTCCTGGTGCGTTCTTACAGCGCCGCCTACAGCACTTACAACCACATCGTGGTGGAGGTCAAGCCGCTCAAGCTGCAGGCCGGGGAGGAGGACGTGCAGGTCAAGACGCTGATCAAGCTCCCCGGCGGTGCGCCGCCGGTAAGCGTCGACTACAGCATGGTCAACAACAGCCCCGACTGGAAGGTCTACGATGTCGTCGTGGACGGCATCAGCCTGGTGACCACGTATCGGACGACCTTCGCCGAGGAGGTGAACAAAGGCGGCATCGAGGGGCTGATCAAGAGCCTAGCGGCGCTCAACGCGGCGAAAACGGCCCAGCGCCCAGTTGGGGCGACCCGGCGCCAATAGGCTGGAGCGCGCCAGATGATCGTACGCGACGGCGACTGCTACCGAGTAGAGGGCCCGGTCACCATGGCCAACGTCGAAGCGCTGATCGAGGAGGGCCGGGCCGCGTTCACCGACGGCGCGGTGCAAGTGGACCTCGCCGGGGTTACCGAGGTGGATTCCACCGCCGTCAGCCTGCTGCTCCAGTGGCTGCGCGAGGCCGCCGCACGCGGCCGGCGCCTCACCTTCCGCAACGTGAACCACAACATCCACAGCCTCGCCGTGCTCTACGGCGTGGCCGATTTGATCCCCGTCGAAAATCCCAGCGAACCAAGAAGAACCGGCGCACCCGGCTGAGGCGTACTCGATCGCCACTGGGCTGCGCCGCAGCGCCATGGCACCGGCCATCGAAATCCGGGACGCGCGCAAGTGCTACGGCACCCTGCGGGCACTCGACCACGTCAGCCTGGAAATCGCGCAGGGCGAGTTCTTCGGCCTGCTCGGGCCGAACGGAGCCGGCAAGACCACGCTGATCAGCCTGCTGGCGGGCCTGACGCGGGCCGACGCCGGCAGCCTGAAGGTGATGGGCCACGACGTGGTGCGCGACTTTCGCGCCGCCCGCCAGGCGCTGGGCGTGGTGCCGCAGGAGTTGGTGTTCGACCCCTTCTTCAGCGTGCGCGAGACCCTGCGCATCCAGTCCGGCTACTTCGGGCTGCGGCGCAACGACGCCTGGATCGACGAGATCCTCGAGCGACTGGACCTGGCGAACAAGGCGGACAGCAACATGCGCACCCTGTCGGGAGGCATGAAGCGGCGCGTGCTGGTGGGGCAGGCGCTGGTGCATCGCCCGGCGGTGATCATCCTGGACGAGCCCACCGCGGGCGTCGACGTGGAGCTGCGCCAGGGGCTGTGGAACTTCATCCGCGAGCTCAACGCCGCCGGCCACACCATCGTGCTGACCACGCACTACCTGGAGGAGGCCGAGGCGCTGTGCGGCCGCATCGCCATGCTCAAGCAGGGGCGGGTGGTGGCGCTGGACACCACGCGCAACCTGCTGCAGCACTTTTCCGGGGTCAGACTTCGCATTCGGCTCCTGCCCGACGTACTGCCGCCGGCCTTGGCGCCCTACCAGGTCGCGCGCGAAGGGGAGAGCGAAATCCTGCAGCTGCCCGACTACGGCGCCATCGAGCGGGTGCTCGCGGCGCTGCGCGCGGCGCAGGTGCAGGCGCAGGAGCTCGAGGTGCTGCAGGTCGACCTGGAGCAGGTGTTCGTACAGATGATGCGCAAGTCCTGATGAGCGGCTTTCTCACCCTGCTGTACAAGGAGCTGCTGCGCTTCTGGAAGGTGACCTTCCAGACCGTCGCCGCACCGATCCTCACCGCGCTGCTCTATCTGCTGATCTTCTCGCACGTGCTGGAATCGCGCGTGCAGGTCTATCCCGGCGTGAGCTACACCGCCTTCCTGGCGCCCGGCCTGGCGATGATGTCGCTGCTGCAGAACGCTTTCGCCAACAGCTCCTCCAGCCTGATCCAGTCGAAGATCACCGGCAATATCGTGTTCGTGCTGCTCACGCCGCTCACGCCCCTGCAGATGTTCCTGGCCTACGTGCTTGCGGCCATTGCGCGCGGCCTCCTGGTGGGTACCGGCGTGCTGCTTTCCACCCTGCTGCTCGCCGACGTGCCTCTGCTGCATCCGCTGTGGGCGCTGACCTTCGCCGTGCTGGGCGGTGCGATCCTCGGCGCGCTCGGCGTCATCGCCGGCATCTGGGCCGACAAGTTCGACCAGCTCGCCGCGTTCCAGAACTTCCTGATCGTGCCGCTCACCTTCCTCGCCGGGGTGTTCTACTCGGTGCACTCGCTGCCGGACTTCTGGCAGCGCGCGTCGCACCTGAACCCGTTCTTCTACATGGTCGACGGGTTCCGCTACGGGTTCTTCGGCGCCGGCGATGTTCCCCCGCTCGCGAGCCTGGCGGTGGTCGCGGGTTGCCTGGCGGGATTGTCCGCGCTGACTCTGCGGCTGCTGCACACCGGCTACAAGCTGCGGACTTGACGGGCGCTACAATAGGCGTCTTTCGTCATCGCGAGGGCAGCGCCGTGGTCCTGCCGGACGACGTCAAGACATATATTCAGCAAGGGCTCGACTGCGAGCATGTGGAAGTGGCCGGCGACGGCCATCATTTCGAGGCGCTGATCGTCAGCGCCGCGTTCCGCGGCAAGAGCCGCGTGCAGCAGCACCAGCTCGTCTACCGGGCCTTGGGCGAGCGCATGCGCGAAGAAATCCACGCGCTGTCGATGCAGACTTTCACGCCCGAGGACTGGGCCGGGCGGCGGACCCAGTCCGGATAGATTCCCAGCGTGGACAAGCTGCTGATCCAGGGCGGGGTCGCCCTGTCCGGCGAGGTGCAGGTGTCGGGCGCGAAGAACGCCGCGCTCCCGATCCTGTGCGCGTCGATCCTCACGGCCGGCACCCTGCGGGTGCGCAACGTTCCGCAGTTGCGCGACGTCAGCACCACGCTCGCGCTGCTGCGGCAGATGGGCGTGGAGGTGTCCCTCGACGAGAAGCTTGGCGTCGGGCTGGTCGCCGCCGGAGTGCACAATCGGGTCGCGCCCTACGAGCTGGTGAAGACCATGCGCGCCTCCATCCTGGTGCTGGGCCCGCTGCTGGCCCGCTTCGGCGAGGCGCGCGTCTCGCTGCCCGGCGGCTGCGCCATCGGCTCGCGGCCGGTGGACCAGCACATCAAGGGCCTGCAGGCGCTGGGCGCACACATCGATATCGAGCACGGGTACATCCGCGCGCGCGCCGACCGGCTGAAGGGGGCGCGCATCGTCATGGACCTGGTGACCGTGACGGGCACCGAGAACCTGATGATGGCCGCAACCCTGGCCGAAGGCACCACGGTCATCGAGAATGCAGCGCGCGAGCCCGAGGTGGCGGATCTGGCCGACTGCCTGGTGGCCATGGGGGCGCAGATCTCGGGCCAGGGCAGCGACCTCGTCACCATCGTCGGGGTGCCGGAGTTGCGCGCGGCGACCTACTCGGTGATGCCCGACCGGATCGAGGCCGGCACGTTCCTGGTCGCGGCTGCCGCCACCGGCGGGGAGATCGTGCTGCGCGCCATGCGCCCCGGCATCCTCGATGCGGTGCTCACCAAGCTGGTCGAGGCCGGGGCTCGAGTCGACAACGGTCCCGATCGGCTCACGCTGCGCGCGCACGGCAGGCTCAAGGCCACCAGCGTGCGCACCGCGCCGTATCCCGCCTTCCCCACCGACATGCAGGCGCAGTTCATGGCGCTCGACGCGATGGCCGAGGGCACGGCAGTGATCACCGAGACGGTGTTCGAGAACCGCTTTATGCACGTGCACGAGTTGCGACGGCTGGGCGCCAATATCGAGGTGGAGGGCAACACCGCCATCGTGCGCGGCGTGGAGGGCTTGTCCGGCGCCAGCGTCATGGCCACCGACCTGCGCGCTTCCGCCTGCCTGGTGGTCGCCGGCTTGATGGCCGAGGGCGAGACGCTGGTCGATCGCATCTACCATCTCGATCGCGGCTACGAGCGCATCGAAGAGAAGCTGTCGCAGCTCGGCGCGCGGATTCGGCGGGTGCGCTAATCGCGTAGAATCCCGTCTCCAGTATTCGGGGCCGACCCCGTGAACCGCATCACCATCGCGCTCTCCAAGGGCCGCATCTTCAGCGAGAGCCTGCCGCTGCTCGCCGCCGCGGGCGTCCACCCGGCGGAAGACCCGGAAACCTCGCGCCGCCTGATCATCGGCACCAGCCGCGCGGATGTCAGCATCATCGTCGTGCGCGCCTCCGATGTGCCCACCTACGTGCGGTACGGCGCCGCCGACCTGGGCGTGGCCGGCAAGGACGTGCTGCACGAGCAGGGTTCGGAGGGCCTGTACCAGCCGCTGGACCTGAGGATTGCGCGCTGCCGGATGATGGTGGCGGTGCCGGCCGGCTTCGACTACGTCACTGCGGTGCGCCAGGGCGCGCGCTTGCGGGTGGCGACCAAGTACCTGAAGACGGCCCGCGAACATTTCGCCGCCAAGGGCGTGCACGTGGACCTGATCAAGCTGTACGGGTCGATGGAGCTGGCGCCGCTGGTGGGACTGGCCGACGCCATCGTCGACCTGGTCAGCACCGGCAGCACGTTGCGCGCCAACAACCTGAAGGCGGTGGAAGAGATCATGCCGATCAGCGCGCGGCTGATCGTCAACCAGGCCGCGCTCAAACTGAAGGGTGCGCTGCTCGAGCCGTTGCTGCAGGCGTTCGCACGCGCGGTGGCGCCGGAAGACGCCGATGCTGCAGCTTAACGTATTGTCGACGCGCGAGGCCGACTTCGAAGCGCGCCTGACGGGGCTGCTCGCCCGCGGGAGCGAGCAGGATGAGTCGATCGAGCGCGCGGTCGCCGACATCCTGAGCGACGTAGGCCGCCGCGGCGACGAGGCGGTGCTCGAGTACACGCGTCGCTTCGACCGGGTGGAGGCGGCCAGCGTGGCGCTACTGGAGGTCCCGCGCAGCGCCCTGGAGCGCGCCTTCGAGCAGCTGCGCGAGCCGCGGCGCGAGGCGCTGGTGCAGGCCGCGGCCCGCATCCGCATCTACCACGAGCGGCAGCTCTCGCAGTCCTGGAGCTATACCGACGAGGACGGCACGCGCCTGGGGCAGCAGGTGACGCCGCTCGATCGCGTCGGCATCTACGTGCCGGGTGGCAAGGCCGCCTATCCGTCTTCGGTGCTGATGAACGCGCTGCCCGCGCGCGTGGCGGGCGTGCCCGAGATCGTCATGACCACGCCGACGCCCGACGGCGAGCGCAACGAGCTGGTGCTGGCGGCCGCCGCGGTGTGCGGCGTGAACCGGGTGTTCGCGATCGGCGGGGCGCAGGCGATCGCCGCGCTCGCGTACGGCACGGCATCGGTACCCCGGGTGGACAAGATCGTCGGGCCGGGCAACGCCTATGTCGCGGAGGCCAAGCGGCGGGTGTTCGGCCAGGTTGGCATCGACATGATCGCCGGACCGTCCGAGATCCTGGTGCTGTGCGACGGCAAGACCAGCCCCGACTGGGTTGCCATGGATCTGTTCTCCCAGGCCGAGCACGACGAGATGGCCCAGGCGATCCTGCTCAGCCCCGACGAGGGGTTCGTGCGTGCGGTGGGCGACAGCATCCGGCGCCAGCTCGGCGACATGCCGCGGCGCGAGGTGATCGCCGCATCGCTCACCGCGCGCGGGGCGCTGATCACCGTGCGCGATCTGGAGGAAGCGTGCGCCATCGCCAATCGCATCGCGCCCGAGCACCTCGAGCTGTCTGTGGAGGAGCCCGAGCGCTGGCTGCCGCGGCTGCGCCACGCCGGCGCGATCTTCCTGGGCCGCTACAGCTCGGAAGCGCTGGGCGACTACTGCGCCGGCCCCAACCACGTGCTGCCCACCGCCGGCACCGCGCGCTTCTCCTCGCCGCTGGGCGTCTACGACTTCCAGAAGCGCACCAGCCTGATCCAGGTGTCCCGGGCC
>DATBMG010000190.1:0-31570 GCA_036554965.1 Burkholderiales bacterium
ACCATCTGCCCGACCGCCTGATTGAAGCCCTGGTCGCTGTCGGCGCGCAGCTGCTCGCTCAGGTTCACCGGCGTGGACGTGCCCTTGATGTGGCTGATCCCGGGCGCGCGGAACAGCATCTTGCGGCTCGGGATGTGCACCACCACGGCATCCACCATGGTGTGGGTGTCGTTCTTCTCGCCGGGAACCACGTATGCGCCGACGATGGTCCAGTAGGTGAGGGACAGCAGCCCCTCGTCAGTGAACTGCGTCTGGTCGTAGGACAGCAGCGTGATCGAATCCACGCCATAGAGGGACCGGACCTGGTCGAGGTTCTCGAATCCGCCCTTTGGCGACAGGTAGGCCGAGGGGATGACCTCGATCGCCTTGATGAAATCCTTGCCTTTGAAGTGCTCGGCCACTTGCTGCATCAGCTCGGTCTTCTTCTTCTCGGTCAGCGAGTACCCGGCGGGCTGCCCCTGGAACATCGATGTTCCGTACTGTCCCCCGGTTCCCCCCGGCACGAAAGCGATGCCGACGCGCATCGGCAGCGACAGCACCGGAACGCTCGGGGTCGCGACCGGGTCCTTCTTCTCCGGGTACAGGTACTCGACGACGCTGGTGGTATAGCGCGCCCGCTGCCCCGCGCAACCGAAGCTCAGCGCGGCGACGACAATTAGCAGCAGCGAGACGACAGCGCTACTCCGATTGCCGGAGCGATTCATGACGGCCTCCCTCGGTTGAGCCCTGCGCAAGACTCTAGCATTGTCGGGCGCAGGATTGCGCCGTCGGACGCTCCTGCGGGCAGCCCGCCGTGCGCCTCGCCTCGGTCCCGGCGCGGTGATACCCTGGGCGCGTCCGTCCACGGCGATGGCGCAATGAACGATGTGCGAAGCTGGCTCGAAAGCCTGAACCTCGGGGAGTATGCCGGGGCCTTCGAGACCAACAGAATCGATACCGATGTCCTGCCGCATCTGACCGAGCGGGACCTGACCGACCTCGGCGTGCCGGTCGGCCCGCGCCGCAAGATCCTGGTCGCGATCCGAGACTTGTCGGCGAGGCCGGTCGGCGAGCAGGCTGACCCGGCTGCCTCCGCCGCGCCTGCCCGAGGCGCGGAGCGGCGCCAGATCACCGTGATGTTCTGCGATCTCGTAGGCTCCACCGCGCTGTCGGAGGCGCTCGACGCGGAGGATCTGCGCGGCGTCATGCATGCCTATCAGCAGGCCGCGGGCGCGATGATCGAACGCTACGCCGGGCACGTCGCGCAGTACCTCGGCGACGGGCTGATGGCCTACTTCGGGTGGCCCGCCGCGCATGAGGACGACGCGCCGCGCGCCGTCATGGCAGGCCTCGAGATTATCGAGGCGGTGAAGGCGCTGAATGTGGACGTGCCCCTGCACGTGCGCGTCGGCGTCGCCTCCGGTCCGGTAGTGGTGGGCGAGAGCGGCGCCGGGGACGTTTCGCTGCCGAAGTTCGCCGTCGGCGAAACTCCTAATCTCGCCGCGCGGATGCAGGGGCTGGCGGACCGGGACGAGATCGTGATCGCCGCCTCCACGCGGCGGCTGATCGGCGCGGCCTTCGAACTGGCCGGACTCGGCGCGCATGTTCTGAAGGGCTTCGCCGAGCCGGTACACGCCTGGCGAGTGACCGGTGTGTCGGACGCAGAGGGGCGGTTCGAGGCATCGCACGGCGGCCGGCTGACCCCCTTCGTCGGCCGCGAGTCCGAGCTGGCGTTGCTGCTCGAGCGCTGGCAAGAAGCCGCCGACGGCATGGGGCAGGCCGTGTTGCTGTCCGGCGAACCCGGCATCGGCAAGAGTCGGCTCGCTCAGGTGATACGCGAGCGCGCTGCCGGCCGACCGCACAGGCAGCTTCGCTATCAGTGCTCGCCGTACCGTATCAGCTCGGCGCTGCACCCGGTCGCGGAGCAGATCCGGAGAGCAGCCGGCTTCGACCGCGAAGACGATGCGCGCACGAGGCTGGACAAGATCGAGGCGTTCCTGGGGGCGGTGTTCGACGACGTCTCTGCAACCGCGCCGTTGTTCGCTGCGCTGCTCTCGCTCGATGCCGGCGAACGCTATCCACCCTCCGGCCTGAGCCCGCAGGCGCAGAAGGGCGCGACGCTGAAAGCCGTTGTCGACTACGTGCGGGCGCTGGCTGCTCGGCAGCCGGTGCTGATCGTTTTCGAGGATGCGCACTGGATAGACCCCACCACCCAGGAGCTTCTTGACCTGCTGGTCCCCGCCATTGCGGATCGCCGCGTTCTTGCGCTGATCACCTATCGTCCAGAGTATCAGCCTCCATGGACCAGCCTGCCGCACGTTACCGCGCTGCCGCTCGTGCGCCTGCCGCGCGGGCAGGCGATGCTGATGGCCGAGAAGGTGACCGGCGGCAAGCCCCTGCCCGGGGAAGTGCTCGAGCAGATCATGGTCAAGACGGACGGTGTGCCGCTGTTCGTCGAGGAGTTGACCAAGACCGTGCTCGAGAGCGGCCTGGTCGCCGAGGTCGGCGACGGCTATCGTCTCACGCGTCCGCTGCGCGACCTCGCCATTCCCGCAACGCTGCAGGACAGCCTGATGGCGCGCCTCGACCGCGCGGCGCCGATGCGAGAGGTGGCGCAGATCGGCGCATGCATCGGCCGGCAATTCTCGCGCGAGCTGCTCGCTGCGGTCTCGCCGCTGGACGGCAAAGCGCTGGACGATGCGCTGCGCCAGCTGTTGGATGCCGAGCTGGTGTTCCCAACGAGCATGTCGCCGGGCGCCAGCTATACCTTCAAGCACGCGCTGGTGCAGGATGCCGCCTACAACAGCCTGCTCAGGGCCGCACGGCAGGCGATCCACGGGCGCATTGCGGGAGCCCTGCTGCGCGAGTTTACGGACGTCGCGGAGTCGGCGCCGGAGATGCTCGCGCATCACTACACGGAAGCCGCGGTCTACGAGCGCGCCGCGCCATACTGGCGTGTGGCGGCCGAGCGCGCCAGCGCCCGCTTCGCCAACGCCGAGTCGATCGCGCACGCGCGCAATGGGCTGGCAGCGGTCGGGCGCCTGCCGCCGAGCGCGGAGCGCGTCGATCTGGAGCTCGCCCTGCGCATGGTCCTGGTGGCCAGTCTGCGTATGGCGGACCGCTATGACGAAGCGCTCCAGGAGCTGCAGCGCACCGAAGCGCTCGCCGCCGAGCACCAACGCCTGCTCGACCTCGCGCGCATCCACACTCTGCGCGGCAACATCTACTTCCCGATGGGGCAGGTCGAGCGCTGCTTTGCCGAGCACCAGGCCGCGTGGGAGTTCGCCCGGCAGGCCGGCTCCACCGAGGAGGAAGCGCGTGCCTTGGGCGGGTTGGGCGACGCCTACTACGTGGGCGGGCGGTTGCGTACCGCTCACGATCATTTCGATCGTTGCGTCACGCTATGTCGGTTGCATGCATTGCAGTCCATCGAGATCGCTTACCTGCCGATGCGCGCGACGACTCATATGTATTTCCTGCGATTCGAACAGGCGCTGGAGGACTGCCGTTCGCTGATCGATCTGGTGAGAACGGCGGGCCTGGCGCGCGGTGAAATCATGTCGCGCAATATCAGTAGCTGGATCTTCTGGGATCGGCACGAGTTCGTGCAAGCCGAGCACGAGGCACGCCGCGGACTGGAAGTGGCTGACCGGCTTGGAGCACGGCGCTTCGTGCCGCTGTTCAATGGCATCATCGCACGCATCCGCTTGGACGCCGGCGACCGAGCAGCCGCCATGGAACTGATTCAGAGCAGCTGGGAGATCTCCCGCGAGACGGGCCCCGCATTCGTGGGGCCGTGCGTCCTGGGCGTCATGGCCCTGGCCAGCGCCGATGCTGATCGTCGCCGCGAAGCATTGCGTGAGGGGCAGGCCATACTGGACCGCGGCTGCGTGAGCCATAACTATTTCTGGTTCTACCGGTGCGCTATCGAGGTGAGTCTGGCCGAGTCGGACTGGGACGCGGCCGATGCCTATGCCCTTGCCCTGGAGACCTACTTCCGCGCTGAACCGGCGGGCTGGTCGGACTTCATCATCGGCTGGGGCCGGGCGCTGGCGGAGTTCGGCCGCCGAGGCGCGCGCGAGCCGGTCGCGCGACTGCAGCATCTGCGCGACGAGGCCCGACGGCAAGGTATGAAGGCCGAGCTGGTGCGCCTCGATGCGGCGCTGGAGCCGGCGCCAGCGCGCTGATCGCTCCAACCACCGGCGGACACCTCCAAGTCCGACGGGCCTCTCTCGGGCACATGTCTTGCACTACAGCCCGCAGTGCATCCGACGGAAGGAGTAGCAATGAAGCGACATCATGTTGCAGCAATCTTTCTCGCCGCGGGGCTTGCCATGTCTGCCCTGGCGGCGGAGAAAAGCCCGGTGATCGGGGCCAGCCCCAGCAAGGTGCCCGCGAAAGCCGCCGCGAAGAAAAAGCCCGCGGCCGAGAAGCCGATGAAGGTCGCGCAGGCCAAGAAACCGGGTTCCAGCGCGAAGAGCCGGTTCAAGACCACGCCCCGGATGAGAGGGTACGGCGGCTAAGTCGCCGGCATGCCGGACCCGATGAAAACGGCCCGCGATCGGCGGGCCGTTTGCTTTTCGGCCTCGGACCTTCCGTTCACTGCTCGCGCTTCGCCGCCTGAAAGTCGATAGAGATCGCAGGCTGGTGCGTGAGCGTCTGATAGATGACGCAGTAACGTTCCGTCATGCCGATCAGCTTCCGCATCTGTTCGGGGTCGGCGTCGGCGTCGAGGTCGAAGTGCAGGCGGATACTCTTGAAGCCGACCGGCGCCTGCTTGTCCACTCCCAGCGTGCCGCGCACGTCGAGGTCGCCCTCGGCACTGACGGTGCCGGACCGGACCGTCACGCCCAGCGCGGTGGACACCGCTTTCAGCGTGACGCCCGCGCATGCCACCAGCGCCTCGAGCAGCATGTCGCCCGAGCAGGCGAAGCTGCCGTCGCCGCCGGTGGCGGGGTGCAACCCCGCCTCGACCAGCGCCTTCCCGGTCTCCACCCTGCACGAGATGTTCTCGTCGCCCAGCCGGCCGCTGGCCTTCAGCGTGATCAGCGCGGCCTGGGGCCGCGAGCGGTACTCGTCCTTGAGCGGCGCCTGCAGGGCACGCAGCCGATCGGCGTTCATCTCTCACTCCTTTCCATTGGGTTTCTCGCCGGACGCGCCGATGCGCCGTTCCAGATGTTCGCGCACCAGCCTAATGTGCAGGCGCAACGTATACAGCATGTGGGCGAAGGTGACCGGAACGCGCATGTGGTTGGCGCGCTGCTCCAGCTTGTCCAATCCGGTGCGCAGGTCATCCATCGGCTTGCCGCCAGCGCGCGCATCGATCTCCGTTTCGAGGAACTTGAGCTCGCCATAGAGCGTGAAGATGCGGCGACGCATCCCCCAGCCGTATATCGCCGGCGCCAAGCGTGCCAGCGGATACACCACGCCCACCACGGGGATCAGGATCACCAGCAGACGCGCCGCGAACACGGCCACCCAGAACGGCAGGTAGCGCTGCAAGAACGGGCGCCCCGACTGGTAGAACTGGCGCGCGTCCGCGCTGAGCGGCAGATCGATCGGCTCGGCGGCGGGGAACTCCCCGGCCTTTTGGAAGATTCCCGGATGCGAATGCAGCTGCGAGGCGACGTCCAGCAACAAGTAGGCGATCGCCGGGTGCAGGTCGCGTCGCGCCACCAGGCTGGCCTTGGGCGCGACCAGCACCAGGTCTGTTGGCGGGCGGTTCCTCGCCAGGTCGGCTACGCCTTGAGGCACCACCAGCTTCGACAGATAGGGGCGCAGCACGACGTGGGCATCGGCGCGAGGAAACGAGAGCGCGGTCACACCGTCCGCGGTGAGCAGGTCGCGCACCGCCTTGGACTCCCAGGAGGCCACCAGCACGGCGAAGTCCACATCGCCACGCGGCATCGCCTCGGCCACGGCCGAGCCGGTCAGCGGCAGCGTCTCAACGCCGTCCAGGCTCAATCCAACCGCTCCCATCAGTTCCACCGCCAACTTGCGCGTGCCACTGCCCTCCGGGCCGATGGACACGCGGCGCCCCTTGAACAGATCCGGCCTGAATCTGGGTGTCCCGCCGCGCACGAACAGCCACACCGGCTCATAGAACACGGTGCCGAGCGATACCAGCTCGGGAGACTCCTGCTCGCTGGTAACCCCGCCCTGGACGAAAGCGACACTCACTCCCGAGCGCGCATCGCGCAGGCGCTGGACGTTGTCCACGGCGCCATCGGTCGTCAGAATCTTCAGCTCGACACCTTCGCGCTCCAGCAGCGTGCGGTAGCGCTCGCCGAGCTGGTGATAGGCGCCGCCCTCCGGGCCCGTCGCCATGACGACCGTGCGCGGCGGCGCCGGGCCCAGCAACGTTAGGACCAGCGCGACGACGAACGCAACCGCCAAAACGATCGCGATCGAGATGACGAGCCGGGTGTACCGGCTCCCGCTCGCTGCGTGGTTCATCTGCGACGGCAATTAGAAGGGAGACATCAAGCAGCCAGGAAGCCCCCGTCCACCACCAGCTCGGTGCCGGTGATGTACGAGGCCTCGTCCGAGGCGAGGAACAACACCGCGTAGGCGACTTCCTCCGGCCGGCCGGAGCGGCCCATGGGAACGCTGGCGATGATCCTCTCGCGCGTGGCCGGGTCGGCACTGGTGACCGACGTGCGCATCGGCGGCAGCATGCCGGGATGCACCGAGTTGACGCGAATGCCGGCCTTCGCGTACTGCACGGCGGCGGACTTGGTGAGCAGCCGGATAGCGCCTTTGGCCGCGTTGTAGCCCATGTGCACGAACTCCTGGCCGATGAAGCCGGAGATCGACGACAGGTTCACGATCGCACCGCCTCCCGCCTTCTGCATCTGCGGCACCGCCGCCATCATGCCGAGAAACGTGCCGCGCGCGTTGACCGCCATCAGACGGTCGTAGTACTCGACGCTGGTGCGATCGGGCACCGCGCCGCTGATGCCGGCGTTGTTGATCAGAATGTCGAGGTGGCCGTGCCGCGCGACGGTCGCGCGCACCGCTTCCGCCCACTGCGCCTCCTCGGATACATCGAGGCGCACGAACAGGGCGTCGCCGCCGGTGGCCCGGATCGAGGTCGCGACCTCGTCGCCCTCGCGCTCGAGCACGTCGCCGATCACAACCTTGGCACCCTCGCGCGCGAACAGGCGCGCCATGCTCTCACCCATGCCGTGCGCGCCGCCGGTGATCAGGGCCACCTTGTCCCTCAGTCTCATTCGCTCCTCCCGTTGCGCGAATTCAAGCCATCACACCCGCCGGCAAGGGCGGCACCTTTCGTTCCAGCCAGTCCGGTACGGGCAGGTCCTTCGAGCGCAGGAACTGCGGGTTGAACAGCCGCGACTGATAGCGCAGCCCCGAATCGCACAGCACGGTGACGATGGTGTGGCCCGGCCCCAGCTCCTTCGCGAGGCGCACCGCACCCGCGACGTTGATCCCGCTGGAGCTGCCCAGGCACAGCCCTTCGTACTGCAGCAGATCGAAGACCGTCTGCACCGTTTCGGTGTCCGGGATCTGGAACGGGACGTCGACCGTCAAGCCTTCCAGATTTCGGGTGATGCGGCCCTGGCCGATGCCCTCGGTGATGGACGAACCTTCCGCCTTCAGCTCGCCGCTCTTGTAGTAGCTGTAGAGCGCGGCGCCGGGCGGATCGGCCAGCCCGATCTTGATGCCGGGGTTGCGCTCGCGCAGCGCCGCGGCCACGCCGGCCAGGGTGCCGCCGGTGCCGGCGGCGCAGATGAAGCCGTGCACCTTGCCGTCGGTCTGACGCCAGATCTCCGGGCCGGTGGTCGCGTAGTGACCCTGGCGGTTGGCCACATTGTCGAACTGCTGCGCCCAGATGGCGCCGCTGGGTTCGCTATTCGCCAGCGCTTGCGCCAGGCGCTGCGCCACGTGCACATAGTTGTTCGGGTTCTTGTAGGGCACCGCCGGCACTTCGTAGAGCATCGCGCCCGACAGGCGCAGCGTATCCTTCTTCTCCTGGGACTGCGTGTCGGGGATCACGATGACGGTCCGATAGCCGCGCGCGTTGCCCACCAGGGCGAGGCCGATGCCGGTGTTGCCGGCCGTACCTTCGACGATCACGCCGCCGGGGCGCAGCGCGCCGCTGCGTTCCGCATCTTGCACGATGAACAGGGCGGCGCGGTCCTTCACCGACCCGCCGGGGTTCAGGAACTCGGCCTTGCCCAGGATCTCGCAGCCGGTCTGCTCGGAGCAGCGGCGCAGGCGGATGAGCGGCGTGTTGCCGATGGTCTCGAGAAAGCCGTTGCGGGTATCCATGGCCTTGGCGATACGCAAAACGCCTATTATCCGCGACGCCGGGCTCGATTGTTGAGACGTGCCGCCGAATGCACCCTTGAGGCGCGACTTGAGAAACTCCCCACCCCAGGGGCAGCGCCGCGGGTACCGGGTAGTATGAAGTCGACGCTTCGGGCGCCACCCTCCTGTCTCCAGCGGTTTGATGCACTGACGGACCCCGCGATACACTCCGGCGGCCATGTTCCCGGGACTTCCACGCTGGTCGCTGCCGGCGGCGCTGCCGGCGCTGTGTCTGCTGTCGGCCTGCGCGCTGCAGAGCTACCAGCCGGCCGCGCTCGACCCCGACGCGGAGGCGGCGGCCTACCTGGCGCGGCGCATGGACGACCCCGAGCTGCGGGCGTACATGCTCGCCCACGGGCACCCCGCGGGGGACTGGCCGGTGCAGCGCTGGGGATTGAGCCAGCTCACGCTGCTCGCCTTCTACTACCACCCGGACCTGCGCGTGGCGCGGGCACACGCGGCCGAGGCGCGCGCACAGGTGCCGGTCGCGGCGCAGCGGATGCCCCTGATCGCCAGCCCGCGCGTCGAGCATCACAGCCGCGAGACGGAGGACAGCGACAGTCCCTGGAGCCTGGGCTTCGCGGTCGAAATTCCGCTGCGCGGGGCCGGGGGCCGCGAAGCGCTCGTGCAGCGCGCGACCTACCTGGCGGAGGCCGCCGAGCTGGAAGTGGGCAGCACCGCGTGGCGCGTGCGCACCCGTGTGCGCGCCGCGCTCGCCGATCTGCACGCGGCCCGGGAGCACGGTGCGCTGCTCGAGCAGGACATCACGGCCCGCGGCGCGCTGGTGGGCCTGCTGGAAAAACGCCTGCAGGCCGGTTACCTGGGCGCCAACGAGGCCGCTGCCGCCCGTCTGCGCCTGCACGAAGTGCAGGGTGAGCTGTCGGCTGCGCGCACCGCGGCCGAGCGCGCGCAGGGCGATCTGGCCGCGGCCCTGGGCGTGCCTCTTGCGGTCGTGCGCCAGGCGCCGCTCGACTACGCACAGCTCGATGCGCTGCCGGCGCCGCCCGAGGAGGGCGAGGCGCGCAGCGGGGCGCTGCGCAACCGCATCGACATGCGCCAGCGGCTGCTCGAGTTCGCGGCGGCCGATGCCGACGTCAAGCTACAGGTGGCGCGTCAATATCCCACCGTTGCGCTGCGCCCGGGCTATCTGTGGGACCAGGGCGACAGCGTCTGGTCGCTGGCGCTCGATCTCCTGCTGCCGCCGGCGCTGGGCAATGCGCCCGCCATCGATGCCGCGCGCGCCCGGCGTGAGACCGCCGCGCAGCTCGCGCTGCGAGGCCAATCGCAGATCATCGCGCAGACCGATGCCGCGCTGGCCACGTATCGCCAATCGCTGGCGGGCGCTACCGCCCTGCAGCAGGCGAGCGCGACGCAGCTTGCCCGCAGCCAGCAGACGCAGAAGCGGTTCGACGCCGGCTACGCCGATCGCGTCGAGCTGACCCAGGCGCGCCTGGAGGCGTTGGCCGTCGAGCGCAATGCGCAGAGCGCCCGCGTCGAGGCGCGCCGGGCGCTGGGCAGCCTCGAGGATGCGCTGCAGCGTCCGCTCGCGGGCGGTCCCCTGCCGGCCGCGCCGGCGCCGCAGGAGCCGCAGCGATGAAGCCTGCGCGCAGCACGCTGGTCATCGCGGCGATGGGCGCAATCATCGCCGTGCTGGCGTGGGCCGTGGTCTACTTCGCGCGCGACGAGCTCGAGCTGGGCTCGCAAGCGGAGGAGGAAGAGATCGCCTCCGCCTCGGCGGTGAGCGCGGACGGAGGCTTTGCCGTGGTGACCGTCAGCCCCGAGAGCCAGGAGGCGAGCGGGCTGCAGACCGCGCCGTTGCAAGCCGCGCGCGCACAGGCGGCGGTCGAGGTCTATGGCGTAGTGGTCGATCCACGCCCGCTGGTGGAGGGGCGCGCGCGCCTGATGGCGTTGGCCGGCGAGCGCGAGGTGCTGCGCGTGGCGGCAGCCAATGCGCAAAGCGAGTATGAGCGGCTCAAGCGCCTGTACGAGGACGAGCGCAACGTGGCCGAGCGCGCGGTGCTGGCCGCGCAGGCTCAGTGGCTGGGCGAGAAGGCGCGCATGACCGCGCTCGAACAGCAGGCAGGGGCGATCCGGGATGAGCTGCGCTCGAGCTGGGGGCCGGTGCTCGCAGGCTGGGCGCAGACGCCGAACGCGCGCGTGCTCGATGCGCTGGTGCAGCAACAGCAGGCGCTGGTGCAGCTGGTGTTTCCCTACGACGTGCAGGCGAGCACGGGCCGCGACGAGATCGCGCTGGCGCCGGTCGGCTCGCGCGAGGCGCAGCGCCCTGCGCGCTTCGTCTCGCCTTCGCCGCGCACCGACGGCTCGTTGCCCGGCGCCACGTATTTCTACCTGGCTGGCGGCCGCGATCTGCGTGTGGGCGTGCGCGTGACAGGTCAGCTGCGCCTGGCCGGTCAGGCACGCGACGGCGTGCTGGTACCCGACATGGCCGTCGTGTGGCACGGTGGCAAGGCCTGGGCCTACGTCAAGGATGGCGATGCGCGCTTCGTGCGCCGCGAGGTGTCCACCGCGCAGGAGCTGCCCGGCGGTTGGTTCAACGCCGACGGTTTCGCCGCCGGCGACGCGGTGGTGGTGAGCGGCGCGCAGCTGCTGCTGTCCGAGGAGTTCAAGTTCCAGATCCGGAACGAGAACGAGGATTAGCAGTTGATCGCCTTCATCGTCCGCCAGTCGATCCGCTATCCGGGTGTGATCGTCGCCCTGGCGCTGACGGTCGTCGTGTACGGCCTGTACGTGCTCACGCGCGCGAACCTGGACGTGTTCCCGGAGTTCTCGCCCAGCCAGGTGGTGATCCAGACCGAGGCGCCCGGTTTGTCGGCGGAGCTGGTCGAGCGCCAGGTCACCCAGCCGATCGAGAACGCGCTGTCGGGAACGGCGGGCGTCGAGGTGGTGCGCTCGCAGTCGATCCCTGGGCTGTCGGTGGTGACCGTGGTGTTCCGCGACGGCTCCGACGTGTTCCGCAACCGGCAAGTGGTGGGCGAGCGCTTGACGATGCTCGCCAACCGGCTGCCGCGCGACGTGGCGCAGCCGACGATGACGCCGCTCACGTCCTCGGCGAGCACGGTGCTCGGGGTGGGCCTGACGTCGCAGGCGCGCTCGCTGATGGAGATCCGCACTCTGGTGGACTGGACCGTGCGGCCGCATTTGATGGCGGTGGAGGGCGTGGCCGACGTCAACGTGTTCGGCGGCGAGGTGCGCCAATGGCAGGTGCAGGTCGAACCAGACAGGCTGATGCGCTACGGCCTCGCGCTGGAGGATGTGGTCGCCGCGGCGCGCCGCGCCAGCGGCGTGGTGTCGGCGGGCTTCCTGAAGACGCCGAACCAGCACATCTTCGTCAACGCCGAGGGCCAGCCGGCTTCCGCCGCGGAGCTCTCGCGCGTCATGCTCGCCTTCAAGGACGGCACGCCGCTGCGGCTGGGCGACGTGGCACGGGTGGTGGAAGCGCCGGCTGCTTCCATCAGCGCCGCAGCGATCGACGGCATGCCCGGCGTGTTCCTAATGATCCAGGGGCAGCTGGGCAGCAACACGCGCGCGGTCACCGAGGACCTGGAGCGTGCATTGCAGGAACTGGCGCCGGTGATCGCGGCGGAGAAGGTGGACGTGCACCCGCGCATGTTCCGACCGGCCAACTTCATCGAGACCGCGGTGCGCAACGTGCAGCGCGACCTGCTGGCTGGCTCGGTGCTGGTGGTGGTGGTGCTGTTCCTGTTCCTGTTCAACGCGCGCACCGCCTTCATCTGTACCACCGCCATCCCGGTGTCCCTGCTGGGCGCGGTGATCGTGCTGGATTACTTCGGCGTGGGCCTGAACATCATGGTCCTGGGCGGGCTGGCCATCGCGCTCGGCGAAGTGGTGGACGACGCCATCATCGACACCGAGAACATCTTCCGGCGCCTGCGCGAGAATCGCCTGGCGGGCCGGCCGCTGCCCGCGCAGCAGGTCGTGCTGGAAGCTTCGGTGGAAGTGCGCAGCTCCGTGGTGTACGCCACCTTCATCGTCGCGCTGGTGTTCGTGCCGCTGCTCACGCTGGGGGGCATCGCCGGCAAGCTGTTCGCGCCGCTCGGGTTGGCCTACATCCTCGCGATCCTGGGCTCACTGATCGTGGCGCTCACGCTCACCCCGGCGCTGTGCTATCTGCTGCTCGCGCGCGGCGAGTTGAGCCGCGACGACCCGCCCGCGGTGGCATGGATCAAGCCCCGCTACCGGGCGCTCCTGGAGCGCATCGAGCGCTATCCGGGCCGGGTGGTGGCCGCGGTCTTCGCGCTCATCGCCGGTGGCATCGCGCTGCTGCCGCTGTTCTCGGGTGAGTTCATCCCGGCGCTGCGCGAGGGCCACTACATCATCCACATGACCGCGGTGCCGGGCACCGCCGAATCGGAATCGCTGCGGCTCGGCCAGCGCGTGGCCGGAGCCATCGGTGCGATCGAAGGCGTGCAGTCAGTGGCGCAGTGGGTGGGACGCGCGCCCGGCGGCGCCGACACTTTCGGCACGCACTACAGCGAATTCGAGGTCGAGATCGGCGCGGTGCGCGGGCGCGAGCAGGTGCGCATCCTGCGCGAGATCCGCGCGACGCTCGCCGGCGAGCGCGGAGCGCAGTTCCCCGGCGTCACCTTCGCGGTGAACACCTTCCTCACCGAGCGCATCGAGGAGACCATCACCGGTTTCGCGGCGCCGCTGGTGATCAACATCTACGGCACCGATCTGGACCTGCTCGACCGCGACGCCCAGGCGGTGGCCACCGCCGTGGGCGGCGTGCCCGGCGCGCGCGACGTGCAGTTGCAGGCGCCCCCGGGTACCGCGCAGCTCGCCATCCGCCTGCGCCACGAACGCATGGCCGCCCTGGGCGTGCAGCCTGGCGCGGCGCTGGAAGCGATCCAGACCGCTTTCGCGGGAGCGCAGGTCGGGCAGGTGTACGAAGGCAGCCGCGTGGTGGACCTGGTCGTGGTGCTTGCGCCGGAGGCGCGCGAGCGGGTCCCGGCGGTCGGCGATCTGCGCCTGCGCGCCGCCGACGGACGCCTGCTCCGGCTGCGGGACGTGGCCGATGTAGGCCTCACCGGCGGGCGCTACAAGATCCTGCACGCGAGCGGGCGGCGCCTGCAGACGGTCACCGCCGACTTCGAGGGCCGTGACCTGGCGAGCTTCGACGCGACCGTACGCGAGCGCATCGCCGCGCAGGTGCGCTTGGCGCCCGGCAACTACCTGGTCTATGCGGGCACGGCGCGCGCGCAGGCGCAGGCGCGCGAGGACCTGATCGTGCACTCCGCGATCGCCGGCATCGGCATCTTCCTGCTGCTGTACGTGGCCTTCAACAACCTGCGCAACCTGGCCGTCACCTTCCTGAACCTTCCGTTCGCGCTGATCGGCGGCGTGCTCGCCGTCCTGCTCGCGAGCGGCGGCTGGATGTCGCTCGGCTCGCTGGTGGGTTTCGTCACGCTGTTCGGCATCACGCTGCGCAACTCGATCATGCTGGTGTCGCACTACCAGTATCTGGTCGAGGTGGAAGGCCTGCCCTGGGGCACCGAGACCGCGCTGCGCGGCGCCGGCGAGCGCCTGCCGTCGATCCTGATGACGGCTCTGGTCACCGCGCTGGCATTGCTGCCCCTCGCGCTCGGCACCGGCGAGCCGGGGCGCGAGATCGAGGGTCCGATGGCCACCATCATCGTCGGTGGCCTGATCACCTCGACCATCCTCAACCTGCTGATCCTGCCCACCATCCTGCTGCAGTTCGGGCGCTTCGGCGCGCAGCGCCGGTGAGCGGGAGCGCGCCTTAGTTCAAGTACGCGGGCAGCATCCAGGCCATCTTTTGGCTTCGACATCACGCGGCATTGCCACACTGCGTGCGGCAATGCCGCATGAGTCTGCGCCGAAAAATGGCGTTCGCTCAGGTCATACGAGGTATGACCTGAGCATCCACGCCATTTTTTCATGCTGCTCCATGAGGCCGACGAGGAAGTCCTCGGTGCCTGCGTCGCCGTGCTTCTCGCCCACTTCCGTGGCCTCGCTGCGCAGGTTGCGAATGATGGCCTGGTGATCGGCGAGCAGCTGCGCCACCATCTCCTTGGCCGCGACGCGGCCGCCCTTGACTTCCTTCAACCGGGTGGCGGCGGCGAACTCGCCCAGCGATCCGCTGGCGTAGCCGTCGAGGGCGCGCGCGCGCTCGGCGACCTCGTCCATGATCTCGTCGAGCTCTTCGTACTGATCCTCGAAGAACTTGTGCAGCTCGCTGAAGTCCGCACCCTCCACGTTCCAGTGGAAGTTGCGCGTCTTCACGTACAACGTGACCTCGTCGGCGAGCAGGCGGTTGAGGATGTCGATCACCGGCTTGCGCTGGCTGTCGGCGAGGCTGATATCGATGTTCACGGGAGTCTCCTGTGGTTGGCGTGATCGAAAAGCGTGACCGAAGAACGTAACCGAGAAGCGTGACCGAAAGGCGTGACTTGGATGCGTACCGGGGCGCATCGCCCGATGGCGCATGGATGACCGGGAGTTTACGTCACGCTTTTTCGGTCACGCGTTCCGGTCACGCCTTTTCGGTCACGTATCTCGGTCACGCCAGCAGCCGCTCGCGCACCCCCGGCTCCTCGAGCTTCGCCACCCACCACTTGAGCGCCTTGCCGGCGTCGCGCGGGCGCCAGGCGCAGTACAGGCGGGTCTTGGGCTTCGGCTCTTCGACCGCGAGCGCGAGCAGCCGGCCCTCGTCGAGCGCCTTCGCCGCCGCGCGCGCGGGCACGAAGCCCACCCCCAGGCCGGCGATCTGCGCCTCGAGCTTCGCCTGCAGGGTGGAGACGGTGAGCGCGTCGGGGCCCGGCGCGATGCCGGAGCTGCGCGGCGGCAGGTTTCGGGAGCTGTCGGCCACCAGCACCACGCGCTGCTCCATGATCGCCGCGGTCGACAGCGGTTGCGGCGCCTGCGCGAGCGGATGCGGTGGCGCCACCGCGAATACCCAGTCGATGTCGCCCAGCGGGCGCACGGTGTAGCCGGCCTCGAGCGGCGGTTCGGCCGGCGCGCCGATGCACAGGTCCGCGCGCCCGGACATCAGCGCGTCCCAGCAGCCGCCCAGCACCTCGGCGCCGATGCGCACGCGCGTGCCCGACCCTTCCGCGTAGAACTCGGCGATCAGCGGGCACAGCCGCGCGGTCGAGATCACGTCGTCGTAGGCGATGCGCAGCTCCGTTTCCCAGCCCTTGGCCACGCGCTGCACGCGGCACTCGATGTCCACTGCGGCGCGCAACAGGTGGCGGCCATCCTTGAGCAGCTCCTCGCCCGCGGGCGTGAGGCGGGCGCGGTGCCCGCTGCGGTCGAAGAGCTGGACCCCCAGGTCCTGCTCCAGCTTCTGTACCGTGTAAGTGATCGCCGAGGGCACGCGGTGCAGTTCCTCCGCCGCCGCGGCGAAACTGCCCTTGCGGGCGATGGCGTCCAGCACCAGCAGACCGTCCAGAGAGAGCTTCATGAAAACAAGACGCAGCGTTCGATAATTGTGGCGAGCAACCCGCAAATCAGGCTAGAATCCCCGGTTCATCGCTCCCTACAGGCCAAAAGAGCGTCCAGAACAAGCCCCCGCCTCCCGGAGCGGCTACCCGAGGTACCCGGCATTGAAGACATCCGTGATCCGTACTGTAGCGCTACTCGCGGCGCTGGTCATCGCCGCATCGACCGCGGCCTGCGGCAAGAAGGAGGAGCCCGCCGGCGCCGCGCCGCCCAAGCCCCCCTCCTCAGGCCCGGCGGCGGGCCCGGGAAGCGCGGCAGGCGGACCGCCCCCTGGCCTGCCGGTCAAGGCCGTGCAGGTCAGGCTAGGCGAGGTGCAGGCCGACGTGTACGCGGTGGGCAGCCTGCTGGCCGAGGAATCGGTCCTCATCCGGCCCGAGATCGACGGCCGTGTGGTGGACATTCACTTCGCCGAAGGCCAGCACGTGGCAAAGGGCGCCAAGCTGGTAACGCTGGACCCGGCGGAGTACCGCGCGCAGCTCGCGCAAGCCGAGGCGCAGGCGCGCACCGACGCCCAGCGCTACGAGCGCGCCAAGGAGCTGCTGGCCCAGAAGTTCATCAGCCAGGAGGCGCTCGATGTGGCGCGCAACAACGTGGACCGCTCCGAGGCCCTGCGCCGCGAGGCGGAAGTGCGCCTGTCCAAGACCGTCATCAGCGCGCCGTTTCCCGGCACCGTCGGCCTGCGCTTGATCAGCCCGGGCGCCTACGTCGAGAAGGGCACCGACATCGTGCGCCTGGAGAACATCGGGTCGATCAAGCTCGACTTCCGTGTGCCCGAGCTGTATTCCTCGCAGGTGCGCGCCGGCCAGCAGGTTGCGGTGCGCCTGGACGCCTTCCCGGGCGAGCAATTCACCGGCCGCATCTACGCGGTGGAGCCGGTGGT
Organism: Burkholderiales bacterium; assembly: GCA_036554965.1. Classification (GTDB taxonomy): domain Bacteria; phylum Pseudomonadota; class Gammaproteobacteria; order Burkholderiales; family SHXO01; genus SHXO01. Next base: position 16,694 of record DATBMG010000190.1, read on the forward strand.
CGACGAGAAGACCCGCACCGTGCTGCTGCGTGCCCGCGTCCCCAATCAGGGCCTGAAGCTCAAGCCGGGGATGTTCGTGCGCGTCGCCCTGACCCTGGAGACGCGCAAGAACGCGATCCTGGTCCCCGAGCCGGCTATCTGGCCGCAGGGCCAGGACAGCTTCGTGTTCCGGGTGGAGGGCGGTAAGGCGATGCTCACCAAGGTGGAGATCGGCGCCCGTCGGCCGGGCGAGGTCGAGATCGTGGCGGGCCTCTCGCCCAACGACACCGTGGTCACCGAGGGCCAGATGAAGCTGAGGGACGGCGCGCCGGTCATGGTGCTGCCCTCCCAGCCGCCGCCCACCGCCGGCGGCGGATCTTCCGGCGTGCCGCCCGGTCCTACCGCAGGTGTCCTCAAGCCCGCCGCCGCGGCCACCGCGCCGGCCGGGCAATCTTCCCAGAACAAGGGCGGCTGAGCGGCCGCCCGGTTTGCGTTCCCCGTCACGGGGAGGTAACTCATGGTCCTGTCCGACATCTCCATCCAGCGCCCGGTGCTGGCCACCGTGATGAGCCTGCTCATCGTGCTGCTCGGGGCCATCTGCTTCCAGCGCCTGGCGGTGCGCGAGTATCCCAACATCGATCCGCCCACGGTGTCGGTGCGCACCGTGTACAAAGGCGCCACCGCGCAGGTGGTGGAGAGCGTGATCACGGTGCCGATCGAGGACGCGCTGTCCGGTATCGAGGGCATCAAGACGATCAAGTCGCAGAGTCGCGAGGAGGTCAGCCAGATCACCGTCACTTTCCTCACCAGCCGCGACGTGGACGCGGCGGCGGCCGACGTGCGCGACCGCGTCTCGCGCATCGCCTACCTGCTGCCCGAGGCGGCGCTCGACCCGGTGGTGGCCAAGATCGAAGCCGACGCCTTCCCGATCATGTGGATCGCGCTGGTGAGCGATCGGCACAGCGCGATGGAGCTGACCGACTACGCGGACCGCTACCTGACCGACCCGATGAAGGCGCTGCCCGGCGTGGCGACCGTGATCATCGGCGGCGAACGCAAGTACTCGATGCGCGTGTGGCTCGACCGCGAGCGGCTCGCCGCCCAGAGCCTGACGGCGCAGGACGTGGAGGAAGCGCTGCGCCGGCAGAACCTGGATTCGCCCGGCGGGCGCATCGAGAGCACGGATCGTGAGTTCACCGTGCTGGCCGAGACCGACCTGAAGAGCGCCGAGCAGTTCAACGAGATGATCATCGCGGAGGTGAGCGGCTACTCGGTCAAGCTCAAGGACGTGGGCTTCGCGCGCCCAGGGCCGTACGAGAACCGCAAGATCATCCGCGTCAACGGCATCGACGGGCTCGGCCTCGGGGTGGTGAAGCAGTCCACCGCCAACACCTTGGAGGTGGCTCAGGGCGTCAAGAGCATCATTCCGCGCCTCAAGGCCGGCCTGCCCGAAGGCATGAACATGTGGCTGGCGGTGGACACCTCGGAGTTCGTCGAGGCCTCCATCGACGCGGTGTACAAGACGCTAGGCGAGGCGCTGGTCCTGGTGGTGCTGGTGATCTTCCTGTTCTTGCGCAGCCCGCGCGCGACCCTGATCCCGGCGGTCACCATTCCGGTTTCGCTGGTCGGCGCATTCTTCTTCGTGTACCTGATGGGCTTCTCCATCAACGTGCTCACGATGCTCGGCATCGTGCTTGCGGTGGGCCTGGTGGTGGACGACGCCATCGTGGTGCTCGAGAACATCCACCGCCACATCGAGGACGGCATGTCGCCCTACAAGGCGGCGCTGGTGGGCAGCAAGGAGATCGGCTTCGCGGTGGTGGCCATGACGCTCACGCTGGCCGCCGTGTTCACGCCGCTGGTGTTCATGACCGGGCGCACCGGGCAGCTGTTCACCGAGTTCGCGATGACGGTGGCCGCGGCGGTGCTGGTGTCAGGCTTCGTGGCCCTGACCCTGACTCCGATGATGTGCTCCAAGCTGCTCAAGCACCACGACAGCCACAGCCCGTTCTACAACCTCACCGAGCGCTTCTTCGAGGGCATGAACAATGGCTACCGGGGCCTGCTGCGCGCGACGCTGAACGCACGCTGGGTGGTGGGCATCGTGTTCGCCGGCGCTGTCGCACTGCTGTTGTTCCTGGGCTGGCAGATCAAGGACAAGGCCGAGCTGTCGCCGATCGAGGACCGCGGCATGTTCATGATGTTCGCGATCGCGCCGGAAGGCGCCACCATGCAGTACACGGACCGCTACATGTACGCGGTAGAGGAGATCGCCAAGAGCGTGCCCGAGATCGAGACCATCTTCGCGGTGGTCGCACCCGGGCTGGAGCGGCCCAACCCGGTCAACATCGGCATCGGCTTCTCGGTGCTCAAGCATTGGAACGAGCGCGACCGCGCGCAGATGCAGATCACCAAGGAGCTGACGCCCAAGCTGTTCGGCGGCCTGCCCGGCGTGATCTCCTTCACCAAGGATCCGCCTTCGCTGGGCGGCAGCTTCCTGGACAAGAAGCTCAACTACGTCCTGTACGGCAACACGTACGAGGAGCTGCAGGGCAAGGTCGGCAAGATGATGGGCAAGCTCTCGCAGTACAAGGGCATCACCGGCTTGGACACCGACTTGAAGCTGAACAAGCCGCAGCTCAAGGTGGACATCGACCGCGAGAAGGCGGCTGCACTGGGCGTGTCGATGGAGACCATCGGCCACACGCTGGAGACGCTGATGGGCGGCCGCGACGTCACCCGCTACAAGCGCGAGGGCAAGCAGTACGACGTGGTGGTGCAGGTGGAGGACGACAAGCGCCGCCAGCCCAGCGACCTCACCGCGATCTATGTGCGCGGCGCCGGCGGCGAGCTGCATCAGCTGTCCAACCTGGTCAGCGTGCGCGAGACGGTGGCCCCCAAGGAGCTGAACCACTACAACAAGCTGCGCGCGGCCATCGTCAACGGCAACGTGGCCGAGGGCTACAGCCTGGGCGAGGTGCTCGACTTCGTGGACAAGACGGCCAAGGAAGAGCTGCCCGCGAACCAGGTGACCGATCTCGACGGCGAGTCGCGCGAGTTCCGTGAGGCCGGGGCGGAAGCCACCGTCGTGCTCATCCTGGCGGTGCTCTTCATCTACCTGGTGCTCTCCGCGCAGTTCGAGAGCTTCGTGAGCCCGCTGGTGATCATGTTCACGGTGCCGCTCGCCTGGGCCGGCGCGATGCTCGCGATGTGGCTCAATCTGAAATTCGGCACCGGCGGCACGCTCAACATCTACAGCCGTATCGGGCTGGTGATGCTGGTCGGCCTGATTACCAAGCACGGCATCCTGATCGTGGAGTTCGCCAACCAGCTGCGCCGCCGCGGCATGGAGCGGTTCGAGGCGGTGATCGAGGCGGCCACGCTGCGGCTGCGGCCGATCCTGATGACCACCGCGGCGATGGTGCTGGGCGCGTTGCCGCTGGCGCTGTCTACCGGTGCGGGCGCGGAAGCGCGCCGGGCCATCGGCTGGGTGATCGTCGGCGGGCTGCTGCTCGGCACGCTGCTCACCCTGTTCGTGGTGCCCACGGTCTATTCGCTGCTGGTGCGCAAGGTGCGCGTGCCCGGCGAAGAGCCGACTGAAAAGAAAGCGAAGCTGGCGCCCGGCGCGGCGCACTGAGCGCCGGGAAGGGAACCCCTCTCCCCAACAGATGAAGAGGTCCCTCTCCCGCTTGCGGGGGAGGGTAGGGTGAGGGTCGGGAAAGGGGTTGCAGGGGGACAGGAGCGCGCCACGCCCCCTTTTCCGTCCTGGGCGCCTCGCCTCGTCCTGGCCGCATCCGGTGCGATAATTCCGCGTCCCGTTTCCGCGAGCCGAGCATGCAACCGACGAGCTGGCGCACCCCCGCGATCGTCCTGATCTGCGGCGCGCTCATCCTGACCTTGTCGATGGGCGTGCGCCAATCCATGGGCCTGTTCCTGCCGCCCATGACGCTCGAGTTCGGCTGGGGCCGTTCCACCTTCGCTTTCGCCATGGCGCTGTCGAACCTGATCTGGGGCGCCTTCCAGCCGGTGTTCGGGGCGGTCGCCGACCGGCACGGCGCGGGCAAGGTGCTCGCGGGCAGCGCTCTGCTGTACGCGGCGGCGCTCGCGCTGATGCCCTTCTCCAGCAGTGGCGCGATGCTCGATCTGAGCGCCGGCGTGATGATGGGCCTGGGCATGTGCGGCGTGACCTTCGGCGTGATCCTGAGCGTCATCGGCCGCGCCTACCCGGCCGAGCGGCGCAGCTTCGCGCTGGGCGTGGCCTCGGCCGGCGGGTCTTTCGGCCAGTTCGTGATGCTGCCGTTCACGCAGCAGCTGATCGGCGCCCTTGGCTGGAAGGGCGCGCTGTTCGCGCTGGCGGCGAGCCTGCTCGCGATCGTGCCCTTGTCGGCGGCGCTGATCGAGCGCCAGACGGCGCCCGGCCCGCAGGCGCAGCAGTCGCTCGGAGCGGCGTTGCGCGAGGCCGCGTCGCATGCCGGCTTCCTGTACCTCACCGCGGGCTTCTTCGTGTGTGGCTTCCAGGTGGCGTTCATCCAGGTGCATCTACCGGCGTTCCTGCAGGACAACGGTTTGAGCGCTTCGGTGGGCGCGATCGCGCTGGCGCTGATCGGCCTGTTCAACATCGCCGGCTCTTTTCTCGCCGGCTGGCTGGGCGGGCGCTGGAGCAAGAAGTATCTGCTGTCGTCGATCTACTTCGCGCGGGCGCTGGTGATCGGCCTGTTCCTGTGGCTTCCGATCACGCCGCACAGCGTGTATCTGTTCGCGGCGGGTATCGGTTTCCTGTGGCTGGGCACCGTGCCGCTGACCAACGGTCTGGTGGCGCAGATCTTCGGCGTGCGCTACCTGGCCACCCTGTTCGGCATCGTCTTCTTCAGTCATCAGCTGGGCAGCTTCATCGGCGTGTGGCTGGGCGGGTACCTGTTCGACCTGACCGGCTCCTACACTCCGGTATGGATCGGCGCCATCGTCCTGGCATTGGTCGCCGCCATCGTCAACCTGCCGATCGACGAGCGGCCGCTGCAGCGCGTCGCTTCGCCCTCGCCCGCATGATCGCACCCGGCTGGCGCTCGCTGGTGTGGTGGATCGCGCTGGCGATCGTGTGCGCGCTGCTCTTGGCGGCCGCCGTGCGCGGGTATCTGCACCCCGCGTTCGTCATCGACCTCGCGAATCAGCGGCTGTGCTGAGCTGGGGCACGCTCTACCTCGTCAGCGAATGGGTGGTTCGCCTGGTGATGTTGTTCTACGTTCCGCAGCGGCGCGCGCCCGCCGCCGCGCGCGCCTGGCTGCTGCTGATCTTCTTCCTGCCGTGGGTCGGGGTCGTGCTCTACGCCGTGTTCGGACGCGCCAACCTGCCGCGCGAGCGGCTGCAGATGCAGGCCACGGTGTCGCGCCTGGTGCGCGAGACGCAGCCGCGCATCCTGGGCGACACGCTCACGCTGCGGCCCGATCTGCCGCCGCAATTCGGGCCGGCGGTGATGCTGGCGTACCGGCTCGCCGACTTCGCGGTATGCCGCGGCAACAGCATCGAGCTGATCAGCGACTACGGCGAGGGTATCGACCGGCTGGTGGAGGACATCGCAGGCGCGCAGCGCCACGTGCACCTGCTGTACTACATCTTCCGCGACGACGCCACCGGGCGGCGTGTGGCCGAGGCGCTGACGCAGGCGGCGAAGCGCGGCGTGAGCTGCCGCGTGCTGGCCGACGGCTACGGATCGTTCTTTTCCCTGCGGCGCCTGGCGCCGCAGCTGCGCGCGGCCGGCGTCGAAGCCCTGCCGGTGATGCCTCCGCGCCTGTGGGGCCGCAAGAAGCTGCGCCTCGATCTGCGCAACCACCGCAAGATCGCCGTGATCGACGGTCACATCGGCTACATCGGCTCGCAGAACATCGTCGATCCCGACGCCAACCGCGGGCTCACCAACGAGGAGCTGGTGGCGCGCATGACCGGACCGGTGGTGCGCCAGCTGCAGGCGGTGTTCCTGGCCGATCGCTGGTACGAGACCGAGGCCATGCCGGTCGACTCGCAGGAGGAATTGCTGCCGCAGGTGGCCGAGACCGGCCGCTCCCCGGCCCAGGTCATGCCCAGCGGGCCGGGCTATCACGGCGCGAACACGCAGCAGGCGATGATCGCGTTCATCCATGCGGCGCGCGCCCGCGTGGTGCTCACCACGCCGTACTTCATGCCGGACGAGTCCTTCCGGCTGGCGCTGCGCATGGCGGCCCAGCGCGGCGTGGAGGTGCGGTTGGTGCTGTCGCGCTACTCGAACAAGCCGATCGTGCACCTGGCCCAGCAGTCGTACTACGAAGAGCTGCTCGAAGCCGGCGTGCACATCCATGTTTACTACGGCAACTTCCTGCACGCCAAGCACGCCACCATCGACGATTGCGTCGCTCTGGTGGGATCGAGCAATCTCGACATCCGCTCCTTCGAGCTGAACAACGAGGTCGGCGTGCTGATCTACGATCCGGCAGTGGTGGCGCAGCTGCGCGCCATCCAGAAGCGCTACTTCGCCGCCTCGGAGGAGGTGCGGCTGGAGGCCTGGAGCCGGCGCAACGTCGCGGTGCGCACGGCGCAGAACATCGCGCGGCTGGCGGACACGCTGCTGTAGGGCCGCGGGACATTCTGCTCTCCTGAACGACTGCTGCGAAAAGTCTCGCTTTGAAGCACGGAATTCCACCCCTATATTGCTTTCAAACGATCTGAACATTTGGAGGCCTTTCGGATGATCACCGTTCGCAGGAGCGATGCGCGCGGCCACGCCAATCACGGCTGGCTGGACAGCCGCCACACGTTCTCTTTCGCCGACTACTACGATCCGCGCGAGATGGGCTTCGGCAGCCTACGCGTGATCAACGAGGACCGCGTGCAGCCGGGCAGGGGCTTCGGCACCCACCCGCACCGCGACATGGAGATCATCAGCTACGTGCTGGAGGGCGCGCTGGAGCACAAGGACAGCCTGGGCACCGGGTCGGTGATCCGCCCGGGCGACGTGCAGCGCATGAGCGCCGGCACCGGCGTGCTGCACAGCGAGTACAACCCCTCGCAGCGCGAGCCGGTGCACTTCCTCCAGATCTGGATCGAGCCCAACGTGCAAGGCGTGAAGCCGAGCTACGAGCAGAAGGCGTTCTCCGCCGACGACAAGCGCGGCCGGTTGCGGCTTGTCGCCTCGCCCGACGGTGCCGACGGTTCGGTCTCGATCCATCAGGACGCTCGGGTCTACGCCGCGCTGCTCGACGGCGCCGAGGCGTTGACCTACGCTTTGCCCGAGGGGCACCGTGCGTACGTGCACATCGCCCGCGGCAGCGTGCAGGTAAACGGTCAACAGCTCGGCGCGGGCGACGGCGCCAAGATCGCCGCGGAAGCGCAGCTGCGCTTTACCAACGGCCGCGAGGCCGAGCTGCTGCTGTTCGACATGGCTTGAACCGAAGGAGAGACGATGCTGCACACCTCCCCCCGTTTGCGCGATGTGACGCTGGTCGCGCCCGCGCACAAGGCCCAGCCCGCGCCCGGGCTGATCGTCGACCGGCCGTTCCCGGGCCCGGCGCTGGATCAACTCGACCCGTTCCTGATGCTCGACCACTTCGGCCCGGAGGCGATCCGGCCGGGCGACGCCGGCGGCCTGAACCCGCACCCGCATCGCGGCTTCGAGACCGTGACCATCATGCTCCAGGGCGCGATGGAGCATCATGATTCGCAGGGCAATCGCGGCGTGATCCGCCCCGGCGGCGTGCAGTGGATGACGGCTGCGCGCGGCATCGTGCACGCGGAGTACCGCGGGCAGGAACTGGTGCAGAAAGGAGGAACGCTGCACGGCGTGCAGCTCTGGGTGAACCTGCCCCGGCGCTTCAAGATGAATCCGCCCGGCTATCAGGATCTCGGCCCCGAGCGTATCGCGGAGGTGCCGGTGAGCGGCGGAACGGTGCGGGCGATCGCCGGCGAATACCGGGGCGTCGCCGGTCCGGCCAGCACGTTCACCCCGCTCGCCGTGTTTCACGTGCGCCTGGAGGCCGGCGGCAAGGCGGACATCCCGGTCGCCGACGGGTGGAACGCAGGCGCTTATCTGATCCGGGGTGCGGTGCAGGCGAACGGCCGGCCGGTGCAGGAGCGAGCGATGGCGGTGTTCGCGGATGCGGGCGGCGACATCGAGATCGCCGCCAGCGCACCGTCCGACGTGCTGGTCCTCGCCGGCCAGCCGATCGGCGAGCCGGTGGTGAGCTGGGGACCGTTCGTGATGAACACGCGCGAGGAGATCGTGGCGGCGCAGCGCGACTACGCGCTGGGGCGGATGGGGGATCTCCCCGACCGGGCCTGATCTGCGTCTCACGGTTGCGCGAGGATGAGCGGCTATCTGCAGAACGGACAGTGGCAGCGCGGCTGGTATGACACGCGCAAGACTCGCGGCGAATTCGTGCGCACCACGGCGGCGTTCCGCAACTGGATCACCGCCGACGGCAGCAGCGGCTTCAAGGCGCAGCCGGGGAGGTATCACCTGTACGTCTCGCTGGCATGCCCGTGGGCGCACCGCACGGTCATCTTCCGCGTGCTCAAGCGCCTCGAGGACGTTGTCACGCTGTCCGTCGTCGATCCGGTCATGCACGACGACGGCTGGGAGTTCAGCGAGGCGCCCGGCTGCATCCCCGACACGGTGAACGGCTTCCGCTACCTGCGCGAGGCGTACACGGCGGCGGACCCAAGCTACAGCGGGCGCGTGACGGTGCCGGTGCTGTGGGACCGGGGGAGGCGGACCATCGTCAACAACGAGTCGTCCGAGATCATCCGCATGCTCAACTGCGCTTTCGACGCTTTCACGCCGGTGCGCGACGACTACTACCCGCAGGCGCTGCGTGCGCGCATCGACGAGATCAACGCGCTGGTATACGAGCGGGTGAACAACGGCGTGTACCGCTGCGGCTTCGCCGGCAGCCAGCAGGCTTACGACGCGGCGTTCGACCGTCTATTCTCGGCGCTCGACGAGCTGGAGGCGCGACTCGCCGCGTCGCGCTACCTGGTTGGCGACACCCTCACGGAAGCCGACTGGCGCCTGTTCACCACGCTGCTGCGCTTCGACGCGGTCTATTACGTGCACTTCAAGTGCAACCTGCGCCGCATCGCCGACTACCCGAACCTGTCGCGCCTGCTGCGCGACCTGTACCGTGTGCCCGGCCTGGCGCAGACCGTGAACATGGACCACATCAAGCGCCACTACTACATGAGCCATCCGCACCTCAACCCGAGCGGCATCGTGCCGAAGGGACCGGTGCTCGAGTTCATGACCGCTATGTAGTGGGCATGCAACCGGCGGAGGCGGCGGCATCCGCTGTGCGCACGCCCGAGGTTGCTATCATGCGCCGGTGCTGTCGATCCGCGCCCTGAGCAAGTCCTACGAAGGTCCGCGCCGCCGTGTGGTGCTGCGCGACGTGAGCCTGTCGCTGGCGGCCGGGGACTACGTCGCCGTCATGGGCGAGTCCGGCGTGGGCAAGTCCACGCTGCTCAACTTGATCGCGGGCCTCGACCGGCCGGACAGCGGCGAGATCGAAGTGGACGGCGTTCCGCTCGCGGGGCTGCCGGACGGCGCGCTCACGCGGCTGCGCCGCGAGAAAATGGGCTTCGTGTTCCAGGCGTTCCACGTGCTGCCCTATCTCAGCGTCGCTCAGAACGTTGCCCTGCCGCTGCGCCTGCTCGGTCAGCGCGCAGGCGCCAGCGCGATCAAGGCGGCCGCCATGCTGCAGGCCGTCGGCCTGGCGGATCGCGGCGACAGCATGCCGCGCGAGCTGTCCGGCGGCGAGCTGCAGCGCGTTGCGATCGCGCGCGCCGTAGTGCACGCGCCGCGCCTGGTGCTGGCCGACGAGCCCACCGGCAATCTCGATGCCGAGACGGCGGACCAGGTGCTGGCGCTGCTGCGCGATCGGATCAAGAGCGGCAACGCGGGCGGCATCCTGGTGACCCACTCGCGCGCCGCCGCGCGGACCGCGGACCGCGTGTACGAGCTTACCGCCGAGGGCCTGCGGGAGAGGGCGAGCCGCGATTGACGCTGCCGCTGGTTCACGGTTCGCGGCCTCGTCCCGGCTCGGGATAGAATCCGGGCACGCACCGGAGGGAGCTATGCCAGGCGGGCTACGCATTGGCGTGGTCGGCGCCGGACCTGCAGGGCTGCTGTTCGCCCTGCTGGCCAAGCGCAGGGATCCGCGCAACCGGGTCGTGGTCCTCGAGCAGAATGCGCCGGACGCGACCTTCGGGTTCGGCGTCGTGTTCTCGGCGGGGGCGCTCGCCTTTCTCGATCGCGACGAGCCGGAGATCTACGCGGCGTTGACCGCGGCGATGCAGACCTGGCCGGTGCAGAAGATCGTGCACCGGGACGAGGCCGTGACTGTCGACGGTAACGGCTTCTCCGCGATCGCCAGGCTCGAGCTGCTGCAGCTCCTGCAGCGGATCGCGATCCGGCAGGGCGCCGAGCTGCAGTTCGGTCGTCCGGCCCCCGATCTGGAGGCCTTCGCCGGCTTCGACCTGGTGGTGGGCGCCGACGGCGTCAACTCGCAGGTGCGAAACCTGCACGCGCAGCGCTTTCGGCCGCGCATCGAGACCCTCACCAACAAGTTCGCGTGGTACGGCACTACGCGCGTGTTCGACTGCCTCACGCTGACGTTCCGCGGCTCGGAGCACGGGGCGTTCGTCGCGCACCACTATCGCTTCAGCCGGCGCATGAGCACGTTCATCGTCGAGTGCGACGCGGCGACGTGGTACCGCGCAGGCTTCGACCGGATGGACGACGCGCAGAGCCGCGGCTACTGCGAGCAGGTATTCGCGGCCGACCTCGCCGGGCACGGGCTGATCTCGAACCGCTCGCTGTGGCGCAACTTCCCGCTGATCTACGCCCGCAACTGGGTGGTGGACAGGATGGTTCTGATCGGCGACGCGCTGCGCACCGGCCACTTCTCCATCGGCTCCGGAACGCGCCTGGCATTCGAGGACGCCATCGCGCTGGATCGCGCGCTTGGCGCGGCGCAGGGTGACGTGGACGCAGCCTTGAGGCGCTTCGAGCAAGAGCGTCGGCCGGTGGTGGACAAGCTGGTGGCCGCGGCCAACCTGAGCTCCTATTGGTACGAGCGCCTCGCCGACAAGATGCAGCTCGAACCGTGGGAGCTCGCCTACGATTACATGAGCCGCAGCGGCAGGATGGACGACGCGCGCCTGCGTGACACCGCGCCGCGGTTCATGCGCATGATCGACCAGAAGCGTCGCCTCAGCCCCGCATGGGAGGCGCGGCGCGAGGGACGCATCGCCGATCCCGTGCCGCGCGACACGCCGGGCGCGCGCGAGATCGGATTCGCGATCGCGGAGCGCTACAACGCTTCCAGCATCCTGTTCGACAACTTGGCGGCCGGGCGGGGGCAGCGGCCCGCGCTGTACTGTGATGGAAGCGCGACGACCTATGCGCAGCTGTGCGAAACGGCGGCGCGAGTCGGCGCGGGACTGGTGGACTTCGGACTGCGCCGCGGGCAGCGCGTGCTGCTGCTGCTGGACGATACTCCGGCCTATGCCGCAGCGATCTTCGGAGCGTTGCGGGCGGGGCTGGTTCCGGTGCTGGTCAACACGCTGTCGCCAGCGGATCTGATCGCCTATTTTCTGCAGGACAGCGGCGCGGAGGTGGCGATCGTGCAAGGCGGCCTCCTGCCGCTGCTGGCGCACGAGGATGTGCGTGCGAGCCGCTTGCGGCATGTGGTGACGGTGGGTGGGGTGCCGGAACGGCCATCCTCGCAACTCTATAGCGTGCACGCCTGGGAGGAGTGGCTGCCGCCCCAGTCCGCCGCGCTTGCGGTGGCCGACACCCATCGCGACGAAATGGCGTTCTGGATGTACAGCTCGGGGTCGACCGGCAGACCCAAGGGTGTGGTGCACCTGCATCACGATGTCGCCTATACCTTCGAAAGCTATGGCCGGCGGGTGCTCGGCCTGCGCGAGAACGACATCGTGTTCTCGCCGCCCAAGATCTTCTTCGCCTACGGGTTCGGCAACTCGCTCACGTTTCCGTTCTCGGTCGGCGCGGCCGCGGTGCTGCATCCGGGGCGGCCCGATCCCGGATCGGTGTTCGCCGCCATCGAGCGCTACCGGCCGACGATCCTGTTCGGGCTGCCCACGCTGTACGGCGCCTTGCTGTCGCACCCGGGCTCGGAACAGCGCGATCTGTCATGCCTGCGCCTGTGCGTGTCCGCCGCGGAGGTGTTGTCCGGCGAGCTGTTCCGGGAATGGCAACGGCGCTATGGGCTTTCCATCGTCGAGGGGCTGGGCTCCACCGAGGTCTTGCACATGTACCTGTCCAACGGCGTGAATGCACAGAAGCCCGGTTCCAGCGGCCGGCGGGTGCCCGGCTACGAGATCAAGCTCACCGACAGCGACGGCAAGCCGGTGGAGCGCGGCGCATCCGGCGTGATGTGGGTGCGGGGAGACTCGGCCGCGCCGTTTTACTGGAACCGCCCGGACAAGACGCGCGAAACCATGCGCGAGGGCTGGATCTGGACCGGTGACCGCTTCCACGAGGACGAGGACGGCTGCTACTACTTCGAGGGACGCGCGGACGATCTGATCAAGGTTAGCGGGCAATGGATCCATCCGCTGGAGATCGAACGCTGCCTGGCCGAGCATCCGGCGGTGAGGGAGTGCGCCGTGCTGGGCATCGAGGATGCCAACCGGCTGATGAGCGTGCAGGCGTGGGTGGCGCTGCGGCCCGGGCACGCCGGCGGGCCCGAGCTGACGCGCACGCTGCAGGCATTCGTCAAGCAGCGCCTGCTGCCGTTCAAGTATCCGCGCGTGATCGAGTATCTCGACGCCCTGCCCAAGACCGGCACCGGCAAGATCGATCGGCAGGCGCTCAAGGCCAGGTGAACGCCGTGGCAGCCGGCTGTCTCAGCCGCTGCGGTGAGACAGCTCCGCCGCGCGCGCCAGCAACGTGTACTTGGTTACCAGATCGGCGCCGAGATTGACCGGCACGGTCCCGCCGTCGATCCAGCCGAGGAACTCATTCAGGACCGCGGCGAAATGCTCCTCGTGGGTGGTACGCAGCGCGGCGGGGATCGACGCGCGAAACTGCGGCCCGGCGCGCTCGAAGGCAAGTCCCGGGAAGCTGGGTTGGAGGGACCGCGCAGCGCTGGCCAGGGTGTTTTCGAAGCCTTTGGCGGCGCCGACGGGGCGCACCACCAGCGACGTCTGAAAGCCCGTCTCCGGTCCCTGCTCGACGATCACATCGGCCTGCGTTCCGCGCATCACCGCGTAGTGGGTGTCGCCCCCGCCTTCCGGGATCGCCAAGTCCCAGCGCGACTCGATGCGCACCGGCACGCCGCGCAGCCGATAGGCGATTTCCGCGTTGCACAGATAGTGCAGCACGCCGCCGGAGACATGACCGCGCAGCGCCGCCGGGAAATCCTCGAGCCCGGTGATGCGGGCGAACAGGTCGCGCGGGACGTCGGTCGGCCATTGCCGCGCGGACATAAGCTCCACGTCGCGCTGGTAGCGGAAGGGCTCGCCGCCGCTCGTCGTCCACTGGACGAGATCGACCAGGTGCGTGGTGACGTCGCTGATCCCCTCGCCTTGCACCGCGGTGTCGAAGTACCAGGCCGGGCGCACCAGGGGTCGCTGGTTCACGATCTTGTACAGGTGGTGGACGCTGCGTATGTGGATCGCCGGCTCGCCGCCGTCAACGCGCAATCGCCCGAACACCTCCGGGCTGGCCATCAATGCCTTCTGCAGCCGGTTGGCGACCTCGTGGCGCTCGGTCATGATGTCCATGGCGAGCGGTGGCGTGGCGGCGGCTTCCTTCAGCGGCGTCAGATCGCCGGGATGGATCAGCCAGGGCTTGTCGCCCAGCACCATGAAACCGTCGGCATGCAGGCGGTGGATGTAGCGCAGCTTGACGTCGTTGCGGCCGGCGACGATCGCCACCTCGCCGGGACGCTCCGCGAGCAGCCGCTCCAGGTAGTCGCGACCGCGATAGACGTGCAGCCGCCAGCCGGTGGGGTGCTGCGCGCGCTCGTTGAACGTGCGCACGATGCGCAGGAAGCTCTCGACGTCGGGCCCTTCCTCGGCGTAGACGTGCACGTCGTCGCTGAGGCGCGCGTGCCGCTGTCGCAGCGTGAGCGCGGCGTGGAAGTGGCCGGGATTGAGCACCACTGCGGTGTGCTGACTGGCGGACATGCCGGCCTCGTATGGGTTGTCTGCTGCTCGGGATTGTACAGCCGCTATACTTGCAGGCGTCGCTAGGCGGTGAAACGGGCATGGACGTGAGGAGCATTGCGGGTGCGCTGGGAGCCGAGATTCTGGGCGTGGATCTGTCGCGCCCGCTTTCCGCGCCCACCGTCGCGGACATCCGCCGTGCGTTCCTCGAACACCTGGTCGTGGTGTTCCGTGATCAGCGGCTCGATTCGCAGCAGTTCCTGACCTTCGCGTGCGCCATGGGCGAGCCGATCGAGTATCCTTTCGTCAAGGGGCTGCCGGGTTACCCGCTGATCATCCCGGTGCTCAAGCTCGAGCACGAGCGCAGCAACTTCGGCGGCATCTGGCATTCCGACACCGCCTACCTGGAGGCGCCGCCGATGGGCTCGATGCTGCTCGCCCGCGAAGTGCCGCCGGTGGGCGGCGACACGCTGTTCGCGAATCAGTACCTCGCCTACGAGACGCTGTCGCCCGGCATGCAGCGCATGCTGGAAGGGCTGGTCGGGGTCAACAGCTCGGCCAAAGCCGACGCCTCCAGGACGCGCGAGGACGGCATGCGGACCAACGCGCGCGAGGATGCAAAGCGCGAGTACTTCGCCGAGCATCCGGTGGTGCGCACGCATCCCGAGACCGGACGCAAGTCGCTCTACGTGAACGTCGCGCACACGCTGCGCTTCAAGGACATGACCGAGGAGGAGAGCG
>DATBMG010000211.1:0-10350 GCA_036554965.1 Burkholderiales bacterium
TTGCCCGAGCAGCCGCTCAGCGAGCAGGCGCGGCAGGGTCCTTCAGCGGCACCTTGAACACCTCCCGCAGGTAGGCGACGTAGGCCGGGTCGTAGTCCATGGTCTTGGAAGGCTCGTCGCTGATCTTCGCGACCGGCTGCCCGTTGCAGCGTGTCATCTTGATGACGATCTGCAGCGCGTCGACGCCGACGTCGTTCGTGAGATTGGTGCCGATGCCGAACGCGACGCTGGCGCGGCCCCGGAAGTGGCGGTACAGGCGGATCGCCAGCGGGATGGTGAGCTGGTCGGAGAACACCATCGTCTTGGTGCGCGGGTCGATGCGCATGCGGCGGTAGTGCTCGAGCAGCTTCTCGCCCCACTCGAACGGATCGCCGGAATCGTGGCGCACGCCGTCGAACAGCTTGCAGAAGAACAGGTCGAAATCGCGAAGGAAGGCGTCCACGCCGCAGATGTCGGTGAGCGCGATCCCCAGGTCGCCGCGGTACTCCTTGGCCCACGTGTCGAAGGCGAACTTCTGCGAATCGCGCAGGCGCGGCCCCACCGCCTGGCAGGCCTGCAGATACTCGTGCGCCATGGTGCCGAGCGGGATCAGGTCCTCGCTCTTGGCGAGCCAGACGTTGCTGGTGCCCACGAAGCGCTCGTTCATGCGCGCCTTCAGCGTGCGCACCACCGTCTGCTGCCAGTGGCGGGAGAAGCGGCGGCGGGTGCCGAAGTCCGAGATCTTGAAGTCGGCGTCCGGATAACCGGTGATGGTGCCGATCTTCTGCTCCAGCCTGCGCGCGCCTTCCGCGTAGTCCGCATCGGGCTGCGTGGCGCGGAAGTAGACCTCGCTCACGATGGCGAGGACCGGCACCTCGAACAGGATGGTGTGCAGCCAGGGACCGCGGATGGCGATGTCCAGACCGCCGCTCACCTGCGGGGTCTCCTCGATGTGGATGAAACCCTCGTCGAGCTGGAACAGGCGCAGCAGGTCGACGAAGTCGCCCTTCATGAAACGCAGCCCGCGCAGATAATCCAGCTCTTCGCGCTGGAAACGCAGCGAGCACAGATGCCGGATCTGCCGGCGGATCTCCCCTGCATGCGCCGCCAGATCGACCTCCGGCGTACGGCACTTGAAGCGGTACTCCACCATGGCGCCGGGAAAGTGGTGCAGCACCACTTGCATCATGGTGAACTTGTACAGATCGGTGTCGAGCAGGGACTGGATGATCATCGCGCTGCGCCTACAGTTGTTTGTGCATGGCCACAGCGCTGGCCGGACACAGATCGCGGAACTCGCTGGTTTCACGCACCGCCTGCGGCAGGGCGGAGCGCTCCACGCGCACGTAGCCGCGCGCAGCGAACCAGTCGGCTGCGGTGCTGGTGAGCAGATACAGATCCGTCACCTTGCCCGCCCGCGCCAGCGCCTCGGCCTCGTCGCACAGACGCGACCCGACCCCCAGGCCGCGCTGGTCTGGCGCGACGGCGAGCGAGCGCAGCAGCGCCGCATGATCCAGAGGCTGGAGACCGACCACACCGGCGAGCCCGGCGGCGCCGCGCGCGCGGATGAAGTGCTGCAGCAGGTCCAGGTCCACGTCCTCGACCGGCAACCCGCACTGCGCGAGCAGGCGCAGCACCTGTTTGCGTTCGTCTGGCGAGACGCGTCCGAACTGCATCCCCTCTCCGCGCAACTGACTTCCCGGCCAGTCTGCCCGGCCCGCGCCGGGGGCGCAAGCCCGCTGGTAGAATCGAATCCGCTGGTAGAATCAAAGACCCGGCCGCCCCGGGACGGTCCGCCCTCCGGCCTTGAACCCGCAGCGCCAGCCCCAGTCCACCGCATCCGACGCCCCCGATTTGCGCGCGCTGCAGCGCCTGGTTGCACACACCATGCTGCGCGACCGCCACCGCCTGCGTGGGGCGCTGGGGCGCGCGCTCGACGCTGAGCGCGCGCAGCGCCTGTCGGCGACCGAGACGCTCGCTCTGGCCGCCGACATCGAGCGCTCTGCGGCGCTGGCCCGGGAGCGCCGCGCGCGTCTGCCGCGGGTGCGCTACCCGGAGGAGCTGCCGGTCTGCGAGCGCAAGGACGAGATCGCGGCGGCGATCACCGCGCACCAGGTGGTAATCGTCTCGGGCGAGACCGGCTCGGGCAAGACCACGCAGCTGCCCAAGGTCTGCCTGGAGCTCGAGCGCGGCGTGGCCGGCATGATCGCCCACACCCAGCCGCGCCGCATCGCCGCGCGCACCGTGGCGGCGCGCATCGCGCAGGAGCTGGGCTCGCCGCTGGGGCAGCACGTGGGCTACCGCGTGCGCTTCAGCGACCGCGTGAGCGAGCACAACTTCCTGCGCGTGATGACCGACGGCATCCTGCTCGCCGAGACGCAGACCGACCGCTTCCTCGCCGCCTACGACACCGTAATCATCGACGAGGCGCACGAGCGCAGCCTCAACATCGACTTCCTGCTGGGCTACGTCAAGCGCCTGCTGCCCAGGCGGCCCGAGCTGAAGCTGATCGTCACCTCGGCCACGATCGACGCACAGCGCTTCTCCGCGCATTTCGACGGCGCGCCGGTGATCGAGGTGTCGGGTCGGCTCTATCCGGTCGAGGTGCGCTACCGTCCGCTCGCGACCGAGGACGAGGACGAGCAGGAGATCGATCTGCCCGAGGCCATCGCCGACGCGGTGGACGAAGTGACGCGGCTGTCGGCCAGCGGGGACGTGCTGGTGTTCCTGCCCGGCGAGCGCGAGATCCGCGAGACCGCGGAGGTGCTGCGCAAGCACGCCTTCCGCGGGGCAGCGCGCGCGCAGCACGCCGAGATTCTGCCGCTGTTCGCGCGCCTGTCCGCGCAGGAGCAGGAGCGCGTGTTCCAGCCCGCCGGCATGCGTCGCATCGTGCTCGCCACCAACGTCGCCGAGACTTCCCTCACCGTGCCCGGCATCAAGTACGTGATCGACTCCGGCCTGGCACGCGTCAATCGCTACAGCTACCGCAACAAGCACGAGATGCTGCAGGTGGAAAGGATCTCGCGCGCCTCGGCCGATCAGCGCGCCGGCCGCTGCGGCCGGGTGATGAGCGGCATCTGCGTGCGCCTGTACGCCGAGGACGACTACCAGGCGCGCCCGGCGTTCACCGATCCTGAGATCCTGCGCTCCTCCCTCGCCAGCGTGATCCTGCGCATGAAGGCGCTGAAGCTGGGCGAGGTGGAGGACTTCCCCTTCGTCGAGCCGCCGTCCGCCCGCGCTATCGCCGACGGCTACAGCCTGCTCACCGAGCTGGGCGCGGTGGACGCCGAGCGGCGCCTGACGCCGGTGGGTGTGCGGCTCGCCGAGCTGCCCATCGATCCCGGGCTGGCGCGCATGATCGTCGCGGCCAGGGACGAGAACTGCCTGACCGAGATGCTGGTGGTGAGCGCCGGCCTGGCGATCCAGGACGTGCGCGAGCGGCCGCTGGACAAGGCCGAGGCCGCCGACACGGCACACGCGCCGTTCGCCGACGAGCGCTCCGAGTTCCTCGGCCTGCTCAAGCTGTGGGCCTTCTTCGAGGACGCGCTCAGGCACAAGAAGTCCAACCGCAGGCTGGCGCAGCTGTGCCGCGACAGCTTCCTGTCCTACGTGCGCCTGCGCGAGTGGCGCGATCTGCACGGCCAGTTGCACGCGCAGGTGTCGGAGATGGGTTCGCGCTTCAACCAGGCGCCCGCCACCTACGAGCAGTTGCACCGGGCGATCCTCACCGGCTTGCTGGGCAACGTCGGCGCGAAGTCCGAGGAGGCGGGTGTGTATCTGGGCGCGCGTGGGATCAAGTTCGCGATCTTTCCCGGCTCGCCGCTGCGCAAGAAGGGCCCGCCCTGGCTGATGGCCGCGGAGCTCATCGAGACCACGCGCCTGTACGCGCGCACCGTGGCCGCCATCGACGCGCAGTGGCTGGAGCGCGTCGGCGCGCACCTTACCAAGACGACCTGGCACGACCCGCACTGGGAGAAGAGCGGCGGGCAGGCCTACGCGTACGAGCGCGTGACGCTGTACGGCCTGGTGGTGGTGTCGCGCCGTCGCGTGGCGTTCGGCCCGGTGGACCCGAAGGCGGCGCGCGACATCTTCATCCGCGAAGCCCTGGTGCACGGCCAGCTCGCCACCCACGGCGCATTTCTGCGGCACAACCGGGAGCTGCGGGAGGAGATCGAAGCGCTCGAGCACAAGTCCCGCCGCCACGACGTGCTGGTGGACGACGAGGCGGTGTTCGCCATCTTCGACGCGATCGTGCCGCAGGACGTCTGGAGCGCGCAGCAGTTCGAGCGCTGGCGGCGCGAGGCGGAGCGCGCCAGTCCCAGGCTGCTGTTTCTCACCCGCGAGCAGCTCATGCGCCACGCCGCGCAGGAGATCACCGAACAGCGCTTCCCTGCGGCCATCGAGATCGGCGGGGTGGCGTACGACTTGTCGTACAGGTTCGAGCCCGGCCATCCGTTGGACGGCGTCACCCTGAGCGTGCCGCTGCACCTGCTCAACCAGCTCGACGAGCGCCGCTGCGAATGGCTGGTGCCGGGCCTGTTGCGCGACAAGGTGAGCCACTTGCTGCGCGGGCTGCCCAAGAACCTGCGGCGCAATTTCGTTCCGGCGCCGCAGTACGTCACTGCCGCGCTCGAGGCGCTCGAGCCCGGCGAAGGTCCGCTGCTGCCGGCCTTGTCGGAGGCGATCCTGCGCAAGACTGGCGTCCAGGTCCCGCCGGACGCCTGGGACGTGGCCGATCTGCCGCTGCACCTGCTGATGAATTTCAAGGTGCTGGACGACGAGGGCCGCGAGTTCGCTATGGGCCGCGACCTGCCTGCGCTGCGCGCGCAGCTCGGGGTGAAGGCCCGGCGCCAGTTCAGCGAGCGTGCGCGCGCGCAGTTCGAACGCAGAGGGCTCACCAGTTGGGATTTCGGCGAGCTGCCCGAGCAGGTGGAATTCACCCGCGGCGCGCAGACACTGGTCGGCTACCCGGCGCTGGTCGACGAGGGCAGCTCGGTCGCGCTGGTGGTGTTGGACACCGAGCACGACGCGCAGGCCGCCACCCGCAAGGGCCTGCGCAGGCTGTTCCAGCTGAGCGCGCCCGAGCAGGTCAAGCAGCTCGCCCGCAGCCTGCCCGGCTTTCAGGAGATGAGCCTGCGCTATGCGCTGTTGCTCGAGATCGAAGGCGGCAAGCAGGAGAAAGGCGCGGTGTCCGACCGCCTGCGGCAGGAATTGACCGACGCCATCTGCGATCGCGCGTTCTTCGTGGAAGACGAACCGATCCGCGACGCAGCCGCGTTCCAGGCGCGCGCGGTCAAGGCCAGGACCCGGCTGATGGACGTGGCCGGCGAGGTGTGCCGGGTGATGAACGAGATCCTCAGCGAATACCAGGCGCTGCGGCCGCGCATCAATCAGCCGGGCGTGCCGGTGTGGCAGCGGGCGATGACCGACATTCGCAACCAGCTGCGCGTGCTGCTCGAGCCCGGCTTCGTGGTCGACACGCCGCTGCCGCGGCTCCAGCAGATCCCGCGCTACCTGCGGGCGATCCAGTTCCGGCTCGACAAGTTCAGCGTCAATCCCGCCAAGGACGCGCAATGGATGCAGCAGATCCAGAACTGGTGGCAGGCCTGGGAGGCGCGCGTGCAGGCCGACCGCAAGCGCGGCGTGCACGATCCCCGGCTCGAGGAGTTCCGCTGGATGCTGGAGGAGTTGCGCGTGTCGCTGTGGGCGCAGCAGCTCAAGACCCCCTATCCGGTCTCGTTCAAGCGCTTGGAGAAGCACTGGGTGGAGCTCGGCTGATCGGCGGTTCACAGGAGTTGCAGCGGGAATCGGCCCGGGGCTAATATGGTCCCGGCCGGCTGCCGCCCGGGCACATGCCAGGTGCCGGTGCCGTCCTGGACACAGGGGGAAGGGGCCATGAAGACCGTCCGGCAGATCATCGAAGCCAAGGCGCACAAGGTGCTCTCCGTTTCGCCCGATGCGACCGTGTACGACGCGCTCATGCTGATGGCCGAGCGCGACGTCGGGGCGCTGGTGGTGATGGACGGCGAGCACCTCGTGGGGATCTTCTCCGAGCGCGACTATGCGCGCAAAGTGATCCTGTTCGGCAAGGCCTCGAAGGACACCACCGTGCGCGAGATCATGACGGACAAGGTGCTGTGCGTGCGCCCGGAGCAGACCATGGACCAGTGCATGGCGCTGATGACCGACAAGCGCGTACGCCACCTCCCGGTGCTCGACCACAAGCACGTGATCGGCGTGATCTCCATCGGCGACGTGGTCAAGGAAGTCATCTCCGAGCAGCAGTTCCTGATCGAGCAGCTGGAGCAGTACATTCACATGTAAGCCGCCCGCGGGCGGCGGCCGCGTGCCCTGCGCGCCCGCCCGGTGACGCCGATGCAATGCCGATGTCCTCGCGAGTGCTTCTCCTGGTCTGCGCAGCGGGTGTAGCGGGGTGCGCCACACCCGAGCGGTTGACCGCCGAGGCGATCGGCTGCGGTACCCGACAGTTGAAGATCGTCCCCAGCGTGTATCAGCAGCGCGGTACCGAGACTGCCTGGTGCGCCGTGTGCAAGGACAAGCGCTACCACTGCGTGACCAATGCCAGCCGCTCGCGGGTGGAGTGCCGCGAGAGCCGGGAGGGCGACGGCTGCCTGTAGCCGGTTGATGCGCAAACCTGGTCCGATACCCGTCGCACGCTGGCCTGCGAGAAGCGGGCTAGCATAGTTACCCCAGCATGCCTGGCCAGCTCGACATCTTTCCCCTGGGCGACCGCGCCCTCGTGATCGAGGTTGCGGACAGCGTCAGCGAGGCCGCCACCGGCCACGCGCGGCGCCTGGCGGAGCGGGTGGCGCGCGCGCGTCTGCCCGGCGTGCGCGAGGTGGTGCCGGCGTTCTGCTCGATCACCGTGCACTACGACCCGGTCGCGCTGTGCGCGGGGGGCCTGCCCTTCGAGATCCTGAGCGCCCGACTGCTGGCGCTGCTGTCGGGCCCGGAAGACGAAGCGCCGTCGCCTGGCAGGGTGCTGGAGATCCCGGTGTGCTACGGCGGCGATTGCGGCGAGGACCTGGCCGCGCTGGCCCTGGCCCGCGACATGACGCCGGCCCGTTTCGTGGAGCTGCACTGCGCGCCCACATACTTCGTCGGGATGCTGGGCTTCGCGCCGGGCTTCCCTTATCTGGCCGGCATGGATCAGCGCCTGATCGCTGCGCGCCGCGCCACGCCGCGCTCGCGCGTGCCCGCGGGCAGCGTGGCCATCGGCGGCGAGCACACCGGCATCTATCCGTTCGAGTCGCCCGGCGGCTGGCACCTGATCGGGCGCACGCCGCTGCGGCTCTTCGCCTTCGAGCGCGATCCGCCCAGCTTGTTGCAGGCGGGCGACCGCGTGCGCTTCGTGCCGATCGCGCCAGAGGAATTCGAGCGAGCGGCGGAGTTCCAGCGCGCCGCGGAGGAATTGCGTGCCTGATCGTTGCGCCCCTGATCCTCGCACCCCTGATCCTTGCACCGTGGCGCGCGCAGAAAGGAAGCCGAGGTGGCGTTGAAGGTGCTGCGCGCCGGGATCCTGTCCACGCTGCAGGATCTCGGGCGCTGGGGCCACCAGCGCTTCGGCGTGCCGGTGAGCGGCGTGATGGACGAGGTGTCCCATCGCCTCGCCAACCTGCTGGCCGGCAACGCCGAGGACCAGGCGACGGTGGAGATGACGCTGGTGGGGCCGGGCTTCGCCCTCACGCGCGATGCGCTGATCGCGGTGTGCGGAGGCGAGTTCGAGGCGCGCATCAACGGCGAGGCGTTGCCGCGCGCGCGCCCGGTGCTGGCGCGCGCCGGCAGCACGCTGGATTTCGGCGTGTGCCGGCGCGGCTGCCGGGCCTACTTGGCGGTGGCCGGCGGCTTTGCGGTGGACCCGGTGCTGGGCAGCCGCAGCACGTACCTGCGCGGCGGTTTCGGCGGCTGGCGCGGGCGCCCCCTGCAGCGCGGCGATCTGCTGCCCACCGCCGAGCCCGACCCGGCGCGCTATCCGAGCCTGCATCGCAAGCTGGGCGAACGGCGTGCGCCGATGGCCTATCCGGGCTGGTCGGTCACCGAGCGCGTCGAGCTGCTCGCCCCGGGACCTTACCTGCTGCGCTTCGTGCCTGGCCGCCAATGGGAAGCCTTCCCACAACCGGTGCGCGAGCGCTTTCTCGGCGCCGAGTACCGCGTCGGCAGCAACTCCGACCGCCAGGGCTATCGGCTGGCGGGGCCGCTGCTCATTCCCGGCGCGCCCGTTGAAATCATCTCCGGCGGCGTGACCTTCGGCACCATCCAGGTGCCGCCGGACGGCGAGCCGATCGTGCTGATGGCCAATCGTCAGACCACCGGGGGCTACCCGCGCCTGGGCGAGGTGGCGACTGTGGATCTGCCGCTGCTCGCGCAGCTGCCTCCCGGCGCGCCGGTGCGCTTCCAGCAAGTGGAGCTTGCCACCGCCCAGGCGCTGCTGATCGAGCGCGAGCGCGACCTGGCGCGCACGCGCGAGGGGATCGCGCTACAGTCGCGCCGATGAAGCTGGACCTGAACTGCGACATGGGCGAGCACTACGGCGCCTGGCGCATGGGCGACGACGAGGCGATCCTGGAGCACGTCACCTCGGCCAACATCGCCTGCGGCTTTCACGCCGGAGACCCCGCCACCATGCGCGCAACGGTGCAGGCGGCGCTGGCGCGCGGCGTGGCGGTGGGCGCGCACCCGGCGCTGCCCGATCTACAGGGCTTCGGCCGCCGCGAGATGAAGGTCGATCCGGCCGAGGCCTACGCTCTGGTCCTGTATCAGGTGGGCGCGCTGGCCGGGTTCTGCCGCGCGTTCGGTGGCCGCCTGCATCACGTCAAGCCGCACGGGGCTTTGTACAACATGGCGGCGCGCGATGCCGCGCTGGCCGATGCGATCGCGCGCGCGGTACGCGACTTCGATCCGGCGCTGGTCCTGTACGGCTTGGCCGGCGGGGCGCTGATCGGCGCCGGCCGCGCCCTGGGCCTGAAGACGGCGAGCGAGGTGTTCGCCGACCGCAGCTATCGGCGCGACGGCAGCCTCACCCCGCGCGCTGAGCCCGACGCCATGATCGCGGATCTGCCGGGCGCCCTCGCGCAGGTGGAGCGCATGGTGCTGCGCAGCGAAGTGCGCGCCACCGACGGCAGCGTGGTCCGGGTCGAGGCCGACACGCTGTGCATTCACGGCGACGAGCCGAGCGCGGTTGCGTTCGCGCGCGAGATCCGCGCCGTGCTGGAGCGCTTGGGCGTCTCGGTCATGCCCGCGTAGGCGGGGATCGCGCCGCGCTGCGGCCGGCCGCATCCGCTAACCCCTTTGCGCCGCGGCTGCGTTTACGTCTCTGTGATCCATCCTTCACAGAGGACAAACGCATGAAGACCCTGATTGCCGCGGCACTGCTGCTGGCGGCTTCCGCGAACGCCGGCGCGGTGGGCACGCTCGCCGACGTGACCGTCTACGACCGCGACGCGCAGCGTTCCCTGCCGGTGCACTGGAGCGAAGGCAGCGCCTGGGTGGCAGGCGCGCCGGGCAACGAATACGCGATCCGCATCCGCAACCGCACCGCCGCGGACTTGCTGGCGGTGATCTCGGTGGACGGCGTGAACGCCGTCACCGGTGAGACCGCCTCGCCCGACCAGAGCGGCTACATCGTGCCGGCCTTCGGCTCGGTCGAGATCAAGGGCTGGCGCAAGAGCATGCGTCGCGTCGCGTCGTTCTACTTCACCGACCTCGGCGATTCCTATGCGGCGCGCACCGGCCGGCCGGACAACGTCGGTGTGATCGGCGTGGCGCTGTTCAAGCGCAAGCCGGTGCCCGAGCTGCATATGGAGGAGGGCAAGCGCGAGCGGGGGCCGTCCGCTGCCGGCGCGGCCGATCGAGCCGAGCCGCCCGCCTTCCCGAGCGTGCCCTCTGCGTCCAACGACTCGCGGTCGCAGGCCCGCGCCGCCGAGAAAGACGCCGTACGCCCCAGCCTGGGCACCGGCCACGGGCGCAGCCAGACCTCGCACGTGCGCTATGCGGACTTCGAGCGCGAGTCCTCCGCGCCCAACGAGGTGATCAGAGTGCGCTACGACAGCCGCGAGAATCTGGTGGCGCTGGGGATCCTGCGCGCGCCGCGGCGCGGGCCCGATCCGTGTCCCGCCGGGTTCGTGCCCGATCCGGGTTGATGTCTTGCGCTCGCGCGAATGTCTTGGGGCGCGTGCCGGGCGGGCGCGTATACTGCGCCCGTCATGGAGGCAGACGACAGCGACGAGGCGCTGATGCTGCGCTACGCCCAAGGCGATGCGGGCGCTTTCGATCCGCTGTACGCGCGCCATCGCGGCGGCACCTTCCGCTATCTGCTGCGCCATCTGGGCAACAACCGCGCCCTGGCGGAGG
>DATBMG010000038.1:0-2918 GCA_036554965.1 Burkholderiales bacterium
ACCCAGCAGACCGACTACCGCGGACACGCCCGGATCTGCCGAACCACGAGCCGCGCGGCTGCTCCAGGGGGGCCAGCTACTCCTGGTACCTCTACAGCGGCAACCGCCTGAAATACCCGATGGTGCGAAGCTCCTTGATGAAACTCTGGAAAGAGCTTCGCAAGCGCGCCGATCCCGTGTCGGCCTGGAAGGCGATCGTCGAGAACGACACCTCATATAAGAAAGAGCGCGGCCTGGGCGGCTTCATCCGCGCCACCTGGGACGAGGTGAACGAGATCGTCGCCGCGGCCAACGTCTACACGATCAAGAAATACGGCCCCGACCGCGTGATCGGCTTCTCGCCGATCCCGGCCATGTCGATGGTGTCCTATGCCGCCGGCAGCCGTTACCTCTCGCTGATCGGCGGCGTGTGCATGAGCTTCTACGACTGGTATTGCGACCTGCCGCCGTCGAGCCCGCAGACCTGGGGCGAGCAGACCGACGTGCCGGAATCGGCCGATTGGTACAACTCGACCTTCCTGATCGCCTGGGGCTCGAACGTACCGCAGACGCGCACCCCGGATGCGCACTTCTTCACCGAGGTGCGCTACAAGGGCGCGAAGGTGGTGGCCGTGACCCCGGACTACGCGGAGGTGTCCAAACTCGCCGACCTGTGGCTGCATCCCAAGCAGGGTACCGACGCGGCGCTGGCAATGGCGATGGGGCACGTGATCCTGAAGGAGTTCCACGTCGATCGGCAGGCGCCCTACTTCGCGGACTACGCGCGGCGCTACACCGACATGCCGCTGCTGGTGCGTCTCACCAAGCGCGGCGAACGCTATGTCGCCGACCGCTTCCTGCGCGCGTGCGACTTCGGCGACCGGCTCGGGCAGGGCAACAACCCGGAGTGGAAGACGCTGGCGCTGGACGAGGCCGCCGGCGTGGCAGGACCCGGCATCGTGGTGCCCAACGGCTCGATCGGTTTCCGCTGGAATCAGAAGCCGGACGAGGATCAGGGCAAGTGGAACCTGGAGGACAGAGACGCGCGCAGCGCGGCGCCGGTCAAGCTGCGCCTGTCGTTGATTGATGCGCGCGACGCCGTGGCGCCGGTGGCCTTTCCCTACTTCGGCGGCATCGCGCACGAGCACTTCCGGCACAACGACCAGGGCAGCGAAGTGCTGGTGCGCAACGTCCCCGTGCGAAAGCTTCAGCTCGCCGACGGCGAGACCCTGGTCGCCACCGTGTTCGACCTGCTGCTGGCCAATTACGGCATCGACCGCGGGCTGGGTGGCCAGCGGCTTGCGCGCTCGTACGAGGACGACGTGCCCTACACGCCCGGGTGGCAGGAGGCGATCACCGGCGTCAAGGCGCAGGACGTGATCACGGTGGCGCGGCAGTTCGCCGACAACGCCGAGAAGACGCAGGGCAAGTCCATGGTCATCATCGGCGCGGCGATGAACCACTGGTACCACTGCGACATGAACTACCGCGGCATCATCAACCTGCTGATGATGTGCGGCTGCGTCGGCCAGTCGGGCGGCGGCTGGGCGCACTACGTCGGCCAGGAGAAGCTGCGCCCGCAGACCGGCTGGACCGCGCTGGCCTTCGCGCTCGACTGGCACCGCCCGCCGCGGCAACAGAACTCGACCTCGTTCTTCTACGCGCACACCGACCAGTGGCGCTACGAGAAGCTGCAGGTGCACGAGATCCTGTCGCCGCTCGCCGATCCCAACGACTTCACCGGCAGCCTGATCGACTTCAACGTGCGCGCCGAGCGCATGGGCTGGCTGCCCTCCGCACCGCAGCTGCAGACCAATCCGCTGCAGGTGTGCAGGGATGCCGCCCGGGCCGGGCTGGACCCCAAGGACTACGCGGTCAAGGCGCTGAAGTCCGGCAGCCTGAAGCTCGCCTGTGAGGATCCGGACGACCCGGCCAACTTCCCGCGCAACCTGTTCGTGTGGCGCTCCAACCTGCTGGGCTCCTCCGGCAAGGGGCACGAGTATTTTCTCAAGCACCTGCTTGGCACCCGGCACGGCGTGCAGGGCAAGGATCTGGGCGTCGACGGCGGCACCAAGCCGGAGGAAGTGACGTGGCGCGAGGACGCGCCGGAGGGCAAGCTCGACCTGCTGGTCACGCTCGACTTCCGCATGTCCACCACCTGCCTGTACTCGGACGTGGTGCTGCCCACCGCCACCTGGTACGAGAAGAACGACCTCAACACCTCGGACATGCACCCTTTCATCCACCCGCTCTCGTGCGCGGTGGACCCGGTGTGGGAAGCGCGCTCGGACTGGGAGATCTACAAGGGCATCGCCAAGAAGTTCTCCGAGGTCGCCGTGGGACACCTGGGGGTGGAGAAGGAACTGGTGCTCACGCCCCTGATGCACGACACGCCCGCAGAGCTGGCCCAGGCGCTGGACGTAAAGGACTGGAAGCGCGGTGAATGCGATCTGATCCCCGGCAAGACGGCGCCGCAGATGACGGTGATCGAGCGCGACTATCCCAACACCTGGCACAAGTTCACCGCGCTGGGGCCGCTCATGACCAAGGTCGGCAACGGCGGCAAGGGCATCGCCTGGAACACCGAGCACGAGGTGCGCAACCTGGCCGCGCTGAACCAGGTGGTGACCGAGGACGGCATCACGAAGGGCCTGCCGCGCATCGACACCGACATCGATGCCTGCGAGGTGATCCTGATGCTGGCGCCCGAGACCAACGGCGAGGTGGCGGTCAAAGCCTGGGAAGCGCTGTCCAGGATCACCGGCCGCGAGCACGAGCACCTAGCCATCCCGCGCGAAGACGACAAGATCCGCTTCCGCGACGTGCAGGCGCAGCCGCGCAAGATCATCTCCTCGCCCACCTGGTCCGGGCTCGAGTCCGAGAAGGTGAGCTACAACGCCGGCTACACCAACGTGCACGAGCTGATTCCCTGGCGCACC
>DATBMG010000082.1:0-31186 GCA_036554965.1 Burkholderiales bacterium
CCCTTGGGCGGGCGCTCCTGGAAGTCCTCGCGCTCGATCCACAGCTCGCGCGAGAAGGGCAGGCTGCGCTTGCCCCAGTCCGGCTTCTGCGGGTGGTTGGGCGCCTCGCAGGTCTCGCTCTTCCCGGCGGGGTAGTTGTCGCCGATCAGCTTGACCGGGTCGAGTACCGCGATGCGCCGCGGCGCGCGCTCGTTGAGGTCGTCGCGCAGCGCGTCTTCGAGCACCTGGTAGTCGATCCAGGAATCGGCCTTCGACACGCCGATGCGGTCGGCGAACAGGCGCAAGGCTTCGGGCGTGAAGCCGCGCCGGCGCGCGCCCACCAGGGTGGGCATGCGCGGATCGTCCCACCCGTCCACGTGCCTTTCCTCCACCAGTTGGATGAGCTTGCGCTTGGACAGCACCACGTAGGTCAGGTTGAGGCGTGCGAACTCGTACTGCTGCGGCAGTGGGTGCTTGAGGATGCCGAAGTCCGCCAGCCGCTCGTTGAGCCAGTTGTACAGCGGGCGGTGGTCCTCGAACTCGAGCGTGCACAGCGAGTGGGTGATGTTTTCCAGCGCGTCGGACACCCCGTGGGAGAAATCGTAGCTCGGGTAGATGCACCACTTGTCGCCGGTGCGGTGGTGGTGCGCATGGCGGATGCGGTAAGCGACCGGGTCGCGCAGGTTGATGTTGGGCGAGGCCATGTCGATCTTCAGCCGCAGCACGTATGCACCGTCGGGGAACTCGCCGGCGCGCATGCGGCGCAGTAGGTCCAGGCTCTCGGCCGCCGGCCGGTCGCGATGCGGGCTGTTGCGGCCCGGCTCGGTGAGCGTGCCGCGGTGCTGCCGGATCTCCTCCGCGCTCAGGCTGTCCACGTAGGCGAGCCCGTGCTCGACGAACGCCTCGGCGAACCGGTACAGCCAATCGAAATAGTCCGAGGCGTAGTACAGGTGCGGCCCCCAGTCGAACCCCATCCAGTGCACGGCGTCGATGATCGAGTCGACGTACTCCACGTCCTCCTTCACCGGATTGGTGTCGTCGAAGCGCAGGTGGCACACCCCCCCGTAGTCGCGCGCGGTGCCGAAGTTCAGGCAGATGGACTTGGCGTGACCGATGTGCAGGTAGCCGTTGGGCTCGGGCGGGAAGCGCGTGCGCACCCGCGCCGGGTCCGTGGGCGCGCCCTCGTGCACCGTCGCCGGCCCCGGCCGGCCGCCCCAGGTGCGCGCGGCGTAGCGGCCGCTAGCCAGGTCGGCCTCGACGATGTTGCGGATGAAGTTGGTGACGTGGCCCTCGCCGCTGGTGGCGGGGGCCTTGGCCGGAGCTGACATGTGCCGGGGCGTCTTCGACAAGGTGGAGTGACGGCCGGATTCTACTGCACTGCAAGAACTCTGGGCCGCGCCCGGCAAAGTCAATACAATCCCAGCCTTTGACCAGCCGCTTGGCGCTCGTGAAACTCCACATCCTGTCGGACATCCACCTCGAGTTCGCCGCCTTCGAGCCGCCCGCCACGGACGCGGACGTGGTGCTGCTCGCCGGGGACATCTGGGTCGGCCCACGCGGTATCGAATGGGCGGCGCGCACCTTCGATCGGCCGGTGATCTACGTGCTGGGCAATCACGAGTACTACGGCGGGCATTTCAAGAACACGCTGACCAAGATAAAGCGCGTCGCCGCCGGCACCGGCGTCCACGTCCTGGACGGCGAGGCGCTGATCCTGGATGGCGTGCGCTTCCTGGGCGCGACACTGTGGACCGATTTCGCGGTCACCGGCAATCCCGTGTTTGCCCAGGCCGAGGCGCAGCACAACATGAGCGATTACCGCCACATCCGCGCCGCGGCCTACCGTCGGCTGCGCCCGGCGGACACCCGTGCCGACCACCTGGCGGCGCGCATGTTCCTGCAGGCGGCGCTGGGCGAGCCGTTCGACGGCCAGACGGTGGTGGTCACGCACCACGGGCCGGCGCGGGCCTCGATCGCGGCCCCGTATCGGAACGGCTACTCGCACATGAATGCGTCCTATGTGAGCGACCTCGAGGTGTTGCTCGGCCCGCCCGTGCGGCTGTGGGTGCACGGGCATACGCATTACTCGTTCGACTACCGCCTGGGCGGAACGCGCGTGGTGTGCAACCCGCGCGGCTACCTGCCGCACGAGCCGAACGAGCAGTTCGATCCCGGGATGGTGGTGGAAGTACCAGCCTGATGCGGAACCACCGCGCGGACGGCCGCGCGTTGCGCTTGGCGCACACGCGCCGGGATGCCTGCACGGGTCGCGGGTCGCATTCCAGCGATGCCTACGAGGAGCGTGGCAGCTTCGCTACCGCCGAGCAGGCGAGCAGATACATAGCAGCGTTCCAAGACTGGCCGGGCATGCCGCGTGGCCGCGAGGTGCGGCCATGCAGCCATTCGTTGAACGCCCAGCCGCCCACGGAATTCGCGCGCGCCAGACTGCGCAGCTCGGCGCGGGCCAGTGCCGTCTGCCTTGAGTGCGCCAGCGCGCACACCCAGAAGCCGCCGACGAACGGCCAGACGCCGCCGTTGTGATACTGCCAGGGCAGGTTCTGGCGGTGGCGATTCATGTAATCGCGCCATAGCGGATCGGTCTGCGCGATCG
Source organism: Burkholderiales bacterium (assembly GCA_036554965.1). GTDB lineage: Bacteria > Pseudomonadota > Gammaproteobacteria > Burkholderiales > SHXO01 > SHXO01. Next base: position 2,591 of record DATBMG010000082.1, read on the forward strand.
GGGTGCACACCGCCCGCGCCGGGTAAGGTCGGTTCACTTGCGCTTCCAGCAGCGCGCGCAGCACGCGGCGCGACGCCCGGACGTCGGCCAGGCCCATGAGGATGGCCAGCAGATTGCCGAACACGTCCCCCTCGTCGCCGAAGAACGAGAAGTTGACGAAGCTCACATACAGGCGGCGGTGGCGCGCCTTGCGCGTCACGTAGTCGCCGAGCAGACGCGCGCGCCGGTATTGCGCCGGCCCGGTCGAGAACGGTTGGAACAGATGATTGAAGTAGCGATGCGTCTGATCGGCGTGTGGCACGCGATACAGGCGCTTTACGCGATACCACAGCGCGTTGCTGTACAGCACGAAGCCCGACCGCGGCATGATGTCGGCCCAGTCGCTGGCCTCGCCCTGCATGAGCAAGAAGAAACGCTGATGCTCCTGGCAAGCGAGCCAGTCGAGCGCACGGCTGATGGGGCGCGCCAGCCGGCGCCGCAGGTCGCCGAAGATCGCGCAGCGGTGCAGGAAGTCGACCGCGATCAGCCACCACAGCGTCGAGTCGATGCAGCCGAGATACCAGAAATCGGCTTCCTTGCGTTGCGGGTGGACGAAGTTCGGCATCTGTCCGTTCGGCGCCTGGTGCGCGGCCACGGTGAGCAGTCCCGCGAGCGCGCCGCGCTCTAGACGGGGATCGCCCGATACCGCCATGCCCAGCGCGCACACCGCGGCGTCGCGGCAGAAGATGGCGGTGTAGCTGCGTGCGGCGGCCCTGCGGCCCGGGCTGGCCGCGAGGATGCCGTGCCGGCCGAGATTGCTGTTGAGCAGGGCGATGGCGCGCAGCCGGCAGGCCTCCACGAGACCGTCTGCGGCGCCCGGCGTCGCTTCGCGCGTCATGGCGGCGCAGTGTAGCAGCCAGCGCACGCTCGGCCCCGCGCCGCGCTGTCGAACCGCAGAGTCACGTAGCCCGCCGCCACAGCAGACCCACTGGGAACCGCGCGAGCGCGTCGCACACGCGCAGCAGCCGTGTGCCCGCGCGCGTCTCGATGCGCGTGGTGGTGCCGTCAAGGAGGTTCTCGAATGTATCGCCCGGCAGCGCGCTCAGGTCCAGGGCGGTGTTCCCCCACACGGGCTCGCCCAGGGGCAGCACGCCGGGCGCTGTGCACAGGCCCGCCAGCAAGCGCGGCGCCACCGCGATCAGCGCCAGGTCTTTGTGCTGTCTGGCGAACGCGCACAGATGCGCGGCGTGCTGCCCCCTGCTCTCCAGCGGCAGATAGGCCCCATATCGAAACAGGTCTTCGTGCTCGCGGCGCAGCAACAGCGTGCGCCAGGTCAGATACAACTTCGCCTGCCCATCGGCGAGGTTGGCGAGCATCTTGTCCAGCGCCGCGCTCATTGGTTCCCGGCCGCCGCCGGCGCGGCTGCGCATTTCATCGAGCAACTGGCGTCGGCGCGCGTAATCCACCGGTCGGCGGTTGTCCGGGTCCACCAGCGACAGATCCCACAGTTCGGTGCCCTGATAGATGTCGGGAACCCCGGGCGAGGTCAGCTTGATCAGCATCTGCGACAGGCCGTTGAGCATTCCCAGCCAGGCGATGTGGCGTACGCCGGCGGCGAAGTCGTCGAGGAACAGGTTGCTGTCGCGCCGCGTAAGCAGCGCGTCGACGAAGGCCTTGAGCGCCTCCTCGTACGCTCGGTTGGGATTGACCCAGCTCGAGAGGCGCTTGGCCTCGCGCACCGCCTTGAGCATGTAGGCCTCGATGCGCGCGCGGTACCCGGCGAGCGCGGCGTCGTCGAGGTCGCCGGGCGGATAGCTGCCGATCAGCGTCTGGTACAGCAGGTACTCGTCGGCGCGCGACGGTGCCGGCTCGCCGTCGAGCGTGCGCTTGTGGCTGCGGTTGAGCCGGTTCCAGCGCTTGAGCGCCAGGCGCCACGCCCCAGGCATCTCGGAGAGCACGTCGATGCGCACACGCGTGTCTTCGGCGCGCTTGGTGTCGTGGGTGGTAGTGGCGAGCAGCGTGTGCGGCCAGTTGGCGGCCCGATCCCGGCTGGCGCCGTGAAAGGTGCGTACGCTAGTGCCCATGCGATGCGGATCGCCGCCCACCTCGTTGAGCGAGGCGAGCGGCAAGTAGCGGTAGAAGGCGGTGTCCTCAATGCCCTTGGCGGTAACCGGTGCGGTGAACTGCTGCAGCTTGCCGGCGAAGATGCGCATCGCCTGGCGCAGCTCCGGCGACGCCCCGGCGGGCGCTTCGCCCAGCAGCACGCCGCGCAGGAAATCGAGCAGGCTGCTGTCCGCCGCGAGGCTGCTGCGCTTGGCGCGCGCCACCGCCCACTCGACGTGGCGCCGGTCACTGGCCGACGGGATTTCCGTAGCGTAAGTGCGGTACACCGGCAGCCACGCCACCACCTCGATCAGCGCCTGGCGCAGCGTATTGAAGGTGAAATCGCGCGTGCGCCGGTCGGCGCGCGCGATGCGCAGCAGCTGGTTGCTGAGCACGGTCAGTTCGCTGGCGAGCGCGGTGCGCATGATCAGCACCTTGGACTGGTATGCGGTGTCCTCCCACGAGGCTTGCAGCCCGGTGAACGCGCGCCAGGTGCGCTCCAGCCGCGAGCGCGCGGCGCCGTCCACGAACAGGCCGTTCACCACGTTGGCGAAGCGATAACCCGTGGTGCCGTAGACCTGCCAGGCCTGCGGCACACGCTCGTGGCCCGCGGCGATCTTCTCGATCACCAGATACAACGGCCAGTCGCGGCCGCTGCCCTCAGACCGGGCCTCACCGCCGTTCCCGCACGCAGGCGCCGTGATGCCAGCCGCTGCAGCGTAGCGCTCCTGCAAGCGGCGGAAGTACTGCGCCGGGTCATACAGGCCATCGGGATGATCGATGCGCAGCCCATCCACCTGCCCTTCCGCCAGCAGCCGCAGCGCCAGGCGGTGGGTAGCATCGAACACGGCTTCGTTCTCCATGCGCAGCGCGGCGAGGTCGTTGATGTCGAAGAAGCGGCGGTAGTTGATCTCGTCCGAAGCCACGCGCCAGTACGCGAGCCGGTAGGCCTGCTGTTCGATCAGCTCGTGCAGCGCATCGAAGCTCGCCGGTGTACCGGGCACGCCGTTCAGCGTGCGCAAGGCGGCATCCACTCCTGCGGCCAGCGGCGCGCGCGCCTGCAGCAGCGCCGCGAGCTGGCGCTTGTGCACGCCGGCGTCGCGATGGCGCTCGACGCGATGCTCGGCGCTCGCCACGTCGCGCGGCGGCAGATGCCCGAAGTTCCGGCTCAGGCTTTCGAACTCCGCGCGCGCGCCCTCGTCCACCTCCTGCGACGACACCAGGCCCAGCGCACGCCCGAGGATGCGCGGGTACTCGCGCGGATCGATCGGGAAGCGATGCTGGTGGTACCACAGGCTGAAGCTGCCCTCTTGCGCGTCGAAACCGAGCTTGAGCTCCCCGCCGTCCAGCGCCACGCCATACTGGCTGCCGAGGACCGGCACCAGCACCTTCCCCGTCAGGCTCGCGTCCGCCGGGTGCCAGTCGATGTCGAAGAACTCCGCGTACGCCGACGCCTGGCCGTGTTCCAGCAGATCCAGCCACCAGACGTTGTCCGCTCCCATCACCCCCATGTGATTCGGCACCATGTCGAGCATCTGCCCCATGCCATGCGACTTGAGCGTGCGCACGAAGCGCTCGAAGTCCTCGTCGCTGCCGATCTCCGGGTTGAGCGCGTTGTGGTCGATGATGTCGTAACCGTGAGAGCTGCCCGGACGCGCCCGCAGATAGGGGGAGCAGTACACATGGCTCACCCCGAGCTCGGCCAGATAGGGCACGATGTCGACGGCATCGCGCAAGGTGAACGAACGGTTGAGTTGCAGCCGGTAGGTGGCGCGCGGGATCACGGCCCCGCAGCTCGACTTCGGCGGTCGCGCGCAGGACGCGGCGCCGGTGCACGGGAGCGTCTGCAGCAGCGGATCGGATTTAGCCATCCTTGCCGTTTCCTTGGTCAGCGGCGGCGTCCAGCGACCACGCCACGGCCCAGGGCGCCAGGCCGCTCCCGGTGAGCGCCGCGTCGAACTCGGGATGGGTGGTGTAGATCAGGCGCCCGCTGCGCCGCGCTGCACTGGACTTGGGCGCATCGGTCAGATTCGACACCAGCTGCAGGAGCGAACCGTCCCCGAGCCGCCAACGCACCTCTAGATCGCCGCGCTCGCCCGCGGAGTAGGCGATGCCGTGCGCGCCGGCCAGGCGCGGAGCGATCTCGTGCCGGCGAATCGCGAGCAACCGGCGGTAAAGGAGCAACCAGGTGCGCTGCGGTTCGCGCTCGGCCGCGCGCCAGTCCAGGCGCGAGCGCTCGAAGCTGGCCAGTTCGGTCGGATCCGGGATCAGCAGGCGCGCAGCCTGGTCGCGGTAGCGCGCGAAGCGCGAGAACTCTCTGCGGCGGCCATCGCGCACGCTGCCCGCCAGAGCGGGCTCGAAATCGCAGAAGAACAGGAATGGCTCGGTTGCGTTCCACTCTTCGCCCATGAACAGCAGGGGGATCTGCGGCGCCAGCAGCAGCACGGCGAGCGCAGCCTTGAGCGCCTCCGGCGGGGCCAGCCTCCCGATGCGCTCGCCCAGCGCGCGGTTGCCGATCTGGTCGTGGTTTTGCAGGAAACTCACGAAGGCCGTGGGCGGCAAGTGTGCGCTGGGTTCTCCGCGTGCGCGGCCGTGGCGATAGCCGGACGCATCACCCTGGTAGGCGAAGCCCTCCGCCAGGGCGCGGCCGAGCAACCACCGTGGCCGCTCCGTGTAGTCCCTATAGTAGCCGTCCTGCTCGCCGGTGAGGGCGACGTGCAGGCAATGGTGCAAGTCGTCATTCCACTGCGCATCGAAGCAGCCGGGCAGGCTCGCGCGCACTCCGAGCCAGTGCGCCTGGTTGTCCTCGTTCTCCAGCACCAGATGGATGTGGCGGCGCGCGCCGAAATGCGCGCGCACCGCATGAGCGATCTCGGTGAGCACATGCACCGGCGAGTCGTCCCGGATGCTGTGCACCGCATCGAAGCGCAGCCCGTCGACGTGATACTCTTCCAGCCAGTAGAGCGCGTTGTGCAGAAAGAAGTCGCGCACCGTGCGGCTGCCGGCGGCGTCGAAGTTGATGGCTGCGCCCCAGGGCGTGCGATGCCGCGCGCTGAAGAACTGGTCGGCATAGGCGCCGAGGTAATTGCCCTCCGGTCCGAAGTGGTTGTACACGACATCCAGGAACAGCATCAGGCCGTGGCGGTGCGCCGCAGCCACCAAGTGCTTCAGGTCCTCGGGCGCGCCGTAGCGCGCCTCAGGCGCGAACGGCAGCACGCAGTCGTATCCCCAGTTGTGGGCACCGGGGCATTCTGCGATCGGCATCAGCTCGATCGCGGTGACGCCCAGGGCGGCGAGATGCCCGAGCTTTTCCTCGATTGCGCGAAAACTACCTTCGGGCGTGAAGGTGCCGACGTGCAGCTCGTAGATCACGCTGCGTTCCCAGGGCAGCCCGCGCCAGTCCTGGTCGTCCCAGTCGAAGGCCGCAGGGTCGACCACCATGCTGGGACCGTGCACGTCGGCCGGATTGCAGCGCGAGGCAGGGTCCGGCACTTCGATGCGGTCGTCGATGCGATAGCGATACAGCGTGCCCGGTCCCGCGTCGGCCAGATCCACCTGATACCAGCCCTGGCCTGCAGGCGGCATCGCCACGCGCGCACCGCTTTGCGCCCGCACCAGCTCGACGCGCTGCGCGGACGGCGCCCACAGCCGGAAGCGAGTCGCGCCGCCGTCGAGGAGCTGTGCTCCGAATGGCATCGGATGGACACGCTTCATGCCGCGTCCGTGATTTCGACCAGCAGCGCGAGCGCGCGGCCGTCCACCCGGTAGCGCTCGCCGGTGGAGAAGCGCCCGTCCACCGCCAGGCCCTGCTCGAAGGCGCTGTCGAGCAGTACCTGCCAGCGGCTGCCCGCGCGCATCTCGGGCAGGAGGAACTCGATGGCGTCGTGGTGCGCGTTGAGCAGCAGCAGGAAGTTGTCGTCCTGCAGCCTGTGGCCGCGGGCGTCGCTTTCCTGCAGCGCTTCGCCGGCCAGATAGACCGCCAGGCTGCGTGCGAAGTCCTGCGTCCATTCGCGGTCGGTCATCTCGCGGCCCTCGGGAGTGAGCCACAGGATGTCCTTCACGCCGCCGCCGCGGATCGGCCGTCCCTGGAAGAAGCGGCGCCGGCGCAGCACCGGGTGCTCCTGGCGGATGCGGATCATGCGTTGCGCGAAGCGCAGGAAGTCTTCGTGGTCGCGGGCCCGGTCCCAATCCACCCAGGAAATGTCGCTGTCCTGGCAATAGGCGTTGTTGTTCCCCTGCTGGGTGCGGCCGATCTCGTCGCCCGCAAGCAGCATCGGCACGCCCTGGGATAGCAGCAGGGTGGCGATCAGGTTGCGCTTCTGGCGCGCGCGCAACGCCAGTACCTCGGCGTCATCGGTCGGGCCCTCCACGCCGCAGTTCCACGACAAGTTGTGCGTGTGCCCGTCCTGGTTGCCCTCCTGGTTGAGGTCGTTGTGCTTCTCGTTGTAGCTCACCAGGTCCTGGAGCGTGAAACCGTCGTGGGCGGTGATGTAGTTGATGCTGGCGTGCGGCGTGCGGCCGCTGCCGGCATAGAGGTCGCTGCTGCCGGTGAAGCGGCGCGCGAACTCGCCGATCAGCCCGCCGTCTCCCTTCCAGTACGCGCGCATGGTGTCGCGGTACTTGTCGTTCCACTCGGCCCAGCCGGCGGGGACGTTGCCCACCTGGTAGCCGCCCGCGCCGACGTCCCAGGGCTCGGCGATCAGCTTTGCCTGGGACAGGACCGGGTCCTGCGAGATCACGTCGAAGAAAGTGCCCAGGCGGTCCACGTCGTACAGCTCGCGCGCGAGCGCTGAGGCGAGATCGAAACGGAAGCCGTCCACGTGCATTTCCTGCACCCAGTAGCGCAGCGAGTCCATGATCAACTGCAGCACGCGGGGGTGGGTCAGGTTCAGCGTGTTGCCGGTCCCGGTGAAGTCCATGTAGTAGCGCGCATTGCCGGGCGCCAGGCGGTAGTAGGAGGCGTTGTCCACGCCGCGGAAGCACAACGTCGGCCCCATGTGATTGCCCTCGGCGGTGTGGTTGTAGACCACATCCAGGATCACCTCGAGCCCAGCCGAGTGCAGCGTCTTCACCATGGTCTTGAACTCGCTGATGCGGCCGCTCGACGAATAGCGCACCTCCGGCGCCAAGAAACCGATCGAGTTGTAGCCCCAGTAGTTGCGCAGTCCACGCTCGATCAGGTGGCGATCGTCCACGAAGCTGTGCACCGGCATCAGCTCGATGGTGGTCACGCCCAGGCGTTTGAAATGATCGATCACCGGCGCGGTGGCGAGCCCGGCATAGGTGCCGCGCAGCGGCTCGGGCACCTGCGCATGGCGCAAGGTGAAGCCGCGCACGTGCACTTCGTAGATCACTGTGTCGTGCCACGGGATGTGCGGGCGGCGGTCCTCACCCCAGGTGAAGGCGGGGTCCACCACGCGGCACTTGGGCATGCCCGGCGCGCTGTCGCGGCGGTCGAAAGAGAGGTCCTCGCGCCGGTGCCCGATGCGGTACGCGAAGTGTGCGTCGCTCCACCGCAAACTGCCCTGCAGATGCTTGGCGTAGGGCTCGATCAGCAGTTTGTACGGGTTGAAGCGGTGGCCCTCCTCCGGGCTGTAGGGGCCGTGCACGCGGTAGCCGTACAGCAGCCCCGGACGCGCCTCCGGAAGGTAGCAATGCCACACCTGGTCGGTCTGTTCGGCGAGCTCGATGCGCTGCAGCTCGCGCCGGCCCGAAGGGTCGAACAGGCACAGCTCCACCTTGTGCGCGTTGGCCGAGAACAGCGCGAAGTTCACGCCCTCGCCGTCCCAGGTGGCGCCGCGCGGATAAGGCGAGCCGGGCCAGACCGCGGTGATCGGCTTGCTCATGCCGCGCTCAGTGGAAACGTGTGGTTTCGGGCGTGTAGGGACCTTTAGGCAGCACCACGATGCCCCCGGGCGAGACGAAGTGGCTGGCCCGGTCGGCCTCCAGGTCGTGCCCCAGACGCGTGCGGCTGTCGATCACGTTGAAACGGTCCACGATCACGCGCCTCAACTTGGACCCGCGCCGGATCAGGGTGTGGTCCATGACGATGCAGTCCTCGATCTCGACGTCTTCCTCCAGCACCACTTCGCGGCGCAGGATCGAGTTCACTGCGCGGGCGCCGCGCACCAGCGTGCCGGCGTCCAGCACGCAGTTGCGCACGCTGCCGTGCAGGATCCTGCAGCTGGGCCCCTGGTAGTTGCTCGAGCGCACGATCCATTGCGGGTTGAATAGATTGAAGCGCGGCTCGCTGCCCAGAATGTCCTGATTGGCGGTGAAATAGGTGTCGATCGTGCCGACGTCGCGCCAGTACGCGGACTCTTCGTAGTCGCGTACACCGGGCACGCTATTGCCGGAGAAGTCGTAGGCATAGACCCGAGCCGCGCGCTCCACCAAGCGCGGCAGCACGTGCCGGCCGAAATCGTGTTCTCCGCGGTCCTTGGCCTCGCTCAGCGCCTGCACCAGCACGTCGGTGTCGAAGATGTAATTGCCCATCGATGCGAAGGCACGGGTCGGATCGCCCGGCATCCCGGGGGGATCGGCCGGCTTCTCGAGAAAGCCGGCGATGCGGCCGTCGGCGCCGCAGGCGATCACGCCGAAAGCGCTCGCCTCGGCCCGCGGCACGGGCAGCGCTGCCACCGTAGCCTGCGCTCCGCGGCTGCGGTGGAAGTCGACCATCTGCCGGACGTCCATGCGGTACACGTGATCGGCGCCAAACACGGCCACGAAGGCGGGCGTGTGCGCCGCGATCAAATTCAGGTTCTGGTGCACGGCATCGGCGGTACCTTGGAACCACTCCGGTCCCTCCCGCATCTGCGGCGGCACCACCGTGACGAAGTGGTTCGGCAGCGTTGGCGACATCAGCCATGCCCGGTTGATATGCTCGATGAGCGATTGCGACTTGTACTGGACCAGGAGATAGATCGAATAGATGCCGGAGTTGATCAGGTTGGAGAGCACGAAGTCGACGATCCGATAGCGCCCCGCGAACGGCACCGCCGGCTTGGAGCGCTCGGCGGTCAACGGTGCGAGCCGGGTGCCTTCCCCGCCGGCCAGCACCATGGCGATCACCTTGGGCGAGTCATCAGGCGCCGTCATCGCGATGCTCCTTGCGTTGGATCGGCCACCAGCGCTCCAGCAACGCGCCGGCCCAGCGCGCGCCGCCGAGCCCGAACGCCAGCGCCAGAGCCAGCACCACGCCGGACAGCAGGATCAGGAACGTCTGGCGCACGATCGCGCCGCCGATGGCGAGCTGGTCGAGTGCGATCAGCACGACGAACACCACGATCGCGTATTGCGCGATGCGGCCAAGCAGCTCGGCATCCCGCGCGCCGGTGCTGCGCAGGTAGGCTGCCACCGTTTCCCCGGCGAAGCAGGCGAAATAGGTGCCGAACACGACGATCAGCAGCGCCAGGATCACGTGCGGCAGGTACAGCACGACGCGGCCGAGCAGGTCGGTGATGTAGGTGAGGCCCAGGCCGTTGAATGCGATCACCAGTGCGGCCAGGATTACCAGCCAGTAGACCAGTGCACCCAGGATCCTGGCGGTGTCGGTGCGCACGCCGCCCTGATCCAGGAATCCGTCGATGCCGGCGCGCTGCGTGAGGACGTTGAAGTTCAGTGCGCGCAGCGCCTTGACCACCGCGAAGCGCACCGCCTTGGCCAGCAACCAGCCGCCCACCAGCACCAGCAGCGCCACCCCCAGCCGCGGAAGGAAGGCGCCGATCTCCACCAGCACTGCACGCACCGGTTCGAACAGCATATCTACGCGTTCCATTGGCGTTCCTCCATCCGGCCCCGGCCGTTAGGCGGTGTCATCATTTCGCTCCACGATCTCGCGCAGGGGAATCGCCACCCAGTCGGGGCGATTGGCCAGTTCATAGCGCAGCTCGTAGAACGCTCTCTCCAGCTCGAACAGCGCGATCAGGCCGCGCACCTGATCGAATGAGCGGTGCAGCAGGCCGTCCTCGGTAGCTTTCTGGTAGGCGCGCAGGAAAGTCTGGCGGGCTTCGCTTTCCCACTGCCGCGCCAGCGGTTCGAGCTGCTGCACGTCTTGTGCGCGCTCGCCCGTCAAGCGCGACAGCGCGGTCTGGCGTGCGTAGCCGAACGAGCGCAGCATGCCCGCCACGTCGCGCAGAGGCGAGTGCTTGGCGCGGCGCTCGGGCACGGGTCGCCCGGGCTCGCCGCCGAAGTCGGCGATGACGAAGTCGTTGCGGTTGATCAGCGCCTGCGCCAGATGGTAGTCGCCGTGGTAGCGCGCCTTCACCGCGTCGACCTGAGCGGGGACGCCTGCGCCCGCCGCGGCGAGCAGCGCGGCGCGGCGCTCGAGCACGACATCGGCGAGCGCGCGCGCCGGCTCGGTCAGCTGCGCGCGCCGCTGCTGCAGCAGGTCGAGGCTCGCACCGACCTCGTCCCGAACCCGGTGCTTCCAGGCGGCCAGATCCTCGGGGGTGACCGCCTCGGGATCGAACAGCGAATCGCCGGTGCGTCGTGCCAGAGCGTGGTGCAGCTCGGCGGTGCGGGTGCCCAGAGTGTGCATCAGCGCGAGGTAAACGCCGTGCACGTCTGTGGCCGGCGGCTCGGTGCCGGGGCGGCGTTCTCCGAGGAAGCGCGCCAGGTAGTCGAGCGTGTAGGTCCAGGCGTCGCCCTGGTTCTCGACGTAGGCCTGCAGCAGGGCAAGCGTCATGCGCGTGCCGTCGGCGCCGAGGTACTCCACCGTGCCGGCGAGCGGCACCGCGTTGGGAAAGCGCGCCACCTCGGTCAAGAAACGGCCCAGCTCCACCTCGGGATTGACCCCCGGGCGCAGCAGCCGGTAGCCCTTCAGGAAGAAACGCCGGCCGAGCGCCACCGTGGTATTGCTGCTCTGGGTCTGGCTCGGGTGCACGGACAACTCATCGGGCTCGTCGCCGCTCAACGCCTCGAACGCGGCGGTGGGCTCGAAGCGAATCACACCGGCGCCGGCCGGCAACTGCAGCCGTTCGCTGATGGCCTCCAGCGTGGCCAGGCAGAAGGCCTCGTCGGCGAAAGCGTCGGCGAGCACGCCGACGTTGGCCTGCTGGCGCACCCGCGCCACGGTGGCCGGCAGCAGGCTCCGCGCGCGCTCCTCCTCGCCGTCCTCCCAGGCGAGGACCAGCGGCGCGAAGTAGACGCCCTGGTGCGCGCCGCCGTCCACATCGAGCAGCGCCAGCAGGGCGCTGCCGCGCGCCGTCGCGAGCTGCGCGTGGTCCTTCAGCGAAGCGCGCCCGATCGGCGCCCCCTTGGCGGCGAACCAGCGCTGGGCGGCGAGGAAACGCGGCAGCGCCTCCTGCTCGAGTTGGGCGCGCATCCTTTCGGCCATGCCGATGCGCCAAGGCACGACGCGATCGCGGAAGAAGCTGTTCCAGCCGTCGAACAGCACCAGCACGGGCAAGTCCTCGCGCGGGCCGCGCTCCTCGTGCCAGATCGGAACCTCCGCATGCGCGGCCAGCCGGAACCAGTAGAAGCCGTACCCGGGCAGGGTGAGCAGATAAGGCAGGTCGCCCACCGGCGGGAACGGCGTACGCCCCGTCATCTCGACCGGGACGCGCGCGCGGAAGCGCCCGAGATCCAGCTCCACGGGCTGCGCGGTGCGCGATACGTTGGCGACGCACAAGATCGCATCCTCTCCGTACTCGCGCAGGTAGGCGAGGATCTTGCGGTTGCCGGGCTTGAGGAAGCGCAGCGTGCCGCGGCCGAAAGCCTGGCTGGTGCGGCGCACCGCCAGCAGCCGCTTCATCCAGTTGAGCAACGACGACTGGTCACGCGCCTGCGCTTCGACGTTCACCGCGTCGAAGCCGTACACCGGGTCCATGATCGGCGGCAGATATAGGCGCTGCGGGTCCGCGCGCGAGAAGCCGGCGTTGCGGTCTGGGCTCCATTGCATCGGGGTGCGCACGCCGTTGCGGTCCCCGAGGAAGATGTTGTCGCCCATACCGATCTCATCGCCGTAGTAGATGATCGGCGAGCCGGTTAGCGACAGTAGCAGGCTGTTGACCAGCTGGATGCGGTCGCGGTCGTTCTCCATCAACGGCGCCAGGCGCCGCCGGATACCGAGGTTGATGCGTGCGCGCGGATCGGCCGCGTACATGCGGTACATGTAATCGCGCTCGCGGCTGGTCACCATCTCCAGCGTCAGCTCGTCGTGGTTGCGCAGGAAGATCGCCCACTGACAGGTCTCGGGAATATCCGGCGTCTGCTGCATTATCTCAACGATCGGGTGGCGCTCCTCCTGGGCGATGGCCATGTAGATGCGCGGCATCAGCGGGAAGTGATAGGCCATGTGGCATTCGTCGCCGTCGGCGAAGTAGTCGCGCACGTCCTCGGGCCACTGATTGGCCTCGGCCAGCAGCATGCGATCGTCGTAGTGCTGGTCGATCACGCGCCGCGCCTGCTTGATCAAGGCGTGCGTCTCCGGAAGATTTTCGCTGCTGGTGCCCTCGCGCTCGCACAGGTAGGGAATGGCGTCCAGCCGCAACCCGTCCACGCCCATGTCCAGCCAGTAGCGCATGGCGCGTATCACCGCTTTCAGCACGTGCGGGTTGTCGAAGTTCAGATCCGGCTGGTGGCGGAAGAAGCGGTGCCAGTAGTAGGCCTTGGCGGTCTCGTCCCAGGTCCAGTTGGAGGTCTCGGTATCGGTGAAGATGATGCGCGTGCCGGCGTAGCGGGTCGGGGTATCGCTCCACACGTAATAGTTGCGCTTGTTCGAGCCGGGCGGCGCTGCGCGCGCCGCCTGAAACCACGGATGTCGGTCCGAAGTGTGGTTGATCACCAGCTCGGTGATCACCTTGATGCCGCGTCGATGCGCCTCGCGCACGAACGTCCGGAAGTCCTGCAGCGTCCCGTAGTCCGAATGGACGAGGTGATAGTCCGCGATGTCATAACCGTCGTCGCGCAGCGGCGAGGGATAGAAAGGCAGTAGCCAGACGGCGTTGACACCCAGATCTCGGATATAGTCGAGCTTCTGGGTCAGTCCCTGGAAGTCGCCGATGCCGTCGCCGTTGCTGTCGAAGAAGGCGCGCACGTGCACCTCGTAGATGACGGCATCCTTGAACCACAGCTGGCCACCGGGCGGTGTCCGCGTGCCGGTCAGAGCGGCGTGCTCGAGGCGTTCGGAGCGATCCATGGCCGGCTGGTGTTGCTCCCTATGAGGAACGGATAGGCGGAAAACCGGTACACAGGGCAGACAGCCACTGAGGAGGCGAGTTCCGCATGACGGCCCGGCATGCGAGTCGGGAATGCTGGGGGCGTGCTTGCGGGAGGCCTCCGATTCAGTGTAGCGTAAACACGGGACGCGGCTTGGTCGCGCATCGGCGCGAAGCCGTCACCACAGGCGTGAGAAACGTGCGCCCGGGCCAGCCAATGCCATCCAAGACACCTGCTGCGGTCGTGAGCGACGGCCTGCTCGCTATCTGGGCGGACGTCGACGAGGCCTACCTGTTGCGCTATCAGCAGTGGCACAACTGCGAGCACATTCCCGAGCGCGTCTCGATCCCGGGCTTTCTCGTCGGCCGGCGCTATCGCGGCTGGAGCCCCGCGCGCATGTTCTTCATGTTCTACGAGACCGTGGACACGGGCGTGCTGACCAGCGAGGCCTACCTCGCCGCGCTCAACCGGCCCACCGAATGGACGCGCGAATCGCTGCGGCACTTCCGCCGCCCGCTGCGCAACGTCTATCGCAAGCTGCGCGAACGCGGCCAACCGCCACGGCTCGAGGCGCCGTACGTGATCGCGCATCGTTTCAACAGCGGCGCCACGGGCGAGGGCATCGCCGCGGCGGAAGGCTGGATCGACACTGTGGCCCGCTCCCAGCCGGTGCTTCGTGCGCGCCTCTACGAGCTGGATCTCGAGGCATCCAGCGTCCAGACTGCCGAGCGCAGCATCTATCGCGGCGAACCCGCGAAGCAGCGCTATCTGGCGCTGTTCGAGTGCACTCGCTCCGACCCCTGGGAAACCGAGGCCTGGCGAGAGGCGGAGCGCTCCCTGCCCGCGTGGCAGCGGCCCGACCGCCTTGCGGACGCCGAGCGCGAAAGCTACTGGGCGGAGTACGTACTGTACGCCCCGGCCTCGTGAGCGCGCACCCGTACCGCGGGGCGCGTGCGCCCCGGAGCGGCGCAAACCGGTAGACTTGCAGCCTCGTCCCGAGGAGACCATGTCTGCCGAGTACGACGTGATCGTCGTCGGCGCTGGCAATGCGGCGCTGTGCGCCGCGCTGTCCGCCGCCGAAACCTGCAAGCGCATCCTGGTGCTGGAGCGCGCCCCCGAGGAGGAGGCCGGCGGCAACTCGCGCTTCACCGCCGGTGCCATGCGCGTGGCCTATGACGGCGTGGTCGACCTGCGCAGGCTGATGCCCGATCTGACCGAAGACGAGATCGCGCGCACCGACTTCGGCAGCTACACCGAGGCGCAGTTCCTCGACGACCTGGGGCGCGTCACGCAATGGCGCTGCGATCCGGATCTCACCGAAGCGCTGGTCAAACGCAGCTTCGACACGCTGCTGTGGATGCGCTCGAAGGGCGTGCGCTTCGTGCCGATCTATGGTCGCCAGGCGTTCAAGATCGAAGGCAGATTCAAGTTCTGGGGCGGGCTCACGGTGGAAACCTGGGGCGGCGGGCCGGGCCTGGTGGACGCGCTTACCCGGGCGGCGAAGCAGAGCGGCATCGAGCTGTGGTACTCGGCGCGCGCCCTGGCGCTGATCCACGACGACGACGGGGTGCACGGCGTGCGGGTCAGGCGCGCGGGACGGACCATGGAGGTGTGCGCGCGCAGCGTGGTGCTCGCCGGCGGCGGCTTCCAGTCCAATCCGGAGTGGCGCGCCCGTTATCTGGGGCCGAACTGGGAACTGGCCAAAGTGCGTGGCACGCGTTACAACACCGGCGACGTGATCCGCATGGCGCTGGACATCGGCGCCGCGCCGGCCGGTAACTGGTCCGGCTGCCACGCCGTGGGCTGGGAGCGCAACGCGCCGGAGTTCGGCGACCTGGCGGTGGGCGACGCCTTCCAGAAGCACTCCTACCCGTTCGGCATCATGCTCAACGCCGACGGGCGCCGGTTCGTCGACGAGGGCGCGGACTTCCGCAACTACACCTACGCCCGCTACGGGCGCGTAATCCTCGCCCAGCCCGGCCAGTTCGCCTGGCAGGTGTTCGACCGCAAGGTCCTGCATCTGCTGCGCGACGAGTACCGCATCCGGCAGGTGACCAAGGTCGCGGCCGGCACGCTCGAGGAGCTGGTGCGCAAGCTGGAGGACGTGGACGCGCAGGCGGCGCTGGAGGAGATCCTGCGCTACAACGCGGCGGTGAAGACCGAAGTGCCGTTCAACCCGAACGTCAAGGACGGGCGCTGCACCGTCGGGCTGGCGGTGAACAAGTCGAACTGGGCCAACACCATCGACGAACCGCCGTTCGAGGCCTACGCGGTCACTTGCGGCATCACCTTCACCTTCGGCGGACTGCGCATCGACACCGACGCCAGGGTGATCTCCACCGACGGCGCGCCCATCCCCGGGCTCTACGCCGCAGGCGAGCTGGTAGGTGGCATCTTCTACTTCAACTATCCCGGCGGCAGCGGGCTGACCAACGGCGCGGTGTTCGGCCGCATCGCAGGCACCTCTGCCGCCCGCGCCGCGGTCGCGCGCAGTGCCCGGAGCGGCCGCCGTCGGAGCAGCGCGCCATGAGCCGGCGAGAGCCCGAGCCCCTGCTCATCGGCGAGCGGTGGATCGCCGACAGCGAGCAGACCCTCTGGTCGGTGAATCCGGCCAACGGTCAGCGCAACCGGGAGGTGTGCGCCGCCACACCGCGCCACGTCGACGACGCGGTCAACGCGGCGCGGGAGGCCGCCGCCGCGCCTTCGTGGCGGCACATGCTGCCGCACAAGCGCGCGCGCCTGCTCGCCACTGTGGCCGACATCATCGAAGCACGCCGCGAAGACCTCGCCCGCACGCAGATGCAAGAAAACGGCAAGGTGCTGTCCGAGTGCCGCGCCCAGGCGGCCGCGGCGGCGGCGACCTTCCGCTACTACGCGGCGGTCTGCGAGACGCTCGGCGCGGAGGTGAGCCCCGCGCGCGGTGCCTACCTGTCGATGACGGTGTACGAGCCGTACGGCGTGGTCGCCGCCATCACGCCGTGGAACTCTCCGCTCACGATGGAGGCGCAGAAGGTGGCGCCGGCGCTGGCCGCCGGCAATGCAGTCGTCCTGAAGCCCTCGGAAGTGACGCCGTCGACGGCGCTCGCTCTGGGCCGGGCCGCGCTGGAGGCCGGCGTGCCGCCCGGCATCGTCAACGTGCTGCCCGGCACCGGCGCGGTCGCCGGTGAAGCGCTGGTTCGCCATCCCGGCGTCCGGTTCCTGTCGTTCACCGGGGGCACCGCCAGCGGCCGCCGGATCGCGTCCATCGCCGCGGAAAAACTCATGCCGGTGGCGCTCGAGCTGGGCGGCAAGTCGCCGCACATCGTGTTCGCGGACGCGGATCTGCACGCGGCCGCGTCCGCTGTCGCCGACGGCATCTTCGAAGGCGGCGGCCAGTCCTGCGTGGCCGGCTCGCGCCTGTTCGTCGAACGCGCCGCCTACCGGCGCGTGCTGGACATGGTCATCGAGCGCGCGGCGTGCCTGCGCATCGACCTGCCCGACGCGCCGGGGGCGCAGCTCGGTCCGCTGTCCTCGTTCGTGCACCGCGAGCGCATCGAGCGCTGCGTGACCGCCGCCAGGCAAGAGGGCGGGGAGATCGTGGCCGGCGGCGCGCGCCCCGAGGATCGCCGCTTCGCGGACGGAGCGTTTTACCGGCCCACGGTGATCACGGGTCTGTCGAATTCGTCGGCCGTCTGCCAGCAGGAGATCTTCGGACCGGTGCTATGCGTGCTGTCCTTCGACGACGAAGCGGACCTGCTGCGGCAGGCGAATGATTCGGCCTACGGGCTGGCCGCAGGCATCTGGACCGTGGATTACCGGCGGGCATGGCGCCTGGCGCGCAGCCTGGATGCCGGCACGGTGTGGATCAACACCTACAAGCAGCTCTCCATCGCCGCGCCGTTCGGCGGATTCAAGGATAGCGGCATCGGCCGCGAGAAGGGCATCGGGGGGTTGCGCCTGTACCAGCAGGCGAAGAGCATCTACTGGGGCCTGGACGCGCCGCCGGCATGACGCCCGTGTCACGCGCGGAGGGAGGCGGACAATGAGCGGTTCGAGAGTCGGATTCATCGGCCTGGGAGTGATGGGCGAGCCGATGTGCAGGAACGTGCGGGTGCGCGGGCGCTATCGGGTGGTCGCTTTCGATCTCGACGCGACTCCGCTGGAGCGGCTCGCGGCGCAGGGCGTGGAAGCAGCCGACAGCGCCGGCGCCGTGGTTCGCGACAGCGACATCGTGCTTCTGTCCTTGCCCTCCGGACGCGTGCTCGACGCGCTGGCGCACGCGCCGGGCGGGCTGCTCGAGAACGTGCGCAGCGGTCAGATCGTGGTCGATCTCGGCACTTCCCCGGCGGCGCTCACCCGCGGACTCGCCGGGGAGTTCGCCCGGCATGGCGTGCGCTACCTCGATGCGCCGGTGGCTCGCACGCGCCAGGCCGCCGAGGCCGGGACGCTGTCGGTGATGGTGGGCGGCGAGGCGGCGACGCTCGCCACCGTGCGACCGGTGCTGGAATGCTTCGCTGCCGAAATCACCCATTGCGGCGCCGTCGGCAGCGGCCAGGTCACCAAGATCCTCAACAACATGGTCTTGTTCCAGACGGTGGCGGCGCTGTCGGAGGCGTATGCGATCGCGCGCCACAGCGGAGTCGATCCGGCGCTGCTGTTCGACACGCTGGCCAAGGGGTCGGCGGACAGCTTCGCGCTCAGGAATCACGGCATGAAGGCGATCATCCCGCAGACCTTCCCGCCGCGGGCGTTCTCGGTCGAATACGCGAAGAAGGATCTCGCCTATGCGCTGGAGCTCGCCGCCGAGGGCGGCGTGGAGGCCGAGGGCGCACGCCGCGTGGACCGCCTGTTCGACCGGGCGATCGCGCGCGGACTCGGCGAGCAGTACTTTCCGGTGGTGAGCAGTGTCGTCGGCAGCACGTGAGCGGGCGTACGCCGCAGACAGCGTCAGAGGAGAAGCCCATGCATGCGGCAGCGCCATCGCCGGAAGCTGAGCGGGTGCTCTGCGAACGGTTCCGGCGGTCGATTCCGGAGCGCGTCAACGCCGACCGGCATCTGGTGTGGCGCGGCAGAACGCTCAGCGTCGATTGCCTGGTGCAGATCGGATCCACTGCGTTTCTGCTCCGGATCGATCGGGGCAGCATCCGCGAGTGCCGGATGGAGCTGCCGTTGCTGTGCTCCTGGGACCTTGCGGTGCGCGGCACGCTGCAGGCGTGGATCGCGCTGTGGCAGGACCCACCGCCGCCGGGATGGCACGACCTGTTCGCGCTATCCAAGCGCCGCGAGATCTCCTTAGAGGGCAACCTGCAGCCGCTGTTCGCGCACCTGCAGTACTTCAAGGACCTCCTCGCTCTCCCGCGCGACGGAGGTGGTTGATGGCGAAGCCCGCGATCGAGCCTATCGTCGGGCGCTACGTGAGCGTCCCGGTCCAGGGAGAGGACTGCCGGATCTACTTCGAGCAGGCCGGAGAGGGCATCCCGCTGCTGTGCCTGCACACCGCCGGCGCCGATTCCCGCCAGTTCCGTCATCTGCTGTGCGACCAGGCGGTGACGCGCGATTATCGGGTCATCGCGTTCGACCTGCCGTGGCACGGCAAGTCCTATCCGCCGGCCGGCTGGCAGGCGGTCGAGTATCGCCTCACCACGCAGCGCTACGTGGCGACGATCCGTGCGCTGTGCGCGGCGCTGGAGCTGGACCGCCCGGTGCTGATGGGCTGCTCGATCGGCGGACGGATCGTGCTGCAGCTGGCGCACGCGCATGGCGAAGAGTTCCGCGCCCTGATCGGGCTGGAGGCGGCCGACTACCAGCAGCCCTGGTACGACACCGAATGGCTGCACCGAGGGGATGTGCACGGCGGCGAAGTGTGCGCGGCGCTCGTGTCGGGGCTCATCGCACCGCAGAGCCCGGATGGGCATCGCCACGAAACGCTGTGGCAGTACATGCAGAGCGGCCCCGGGGTGTTCAAAGGCGACCTCTACTTCTATCGCGTCGACGCCGACCTGCGCGGAAAGCTCGGTGGCATCGACACGGCGCGCTGCCCGCTCTATCTATTGACCGGGGAGTACGACTTCTCCTGCACGCCCGAAGACACGATGCGCACGGCCGCGGGGATTCCCGGCGCGAAAGTGACCATAATGCAGGGGGTGGGTCACTTCCCGATGAGCGAGAACCCCGCTCAGTTTCGCCGCTACATCCTGCCCGTTCTGGATGAGATCAGGCGGGGCGGGCGCTGATCCGTCTGCGCAGCAACGCAGCATGTGAGGAGGAGAGGAGCGATGCGTTATCGGACGTTCGGCCGCACGGGCCTGCAAGTCTCGGAGCTGGTGTTCGGCGGCGGTTGGGTCGGCGGCGTGCTGATCCATCAGGACGACGCCACCAAGCTCGCTGCGCTGCGCCGCGCGATGCAGGCCGGGATCAACTGGATCGACACGGCGCCGCTCTACGGAAAGGGCCAGTCCGAGCAGGCTTTGGGCTGGCTGTTGAAGGAGATCGACGCCACGCCCTTTCTTTCCACCAAGGTATCGCTGGACACCGCACGGCTGGACGACATTCCGGGGCAGGTGGAGCGTAGCCTACACGAGAGCCTGCGGCGTATGGGCCGGGACTCCGTCGATCTGGTGTTGTTGCACAACCCGATCGAAACAACGGCAAGCGCCGGCGCAGTGACGCCGGATCATGTGCTACGGACCGGCGGCGCGGCCGACGCGCTGGAGCGGATGCGTGCACAGCGCCTGACCCGGCACATCGGCATCACGGCGCTGGGAGACGCAGCGGGCTGCCGGCAAGTGATCGACAGCGGCCGGTGCGACGCCGCGCAGGTGTATTACAACCTGCTTAACCCGAGCGCCGCGCGCACGATGCCCGCGCGCTGGACCGGTCACGACTTCGGCGGAGTGATCGCGGCGTGCAAGGCGCAGCGCACGGCGATCATGGCGATCCGCGTGTTCGCCGCCGGTGTGCTTGCCAGCGACACGCGGCATGGGCGCGAGGCTGTGATCACCCGCGCGACCGACTTGGCGACGGAAGCGCGCCGCGCTCGGGCGGTGTTCTCCGCGCTCGGGAGCGGCTACGGTACACGCGCTCAGACCGCGCTGCGCTTCGTGCTGACCAATCCCGACGTGTCCTGCGCCGTCATCGGGCTGGCAGAGCCCGCTCACCTGGAGGAGGCGCTCGCGGGCGCTGCGCTGGGCGCGCTGCCGCAGCCGGCCATGGATGCGCTGGAGCGCTTGTACGCAACCGATTTCGGTCTGTAGCGCGATCACCAGCCCCCGGGATGACCGCGTCCATACGTTTCACTTGCTCTTCGTACTTACTACGAAACCTACGGAAGGCCGAGGAGGAGGATGGCTTGGTCGAGACTCTCCGACCAGAAGCAAGTCCCCTGAGACACACCGAGGCTCTCACGAGCGAGCAGCGGATCTGTCGCCAACGGTCCGAGCGACAACAAAGTCGCCGAGCCGGCCGGCCCGCCCGCCTTTGCGATCCGCCAGATGCCGCCCGGCGTGTCTGACGGATCCAGCCAGTAGATATTCTGTGCATCCACCGCAAGAACCTCGGCCATCGTATTACTGGTCACCATTGTGATCGGCCCACCGTTCACCGACGTTTGCCGGATCGAGCCGGGATTGGATCCCAGTTCGGAAAAATAGACATTCGCGCCATCGGTCGCGAAATCCGCCATGTAGGCGAAATCGACGAGGGTCGTCACGGCTCCGCCGGTGATGGGAACCTTCTTGACAGTGCAGCCAATCGGGAACGAAAAAGAAGGAGCACTCCAGTAGACGTTCTGAGAATCAACGGCGATGCGCCAATAGCAGTCCTGCGGAGGCGCGGGTCCACCGACCACCGCCAGCGTTACGACTGCGCCGCCGGATGCCGGAACCATTTGCACGGTGGAGCTTACCGACCAGTACACGTTGGTGCCGTCCGCCGTTATGTCTTGATTGACTGCGCCAATGTCGCCGATGACCCCTCCATGGGCGGAAGCCAGCTTTTCGAACCTTCCGCCGCCCAATGGCATAGTCTTAATGAGGTCACCATCGAGAACGTAAAGGTTGGCCTGATCTGCCGTGATGCGCGGTAGATCGCTTGAAATTCCGCTGGCGAGGGTCGTCACGTTGCCGGCTGGAGCCCACTTCGCAACTCGCCAAAACTCCGCCCAGACGACGTTGTTGGAAGCATCGATGGCGAGAGCGCCGGGGGCATCGAGATTGCCAACCACGGTAGTCGCCGCTCCACCCGCTACGGGGACCTGGCGGATGCTGCCCGCTCCCATCTGAAGACAGCACCCCTGGGCGCCCCCGACTTGCGTCCAAAAGGCCATGCCAGCAGCGATTATCAGGTCCGTAACGGAACTTAGGCCAGTCGCCAATGACACGACTGTCCCGCCACTGATCGGTACGGTGTCGATGGTGGCGTTGGCTCCATCAGCCCAATAGACGTTGGTGCTATCGGCGTTGAGGCCCTTGATGCTGCCGGTAGCGAAGCCAGCAGTCGAGCTCACGCTAGCCAAAGTCGTCAGCGCGCCGTTCGCGATCGTGACTCTCAGGATCTGGTATGAGGTATTTCCGGCCACGCCGAAAAACAGCTGCAAGCCACTGACCGCGATTCCGCCGGTCGGCAACCACGATCCGGGAGTCTGGCCTGGCGGCGGAGCGGTCAGCGTGCCGTTCAGGAGGTTGTCGACCAAGAGAACCACAACACCGCCCGCTTTCGGAATCATCTTGATCGAACTGCCGCACTCGCATCCTGGAGTGACGGGTTCCAAGCTCGCTTCCTCCCAGTAGATGTTGCTGGCATCGGCAGTCAAAGCGGCAATCTTTCGGGTGGTATTCACCAGTGTGACCGGCGTACCGCCAGTCACCGGGACCCGTTGAATGGTCCAGTTGCACGACGGGCTGCAATTCAAGCTGCTGATCGTGTTAGCCCAGTATGCGTTCGTATCGTCCACGGCGATGTCGGCGGTGACCCCGGCCCCGGGGTCGCGTGCTCCAGTTTGCAGAATCGTTGTGGACGTCCCGTCGAGCGCCGTCCTGTTCAGCCTGTTCCCATCGACCCAGAAAACGTTCTGACCGTGTATCACAACACTTTCCGGAGTGCCGATACGAGCCGCCATCGAAGTCACAGCTCCACTATTCGCATCGATTCTCTTGAGTTGTTCGTTGCTCGAATCGGTGAAGTACAAGCTGTCTGCTGTCGGCACGAGGGAAACGCGGTACTGATTGGCGCTACTGAAGGAAGCGGGAAGAAACTGAATGCCGGAGGCGGCGACGAAAGTGACGAGCTCGACGAAGTTCTGGTTCGCTACGTCTGATCCGCTGATTGTTGTAGTCAGCGCGGAAGGCTCGAAGATGACTCTGACTCCGGTCAGGGACGGCGTAATTGAATAAGTGCCGTTGACCAATCCGGTGAAGCTGTAATTGCCGCTTGCGTCCGTAACAGCACTTGCCGTCGTCGGTCCCGTCAGCGAAATGTGAACCCCGTTGCTGGCTTCACCGCTTACGGTGCCGGAAATCGAGAAGGTGCCGCCCTCCCCACCGCTCCCACCACCACCGCAGGATGAAATCGTGAAGAGTACGATGACAACTAGGCAAAGGCGACGAACGAGACTCATGGTTGAACCTCCCGCGCGACACGTCTTCAGTGTCGGGTGAAGTGCCCTGTCCGCTGCAACCCGAAGTCAGATTGCATTTCTGCGCGCCGACTACCGACGGTTGCTCTTGCGCACGGTAGGATTGAGCCTTTCGATATCACCCTTAACCTGCTCGCGGCCGCGCTCGTATACGATCTCGCGCCCCATCACGCTACCAGCGTAGGCCAGCCCAGTGCGCGTGGGAGTCAACGCGCACCTGACACTGTGCACTCCCTCACCAAGAACAACCTCAATCCGCTCAGCTCGCTTGCTCAGAACCACGACGTCGATGGTTTGGCCCGTTTCCGTTACACGAACCTTGATCTTCTCGTCGTTCATAGGCTAGTCCTGGGCTCTGATTCGGTTTGTTTCTCGGTACATAAGAAGCTTACTCCCCAACGGTCAGGTCTGCCGCCACCATGCATCGGTTTGATGACGGACTAAGATGCAGCAGCGCTCTCTCGCATTAGCAAGGTCAAGGGTGGGCATGCCGTCAGCCGCTTCGCCTCGTGGATGGGGGGGCGATCTCAACGAAGAACGATCCCGGGGTTGATGCAGATTCGCGTAACGCGTTCCATGATCTGCTCACCTGAATGCAATCTAACGACCGCGTTTTGCCGCGCCGCATGCGCGGCGTAGCAAGCTGGAGGGGTCGGTCAACAACGCGCTGTTAGGCTGCAACATGTTCCGTTAGCAACATTGAGAATCCCGCGAGTAGAACCCATAGAACGGATAACCCGAGAAACCCAAGGATCGCTCGCAGGCGGCGCCCATTCGGCCGGGACCGAAATAGGTACACCGGTATGACAACGATGCCGACAGCCGCGATACCGATATTCATCAAGGGGGAACGTTTGTACGTATGTCGTTCGCTATCGTAGTGAAGCCACATGAAGATGAACACCAAGGCAGCGATGCTCGGCCCGAACTCGACAAGGAACTTGGTGCCGCCCTCGACCCGTAGATGGAGTCCGTCAAGAAAACCGGTGAGCACGGCCATGCCGAACACTCCCAGCATCGCGATGTGCGTTGGTTTCATTGCAGCCTAACGAGGCTGTTGAATTATTGGTTTCTGATAGCCCATGCTCCCCATCATAAGCTCGTCATGCTCGGGCTGTCGGATGATGCGGGCTGCGTAGCCGATCGACGCCACGCTTCGCGTGTGCCTTCCTGGGCTCTCGCTTGTGCTGCAACCGCCTTTGCCCCAGTGCGTTCATCTGGCGTAGCCGTTGTGCGCCAGCTTCTCGATGTTGTGCACCAGGCAGTAGAGTTTCCACTGCCGGTCAACCTTATGCCGCCCGCGCAGGGTGAAGCGGTTGAGCCCCTTGTTGTAGCGCAGGTTGCCGAACACCGGCTCCACGGTGGCGAAGCGTCGGGCGATCATCTGCCGCCCCCGCTCGGTGTCGATCTTGCGCCGCATGCGCTCGCTGGGCTTCTCGGCTGCTTTGGCGTGTCGGCCAAGGAAGATGGCCACCTGTCTGATGTCGGTGCGCTGCGGATGGCGTAAACACTGGGTCCTTTTGGGGCAGTTTAGGCAGTCGCGCTGGGTGCCCTTGAACTTGATCGCCTGGCGCCCGGCGATGTTGCAGTTGGTGCCGCTACGGTAGAGCCGCTTGCCCGCCGGACAGATGCAGTGGGAGCGGTCGACTGCCACTGTAAAGTCGCACGGCCCGAACAGCTTCGGCTTTAGCGCGGGCTTGTCGCTCTTGTCCCACAGCGCATCGGGTTTACTGGTGTGCTGCTCTTGGCCTTGTAGCGCGCATCGCGCTTTCGGTAGTTGTGGTCAGGGATGAACGCCTCGATGCCCTTGTGCTCCAGGTGCTCGAGGTTGGCCTGGCTGTGGTAGCCGCTATCGGTTACACACCACGGTGTGCTCGCCGGCCATCGGCGCGATCGCCGCAGTCACCGGCATCAGCAACTCTTGCTCCGAGCCGCTGCCGTGGGCCTGCGCTTCGAGGATGATCTGGTGCTTCTCGTCGACCGCCGCCACCCCGGTGTAGCCCTGCACCACGCCCTTGTCGGTGGGCATCTTGGCCGATTCGTTGTCGGTGCGGTTCGACAGCCGCGGCTTGCCCTTGGCACTGTGGCGATCCCGGGGATGCCCCTTGAGCCATTCGCGGATCTTGGCCGCCTCCTTGTTCAACCGCTCGATGTAGCGCTGCTCGCGGGCCCGCAGCCCGGGATCGGCGGCCCCCGCATCGTTGTCGCGGTGCTGGGCGAGCATGCGCTCGACCGCCTTCTCCATCTTGGCCAGCTGGCGCTCGAAGTCCTCGCGCTTGCCGCTCTTGGCTTTGGAGGCGTTGCTGGGCAGCTTCACCCCGTCGATGGCAAACAGCTCCCGACCGATCAGCCCCTGGCGCTCGCAGATGGTGAGCACCTGCGCGAACACCTTGACCAGCGCTTCGCCCAGACCGCTCACGAAGCTCGCCAGCGTGCTGTAGTGCGGGGCGCTATCCCCGGAGATGGCCATGAACAGCACTACCTCTCGGCAGGCCGCCTCCATGCCTCGGGAGCTCACGATCCCGCGCGAATAGCAAAGCAGCACGATCTTGAGCAGCACCCGCGGGTCGTAGGCCGAAGCGCCAACCTCGTCGTTGGCGTAGCGTGCCTCGAGCCCCGAGAGGTCGATCTCGTGATCGAGCAGGTGGTGTAGCGCGTATTCGAAGGTGCCGGGGATGGCTGGCGGGCGAGGTCTACGGCGAGGAAGCGGGGCGAGTAGTCGAGCGGCTTGAAGCGCGGCATCGTGTGCGCTCTCCAACGACGACGATGCCTGCATCATCCCCCTGTGCCGCTACTCCGGCAAGACGCGAACCGGGGTTTTTCAACAGCCTCAACGCCGCGCATCACCTGCCGGCGGAGGCGGGCGAAGCCCGCTGTAGCCGGTCAGGTGCATGCGCATGTTATGCGGCATCTTGGTTGACGCAGCCATTGGCCTTTCACTTGCAGCCCAAGGCCGACACGCTGAAAGGAGGCGCTGCGTAGATGCGAATCGACGCCATCGGCATTGACGGTAGTTGAATAGCCGCGTGGACGGAGCAGCGGGGCCTCCCACGCATCAATTCCGTTGGGTGATGAATTTTTCCCAGAACCGAACGGCGTCCGTGATCCAACCTGCGGCGCTGGTCCCGACTCCTGGGCCGAAACCATGTCCGAGATTTCTATACTTACGGTACTCCACCTCCGTTCCCGCCCTGCGCAGGGCAACAATTCGTCTTTCCATCGAAGCGGGCGGCGCGATTGCGTCTTGTTCGCCGACCACGACGAAGGTTGGCGGCTCAGCGGACGAGTACTCTGAATGGGCTGTGTAAGCCATCACGACAGCTGACGGTTTGGGAACCATGTCGCCGCCATGGGCGGCAACGCCTTGCGAACCGATGGCGGCCGCCATCCTTGCGCCAGCCGAGCTTCCCCAAAGGGAGTAGTCCCGGATGCTGACGCCGAGCGCCTTCGCGTTGCGGAAGATGTAGGAGATGGCTGCAGCCAGATCCTCGGTGGCGGCTGCACCGCCATCGCCTGCGCGATATCGCAGCACGAAAGCGTTGTATCCCATGGCGCTGATCTCGGTGGCATAGGGAAATCCTTCGTGGAGGGAGCCGACATAGGCGAAGCCCCCGCCGGGCGATATCACGGCGAAGGGAGCGCCGGGCTTTCCGCGGAAGAAGAACAAACCCGTATTTTCGCGTGCGGGTTGCTTTCGTTTCTGTTCTTCGCTGTAGAACGCGAAGAACACGGCGTGACCGCTATTTACGTCGTCGATCATGCGATTCAGCGCGCCCACTACCGTCTCAGGCTCCACGTGGCTGTGATACGGCAGGAGCGTGCCGATCTCGCTGAGGCGCATGGCTTGGTCATAGGTACGGCCATCCCACGGCAAAAGCAGTCTCGCAAAACCAGCGAAGGCCGGGTGGCCGAGGAGATCGCCTATGCTGTCATCGGCGCTCAAATGTCGGCCCTTACTTCCGATGACTGTCCCCTTCCTTATCTCATTACTCCGGCTGTCGGCGAGAACGATATCCTTCCCGTTGGCCGCCGCGAGCGAAGGCGTCAACAACAACGGCAGCACCAGGCAAGCGGTCTTGATCGCGCCGCACGTCATCTGGTGACTTGGTCGGTCAATCCTCGGTGGCGGCCAATGCCGGCTTGTGGCCGATAACGGCCATCACGCAAGATACGCCGCGCGGCGTCGTATGCCGCCTAACGCCCAAACTCAGCCGCGGCGCCAAATTTGCGTAAGCAAATTTGGTGATGTCGGCTGGAGTGCCTTGTTGGGCGGCATGCATGGAAAGCTCGGGCATCTGACTGGACGAGCACGACTACGCCTCGTTATAGGCTCTCTCGAGCTCAGCCACGTCGAGCTTCACCATCGTCATCATGGCTTCCATCACAGCCTTCACCTTCCTGGGGTCCCTATCACGGATCAGCTCGGTGAATCGTCTCGGGACAATTTGCCAGGAGAGACCGAAGGGGTCTTTGATCCAACCGCATTGCGTGGGCTTCGCTCCTGCCTTCACGAGCTTGTCCCAGTATTCATCCACTTCATCCTGATCCGCGCAGTCCACGTAGAGCGAGACCCCCTCAGAGAAGCTGAAGTACGGACCTCCGTTGTAGCCCATGAAGAGTTGACCACCAACGACGAACTCGGCGGAGCTGATGGGACCGTCCTTGCCCGTGCGGGCGACGTTGCGTACTTCGGAGTTCGGAAACGTCGCGGTGTAGAACTCGATCGCCGCTTCGAGCTGGTCGTTGAACATCAGGAAAGGTGTCACTTTGTTCATGGGAGTGTCTCCTCTGTGAGGGCGATGCTCTTCTCCGCCCAACGTCCGCGTTGTGGCGCGTTGTAGAAGGCGCGCAGCGCCGCCGCGCAAACGTCGTGCACCAACGCGCTGTTAGGCCGATTGGTCACGAACGACCTCCCACTTATGAAGCCAATACGCTAATAGCAGCGACACTCCTAGCGCCGCAGAACCAAGCACCTGAACGACGCCGGCAAATGGCGCCGAAAGCCTGCTCGTCGCCAACAGTGCCACGAGCCCTACGATGAACAGTAGGAACGAGGGGAGCAGCGACCGACTACTCGAGCGTAACTCGACACCGCACTGCGGACAGTAGTAGCGCGGCCAAGAAACGTTCAAGCGCTTAGGCGCAGACAGAACCACGCGAAGCCCCGTCTTAGGGACCCTGTGACCGCATGCCGGGCAGTCGCGATGCCTCATCGGCCTAACGAATGAAAGCGACTTCCCCTGCTCAGTAGGGCACGCAAGTGCCAAGATTGAGTTTCGCAGGTTCAACCTTCAGAGAGGGGAAGTCATGGACAAGATTAGCGCATCGCAGGCAGACAGGGTAGTGGCAGCAGGTATCGACATGGCCAAGAGCACGTTCTCGGTATGCGGCTTGGATGGGGCTCACAGGGTCGTCCTCGAGCGCACGATGAACCGGGCCAAGCTCATGGAGCTGTTCGCCAACATGGCGCCCTGCGTGGTGGGCGTGGAAGCGTGCTCGGGGGCACATCAGCTGGCTCGGGAACTGACTGCGCTAGGTCACACGGTGCGCATCATCGCGGCAAAGTTCGTCGCGCCGCATCGCACCTCTGGCAAGAACGATCGCAACGACGCGCGCGCCATCGTGGACGCCTTGATCCATCCGCGCACGCGCTTTGTTCCGGTCAAGTCCGAGGAGCAGCAGGCGCTGCTGTCGCTGCAGCGGGCGCGCAGCGGCTTCGTCGAGGAGCGCACCGCACTGGTGAA
>DATBMG010000085.1:0-5727 GCA_036554965.1 Burkholderiales bacterium
CGGCGGCGCCGGCAGCCGCTGCGCCTCCTGCCGCCGGGATGGTCGAGCCTCGCGCGCCGGCCCAGGCCGCTGCGCCGGCCGCCGCAGCGGCCAACGCGACCCATCCGGCTGCTGCAGCGGCGGGCGGCGCGCAAGGCACCATCCAGATCCTTTCCGGCCCCAGCGCCGGCAAGGAGCTGCCCCTGTCCAAGGCGCTGACCACGCTCGGCAAGCCGGGTGTGCAGGTGGCTGTCATCGCCAAGCGGCCGCAGGGGTACTTCATCACACATGTCGAGGGCACCAGCTTCCCGGTGGTCAACGGCAAGCACCTCGACGCCCAGGCGCATGCGCTCGGCGATCACGACGTGATCGAACTGGCCGGCGTCAAGATGGAGTTCTTCCTGAAACCGATGGGCTGAGCGGGGCCGTCAGCGAACGCGCCGTCTCCAGGACGGCTTCCAACCACAGAGGCACACGGGCGCACAGAAAGCCAACTCTCCCTGGATTGGCATCGGGGCGGACTGCGCTCGTCTCGGTGTGTTTGTACCTCTGTGGTCAGTGAGTTGCCAGATACGCGCTGAAGAGGGAGGCGGTGAAGAAGCATCTGGTCCGTATCGCGCTGGGCCTGCTGGTGGTGCTGGCCTTCCTCGGCCACGCGGCCAAGTACTACGAGATCCCCTTCGTCGCCCGGCTGGAGGCGATCGTTTACGACGCGCGCCTGCAGCTCACCATGCCGCGCACGATCGACCCGCGCATCGTCATCGTCGACATCGATGAGCGCAGCTTGGGGCTGGAGGGCCGCTGGCCTTGGCGCCGCGATCGCCTGGGCCTGCTCCTCGACCGTCTGTTCGACGATTACCAGGTGAGCATCGTCGGCTTCGACGTGGTGTTCGCCGAGCGCGATCAGAGCTCGGGGCTGAACGTGCTGCGCGGCCTGTCCGAGAACGAGCTACGCGGCGTACCCGGCTTCCGCGCGGCGCTGGACGAGGTGGCGCCAAAGCTCGAATACGACCGCATCTTCGCCGAGAAGATGCGCGGCCGTCCGGTGGTGTTGGGGTATTACTTCAACCGCGATCCGGAGGAGATCGCCAACCGCGTCGGGCAGCTGCCCGAGCCGGTGCTGCCCAAGGGGGTGTTCCAGGGCCGCAACATCCAGCCCACGCACTGGACCGGTTACGGCGCCAACCTGGTCGAGCTGCAAGCCGCCGCGGCCAGCGCCGGGCACTTCAACCCCTGGCCGGACGAGGACGGGATCACGCGGCGCGTGCCGATGCTCGCCGAGCGCGGCGGGGCGTATTACGAACCGCTGTCGCTGGCGGTGCTGCGACTCACTCTGGGCTCGCCGTCGGTCATTCCGGGGTTCACCGAGGCGCCGCGCTGGGCCAAGGGATACCCCGGCCTGGAGTGGCTGGATGTCGGCCCCTACCGCATCCCGGTGGACCGGGACGTCACCGCGCTGGTCCCCTACCGCGGCAAGGAGGGCAGCTTTCCCTATGTCTCCGCCGCCGACGTGCTGCAGGGCAAGGCCGCCCGCGCCGACCTGGAGGGCCGCATCGTCCTGGTGGGCGCCACCGCCCCGGGGCTGCTGGATCTGCGCGCCGCGCCGGTCGGCAACGTCTACCCGGGCGTGGAGATCCACGCCAATCTGATCTCCGGCATGCTCGACGGGCGCATCAAGCAGATGCCCCCGTACGTGCTGGGGGCCGAATTCAGCTTGCTGGCCCTGGCCGGCCTCATCATGGCGCTGGTCCTGCCCTTGCTTAACCCGCTGCGGGCCACCGTGGTCACGGTCATGGTCCTGAGCGGCGTGGTGGCCACCAACGTCCTGGTCTGGGAGCTCGGCAACCTGGTGTTGCCGCTCGCTTCCGGGGTCCTTCTGGTCGCACTGCTATTTGGGCTGAACATGTCCTACGGCTTCTTCGTGGAGTCGCGCGCAAAGAAACAGATCACCGGTCTGTTCGGGCAGTACGTGCCGCCCGAGCTGGTGGACGAGATGAGCCGGCATCCGGAGCGCTTCTCGATGGAGGGCGTCAGCCGCGAGATGACGGTGTTGTTCTCGGACGTGCGCGGTTTCACCACCATCTCCGAGGGGCTGGACCCCAGGGAGCTCACCCGCTTGATGAACGAGTTTCTGACACCCCTGACGCAGGTCATCTACCGCCATCGCGGCACGATCGACAAGTACATGGGCGACTGCATCATGGCTTTCTGGGGCGCACCGCTTCCCGACTCCGCGCACACGCGCAACGCGGTGCTGGCGGGGATGGAAATGCTCGCCACCATGCGGGCGTTGCAGCCGCAGTTCCAGGCCCGCGGCTGGCCGCAGCTCACGATCGGGGTGGGCGTGAACTCCGGCCGCATGAGCGTGGGCAACATGGGCTCGGCGGTCCGAGTGGCTTACACCGTCATGGGCGACTCGGTGAACCTGGCCTCGCGCCTGGAGGGGCTCACCAAGCAGTATGGCGTGGGCATGATCGTGGGACAGGCCACGCGCGCCGCCTGCAAAGACCTGGCCTTCCGCGAGCTAGATCGCATGCGGCCCAAGGGCAAGACCGAGCCGGTGGCGATCTACGAACCGATCGGGTCGGCCGCGGCGGTCGACCAGGCGCTGAGCGACGAGCTGTCGCTCTGGCACCAGACGCTCAAGCTCTACCGCGCGCAGGAGTGGGACAAGGCCGAGCTGCAGCTGATCAATCTCCAGCGCCTGCACCCCGCCCGAGCCCTGTACGCGGAATTTCTCGCGCGCGTGGCGTTGTTCCGCAAGCACCCGCCCGGCCGGGACTGGGACGGCGCCTGGACCTTCGAGACCTAAGTAGATGCAGCTCAAAGTCCTCGGCTGCAGCGGCGGCATCGGCGGAAGCCTGCGCACCACCTCGTTCCTGCTCGATCACGACATCCTGATCGACGCCGGCACCGGCGTGGGCGACCTGACGCTCACCGAGCTCAAACAGATCGACCACATCTTCGTGACGCACTCGCACCTGGATCACGTGGCCTGCATCCCGTTCCTGGTGGACACCGTGGGCGGCATGCGCGACGCTCCGATCACCCTGCACGCGGCCGAGGACACGCTGGCGATCCTGCGCGCGCACCTGTTCAACTGGAAGATCTGGCCCGACTTCGCCGAGATCCCCTCGCCGCAGGCGCCCTATCTGCGCTACAGCGCGTTTCGCCTGGGCGATACCGTCACGCTGCAGGGTCGGCGCATCCGGCCGCTGCCGGCAAGTCACGTGGTGCCGGCGGTGGGCTTCCACCTCGACAGCGGCGAAGCGAGCCTGGTGTTCACCGGCGACACCACCGCCTGCAACGCCTTGTGGGAGGAAGTCAACCGCATCGACAATCTGCGCTACCTCCTGATCGAAACCGCCTTTCCCAACGCAGAGAGGAATCTGGCGGTGGCATCCAAGCACTTGACGCCGGACATGCTGGCGCAGGAGCTGGCCAAGCTCACCCGTCCCGCGCGCGTGTTCATCTCGCACCTGAAGCCCGGCGCGGGCGCGCTCACCATGGAAGAGGTGGAGGCGGTGGCCGGCGCCTACGGCCCGCGCATGCTGGTCAACGGCCAAGTGTTCAAGTTCTAGCGCAGCCAACGTTTGCCCAGGAAGTCGTGAGGATCACTCTATGAGCACCGTGTTCGAGACCAAGCCCCAGGGCGCGCAGAACATCGCGGACATCAGCAGCAAGCTCGAGTTCCAGAAGCAGCTGCAGGCGGTCACCAACAAGATTCACGCGACCAGCAACGTCGACGAGATCATGCTGGAGCTGGGGCAGGACATCTGCAGCCTGCTCGGCGCCGACCGGCTCACCGTCTACGTCCTGTCCGACGACCGCAACTCGATCGTGTCCAAGGTCAAGACCGGACTGACCTCGTTCAAGGACCTGAAACTGCCGATCAACGACCAGAGCGTCGCCGGCTTCGTAGCACTCAACCGCACGCTGATCAACGTGCGCGACGTTTACGACGAGAACGAGCTGCGCGGCCACTCGCCGCAGCTGCGCTTCCTCAAGGAGGTGGACAAGCGTACCGGCTACCGCACCAAGCAGATGCTGGTGGCGCCGGTGGTGGACACCGGCTCCAACGAGCTGGTCGGTGTGGTGCAGGCGATCAACACGCGCAGCGGCCAGCCGTTCTCGGCGCTAGCCGAGGAAGGCGTGGTCAACCTGTGCGAGACGCTCGCCATTGCTTTCAAGCAGCGCCAGAAGCCAACCTCCGTGGTGCGCGGCAAGTACGACGCGCTGGTGGCCAACGCGGTGCTTTCCGTCGAGGAGATGGACCTGGCGCTGCGCTCGGCGCGCCGCAAAGGCCTGGACATCGAGCACGTGCTGCTGGACGAGTTCCAGGTCAAGCCTGCGGCCATCGGCGCGGCGCTGTCGGCATTCTTCGGCGTGCCGTATGAGCCGTTCAGGCAGGACCGCATCAAGTCCATGGACCTGCTGCGCAACCTGAAGCGCGACTTCCTGGAGAGCAGCAACTGGGCCCCTCTCGAGGACACCAAGGAGGGGCTGATCGTGGTCACCAACGACCCCGAGCGGGTGAAGGCCTCGCGCATCGTCAGCAATATCTTCCCCAAGAGCCGCATCCTGTACCGCGTCTGCACCAAGCGCGAGTTCACCGCCACCCTGGACCAGTTCTTCGGCGCCGACGTGGTCGACACCAGCTCCATCGGCGACCTGCTGTCCGGCATGGACCAGGAAGACGAGGAGGGCGGCGGCGGCGGCGGCACCGACGAAGTCTCGCTCGCGGCGGACAACGAGCTGGTGAAGCTGGTCAACAAGATCATCGTCGACGCCTACCACCAGGGCGCCTCCGACATCCACATCGAGCCCTACCCGGGCAAGGGCAAGACCGAGATCCGCTTCCGCAAGGACGGCTCGCTGCAGCCCTACATCTCGGTGCCAGCGAGCTATCGCAACGCCATCGCCGCGCGCCTGAAGATCATGTGCGACTTGGACATCTCGGAGAAGCGCAAGCCGCAGGACGGCAAGATCAAGTTCAAGAAATTCGGACCGCTGGACATCGAGCTGCGCGTGGCCACCATTCCCTCGCAGGGCAGCGTCGAGGACATCGTGATGCGTATCCTCGCCGCCGGGGAGCCGATCCCGCTCGACAAGCTGGGGCTGTCCACGCGCAACCTCAAGGTGCTCAAGGACACCGTGTCCAAGCCCTATGGACTGTTCTTCTGCTGCGGTCCGACCGGTTCCGGCAAGACCACCACGCTGCACTCCGTGCTGGGCTACCTGAACACACCCGACACCAAGATCTGGACCGCCGAGGATCCGGTGGAAATTACCCAGAAGGGCCTGCGCCAGGTGCAGATGAACCCGAAGGCGGGCTTGAACTTCGCGACCGCCATGCGGGCGTTCCTGCGCGCCGATCCGGACATCATCATGGTCGGTGAGATGCGCGACAAGGAGACCACGGCGATCGGCATCGAGGCCTCGCTCACCGGCCACCTGGTGTTCGCCACCCTGCACACCAACAGCGCGCCCGAGTCGATCATCCGCCTGCTCGACATGGGCATGGACCCGTTCAACTTCGCCGACGCGCTGCTGGGCGTGCTGGCGCAGCGCCTGGCCAAGCGCCTGTGCGGCAAGTGCAAGCAGCCGCACCCCGCCGGCCAGGACGAGATCAAGCTGCTGCTCGAGGAGTACTGCCAGGAGCTGAAGAACACGGAGAACTGGAAGAAGGACCCGAAGGGGGCCTACGAAGCGGTGTACCGCGACTGGGCCAAGAGCTTCGCCGACGAC
>DATBMG010000099.1:0-34646 GCA_036554965.1 Burkholderiales bacterium
CCGCGGCTGGAGAAGCACAGGATGTAGTCGTGGGTGTGGGCGATGAACAGGTGTTCGACGAAATCGTCCTCCTTGGTGGTGGTGGCCTGCTTGCCGCGGCCGCCGCGCTTCTGCGCGCGATACTCGGACAGCGGCTGGGACTTGATGTAGCCGGTGTGCGACAGGGTGACCACCACGTCGGCCGGCGCGATCAGGTCCTCGAGGTTGAGGTCCTGGGCGTTCGGCTGGATCTCGCTGCGGCGCGCATCGCCGAACTGCTCCTTCACCTGCCCGAGCTCCTCGGCGATGATCGCGGTGATGCGGGCGGGCTTGGCCAGGATGTCGAGCAGGTCGGCGATCGCGTCCAGCACCTCGCGATACTCGTTCAGGATCTTGTCGCGTTCCAGCGCGGTCAGGCGCTGCAGCTGCATCTCCAGGATGCGCTGCGCCTGCCCCTCGGACAGCCGGTAGTCGCCGTCGGCTTGCAGCCCGAGCTCGCGCACCAGCCCCTCGGGACGCGTCAGCTCGGCGTGCGCGCGCGCCAGCATCTCGGTCACCAGCTGCGAGCGCCACGGGCGCCCCATCAGGCGCGTCCTCGCCTCCGCCGGCGAGGGCGACTCCTTGATCAGGGCGATGATCTCGTCCACGTTGGACAGGGCAACCGCCAGGCCTTCCAGGATGTGGCCGCGGTTGCGCGCCTGGCGCAGGTCGTAGGCGGTGCGGCGCGTGACCACCTCGCGGCGGTGGCGCAGGAACGCTTCCAGCAGCTCCTTGAGGTTGAGCACCCGCGGCTGGCCGTCCACCAGAGCGACCATGTTCATGCCGAAGGTGTCCTGCATCTGCGTGTCTTTGTACAGATTGTTCAGGACCACCTCGGAGATCTCGCCGCGCTTCAGCTCGATCACCACGCGCATGCCCGACTTGTCCGATTCGTCGCGGATCTCGGCGATGCCTTCGAGCTTCTTCTCGCGCACCAGGTCGCCGATGCGCATCAGCAGGTTGGCCTTGTTCACCTGATACGGAAGCTCGTCGATGACGATCGCCAAGCGCGCGCCCCGGTCCAGCTCCTCGACGTGCGTACGGGCGCGCATCACCACGCGGCCGCGGCCGGTGCGGTAACCCTCGCGTACGCCCTCGATGCCGTAGACGATGCCGTAGGTCGGGAAGTCGGGCGCGGGGACGAACTTCATCAGCTCGTCCACGGTGGCGTCCGGCTCCCCCAGCAGCGCCAGGCAGGCGTCCACCACCTCGCCCAGGTTGTGCGGCGGAATACTGGTGGCCATGCCCACCGCGATGCCGGTGGAGCCGTTGATCAGCAGATTGGGGATCTTGCTCGGCAGGACGGTGGGTTCGAGCTCCTTGCCGTCGTAGTTGGGGACGAAATCGACGGTCTCCTTGTCGATATCCGCCAGCAGCTCGCCGGCGATGCGCTGCAGCCGGCATTCGGTGTAGCGGTACGCCGCCGGGTTGTCGCCGTCCACCGAGCCGAAGTTGCCCTGCCCGTCGATCAGCATGTAGCGCAGGGAGAAGTCCTGCGCCATGCGCACCAGCGCCTCGTAAGTGGCCGAATCGCCGTGCGGGTGATATTTGCCGAGCACGTCGCCCACCACGCGCGCGCACTTGACGTACGGCCGGTTCCAGACGTTGTTGGCCTCGTGCATGGCGAACAACACGCGGCGGTGAACCGGCTTGAGGCCATCGCGCACGTCCGGGAGAGCGCGCCCCACGATCACGCTCATGGCGTAATCCAGGTAGGAGCGCCGCATCTCCTCCTCGAGGCTGATCGGCAGCGTTTCCTTGGCTATTTGGTCCATCTGGCGTGCGGCGTCATGACTCGTTTTCCTCCACCACCGGCTTCATCGGGCACAAGTCTCGCGCGGCCTGCCGTGGAGCGGGCTGCCGGCAAGCTCAGGCGCGGGGATGAAACACTGGGGGAACCGCCCGATCACGGGCCGCTCCGGGGGCCAACGGCATGGCGGACATCTGGCAGCTTCATGCAGGATCGAGACTATCCTCCTGCTCCCCCCGAGAAAGTGGATGGTAGCACAGGGCAGCGACAACCCGCTCCAAAATGTGTATATTTTCTCACACCGCAGGATGCGTTCTCGGACCGCTCTCGGTGTGTCCCTTCGCGCCGACACCTTCGCGCCGACAGCAGATACGCCCCAAGCAGCGAACGCACTAAATAGTCGCACCGTCGGAGCCGATACTGGCTGGTCGGAGCCCGACGCCGGTCGGAGGGGGCACTACCGGTGCCGTCCTCTCATTCAGTTCAACGACGACAGGGGGATTGACGTGCAGATACCACGGTATGCGAAAACCGTCCTGGCGCTGACGATCAGCGCCGCGTTCTCGGCGTGCGCTCTGCAGACCGAACGCAGCAGCTCCGGACCCGGAGCGGTCGGCCGGACTAGCGCTCCGCCCGCCCCAGAGTACGAACCGGCGCAGTATTCCAGCCCACCGGACTACGAGGCGGCGCAGTACGCGGAGCCGGCCGCCGTCGCGGCAGCCGAGCCCGAGGAGGAGGAGCTCGCGGAAGAGGAAGAGGTTATCGAAGAGGAGTTCGCCGACGAAGAGGAGCCGGTTGCGGCGGCCGTGGAGGCCGAGCCGGAAGTGGCCGAGGCGCCCGAGCCGGCGATGCCGGAGTTCACGGAGGAAGCCGAAGTCGAAGAAGAGCCAGAGCCCGAAATGGAAGAGTTCGCGATGGAGGAAGAGCCGGTCGCCGCGGCCGAGCCCGAGGCGTTCGTGGCGGCGCCGGTCATGCCGGAGTTCGTGGAGGAGGAGGAAGAGCCCGCCGAGCAGGTCGCGGAGCAGTTCCAGCCGATCTCCCCGCCCGAAGAGGAAAGTGCGGTGACCTACGCGGAGGAGCCCGGGGTCGCGACCGACGACGGCATCGTCGCCCAGCAGGAGTATCACGAGGAAGAGGAAGGGGTGCTCGCCGACGACGGCATCGTCAGCCAGTCCCAGTATTACGACGAGGAAGGCGTCGAGAGCGAGGAAGGCATCGTTGCGCAGAGCCAGTACTACGAAGAGGAGCAGGGTGGGCAACGCGCAGACGTGATCGGCGAGCCGCAGCAGTCCGACGAGGTGATGGCCACGGAAGTGGCGCAGGAACCCACGCCGGTGGTGCTGCCAGTGACCCTCACTCTGGAGGCCGAACCGTGGTTCGACTTCGACCGCTCGGTGCTGCGCTCCGACGGCCGCAGGAAGCTGGACGAGCTGCTCAACGGGCTGAAGGATGTCGAATACGAGACCATCCTGGTGGTGGGCCACGCCGATCGCATCGGCACCAATAGCTACAACCAGGCGTTGTCCTTGCGCCGTGCCAACGCGGTGAAGAGCTACCTCGCCAGCAAGGGCGTGCCCACGGACCGCGTCCAGGCCGAGGGACGCGGTGAGTTCGAGCCCTCCACCAATCCCAACACCTGCACCGGCATGCGCAAGCGCAGCCTGATCGACTGCCTGCAACCCGACCGGCGCGTGGAAGTGACGGTGACCGGGCAGCGCATGGCGCAGCAGTGACGACGCGCGTCCGCGCGAGCAGCACCGGAAGCCCTGCTCGAGCAGGGCTTTTTTTTGAATGAACGCACGAGCCGCAGCCGCAGAGCAGATCATCGACGCACGCTACGTGGTGCCGGTGGAGCCCGCCGGCCGCGTGCTCGAGCGCCATGCCGTAGTCGTCGGCGCGGGGCGCATCCTCGCGCTGCTGCCCAGCGAGGAAGCCGCGCATGCCTACCCGGGGGTCCCGCGCCTGCAACTGCCGGCCCACGCCGTTATCCCGGGGCTGGTGAACCTGCACACCCACGCCGCCATGACTCTGATGCGCGGCCTGGCCGACGACCTGCCGCTGATGGAATGGCTGAACCGCCACATCTGGCCGGCCGAAGCCCGGCACGTGTCGGGAGACTTCGTCTACGACGGCACGCTGCTCGCCTGCGCCGAGATGATCCGCGGCGGCGTCACCTGCTTCAACGACATGTACTTCTTCCCGGAGCAGGCGGGCCGCGCCGTCCTTGCCGCCGGGATGCGCGCTGCGCTGGGCATCATCTGCATCGAATTTCCCACCGCCTACGCCAGCGATGCGCAGGACTACCTGCACAAGGGGCTGGCCACGCGCGACGCGCTCAAGCACGAACCGACGTTGTCGTTCTGCATGGCGCCACACGCGCCGTACACGGTCAGCGACCGCAGCTTCGAGCGGATCGTCACCTACGCCGGGGAGCTGGAGATCCCGATCCACGTGCACCTGCACGAAACCGAGGACGAGATCCGCGAGAGCCTGGGGCGCTTCGGCGTGCGACCCCTGGAGCGGCTGCGCGCCCTGGGGGTGGTCGGGCCGGGGCTGATCGCGGTGCATGCAGTGCATCTGGAGCCGTTCGAGATCGCGCTGCTGCGCGCCACCGGCAGCCACGTCGCGCATTGCCCCAGTTCGAACCTCAAGCTCGCGAGCGGCGTTGCGCCCGTGTCCGGGCTGCTCGAAGCCGGCGTCGGCGTGGGCCTGGGCAGCGACGGCGCGGCCAGCAACAACCGCCTGGACTTGTTCGAGGAGATGCGCCTGGCCGCGTTGCTGGCCAAGGGCGCCTCGCGCCGTCCGACCTCGCTGCCGGCGGAGCGCGCGCTGGCCATGGCCACACTGGACGCCGCCCGCGCCCTGGGCCTCGATGGCGAGATCGGTTCCATCGTCCCCGGCAAGTCGGCCGACCTGGCGGCGGTGAACCTCGGTGCGCTGGAAATGTCTCCCTGCTATCACCCGATCTCGCACCTGGTGTACACCGCCGGGCGCGATCAGGTGACCCACACCTGGGTGCGCGGACGCCCGTTGCTCGAGGAGCGCCGGCTCACCACGCTGGACGCGGGCGAGCTGGCGGCCAAGGCCGCCTTCTGGCAACAGCGCATCGCGCCCGAGTCATGACCGAGCGCATCAACGCCGATCCGCAAGAGCTGGAGAAGTTCAGCCAGCTCGCCCATCGCTGGTGGGACCCGCACAGCGAGTTCAAGCCGCTGCACGAGATCAACCCGCTGCGCCTGCGCTGGATCGACGAACGCGTCGGCCTCGCCGGCAAGCGCGTGTTGGACGTCGGCTGCGGCGGTGGCATCCTTTCCGAGTCGATGGCGGCGCTCGGCGCCGAGGTGACCGGCATCGACCTGTCCGAGCGGGCGCTCAAGGTGGCCGGCCTGCATCTGCTGGAGAGCGGGCGGCGGGTGACCTACCGGATGATCTCGGCCGAGGCGCTGGCGCGCGAGCACCCCGGCCAGTACGACGCGGTCACCTGCATGGAAGTGCTGGAGCACGTGCCCGACCCCGCGAGCCAGGTGAGCGCGTGCGCGCAGCTGCTCAAGCCCGGCGGGCACGCGTTCTTCGCCACCATCAATCGCAATGCCAAGTCTTTCCTGCTGGCCATCGTCGGGGCCGAGTACGTGCTGCGGCTATTACCGAAGGGCACGCATCGGTACGACAAGCTGATCAAACCGTCGGAGCTCGCGGCGATGTGCCGCAGCGCCGCGCTCGGGGTCGCAGGACTTGTCGGTATGACCTACAACCCGCTGACCGGGACCTACCGGCTGAGGAGCGCCGACACCGACGTCAACTACCTCCTTCACGCCCGCAAGCGCTGATCCGCAGGGCGCTGCTACGGCGCTCGAGCGAGGTGGTCGGATTTTCGCTATGCTCTCAGGCCTCATTGGAGGAGGAGCCATCATGCATGCCATTCGATTCGCCTTGGTAGGCTTGTTCCTGGTCGGCGCGGTCGGCTGCGCGACGCCGAAGCCGCAGACCGTTCGCGTGGACCCGCCGGTGCAGCAGGATGCAGCGCAGGCGGCGGGCGACATCGCGATCGGACTCGCGGTCGTCGACCTGCGGCCCGCCGACAAGCTGGGAACGCTGAACGATGCGCACGGAAAAGTCGTGGACGTGAACACGGCCGAAGGCTCTACAGCCGCGATCCAGCGGCGCCTCACCGAAGCCCTGGCGGCCAAGGGGTTCCGCGTCAAGCCCCTCTCGGACGACGATCCGCGCAAGCTGGTGGTCGAGTTGCGCGAGTTGAGCTACGGCGCCAACAGGAGAGCGTTCAATTACGACGTGTCCCTGGCGGCCGGCGTGTCCGCCAAGGCGAGCAACGGCGAAGAGTCCTTCCTACGCAAGTACGAGGTCACCCAGCGCAAGGGTCAGGGCGACCCGCCGAGCGAGCCGGAGAGCACGAAGATCGTGAACGACGGCTTGGCCATGGCCCTCGACGACCTGTTGAGCGATGCGGAGCTGCTGGCGCTGTTGAAACAGTAGCCGGGGGGCGGGCATGCGGCTGGCGGCGGGAGCGGTCGGCGCGGTTCTGTTCGATCTCGACGGGACGCTCGCCGACACCGCCGCCGACCTGGCCTACGCAGTCAACCTGCAGCGGCGAGCGCGCGGACTCGAAGGGCTGCCGCTGCATGTGCTGCGCCCCCTGGTTTCGCAGGGCGCGCGCGGCATGTTGCGGGCGGCTTTCGGCCTGAGCCCGAAAAGTCCGGACTATGCGCGCCATCGGGACGAGTTTCTCGACCTCTACGCGCAGCATCTGCGCCGGCAGACGGTCCTGTTCCCCGAAGTGAGCGCGATGCTCGCCGGGCTGGAGGCCCGGGGCATCGCGTGGGGAATCGTGACCAACAAGCTGGCGCGCTTCGCAGAGCCGCTGATCGAATTTCTCGGCCTGGCGGCGCGCGCCGGCTGCCTGGTGAGCGGCGACACCTGCGCGCGCGCCAAGCCTTTTCCCGATCCGCTGCTGGAAGCGTCCCGCCGCCTGGGGGTGGCGCCCGAGGTCTGTGTCTACGTCGGCGACGACGAGCGCGATGTGGAAGCCAGCGTTTCAGCCGGGATGACTCCGGTAGTGGCCCTGTACGGCTATCTCGGCGACGGCAGCCCGCCCGACGCTTGGGGCGCGGACCATCGCATCGAGCGCCCGCTCGACCTGTTGAACCTCCTGGGCCTGGCCCCATTTATGCGAGAATGATCTGGGGGACGGGCATCTCGGCGTGTCCCGATTCCCGACTCCCAGCACGGGGGCGACCTGGTTTCGACGCAGGTTGCGAAGCAGCGCAGTGCATGCCAAGGTCCAGTCACCTTGTTAAACCGCTGGAACGCAATAGTCGCCAACGACGACAGCTACGCTCTGGCCGCCTAACCCCGGCTGGACTCTGCCCCGGTTTTCTCATGGGCCGGTTCCGATCCCGCAAGGGAAAGGATAAGCAGAGTCATTGACATGAGATCGCGCCGTGCGGGGTCACCTCGCCCGGTGTCAAATCGTCAGGTGACTCGCTCCTCTTCAGCCCGCCGGCCGGCGGTTGAGGGGCCAAATCAAACGGCCAGGCTAAGCATGTAGGACTGACTGCGGAGGACTTGCGGACGGCGGTTCGATTCCGCCCGCCTCCACCACTATCCCAAGGCCCACCACTCGCGGTTGGCCTTTCCTTTCTCGTGCCGCGCGTTATCGCGCTGTGAGATCGAGCGGCGTCAGCTCGCGTCCCGTGCGCTGTCGCGCACCAGGTGCAGCGCCGCGCTCGGCGCTACGTGGAAGGACGGCGCCGAGCCGTCCCGGGCCTGCCCGGCGTACACGGTGACATGCGGGTAGGGAATCTCGACGCCGGCCGCGTCGAAGGCGCGCTTCAGGCGCTTAAGGTACTCGCGTCTGACGTTCCACTGCTCGATCGGAAGCACCTTGAAACGCACGCGCAGGATCACCGCGGAGTCGTCCCAGCGCTCCACGCCGACCACCTCCACGGGTTCGGTGATCTTCTGCGCGAACGCAGTGTCCTGCCGCATCTTCTCCGCCACCTGCCGCATGATCTCGAGCGCCTGATCGGCGTCCTCCCGGTAGGCCACGCCTACATCCACCACCGCGTATGCGAAATCGAGCGTGAAGTTGGAGACCACGGTGATCTCGCCGTTGGGGATGAAGTGCACGTTGCCTTCGTAGTCGCGCAGGCGCACGTAGCGCAGTGTCACCTCCTCCACCAGGCCGCTCTTGCCGCTCACGTTGACGACGTCGCCGACCCGAATCTGGTTCTCCAGCAACATGAAGAACCCGGAGAAGAAGTCCTTCACCAGGCTCTGCGCCCCGAAGCCCACCGCCACGCCGACCACTCCCGCGGCGCCCAGGATGGGCGCAATGGACACGCCCAGCTCGCTCAGCACCAGCATCCCGGCCACCAGAGTGATCACCACCGCAGCGATGTAGCGGAACACGCGCCCGATCGTGTCCACGCGCTTGGCGTCCTCGGCCGAGGTTGCGCGCGCATGCATGTATCGTCGTATGCCGCGAATCAGCCGCTGGCTGAGGCTCACCGCGATCCAGGCGAGCACCAGGATAAGCAGCACCCGCGCGGCGACCCACGTCCCGGGCACCAATGCGTTCCAATCGATCTCGGCCAAGCGGTTCATGCTGTTCTCCTTGCACCTGGACGTGCGTCCACGACACGCGCCGCTGTCTTCGAGGCGCGACCGGCGGGAACACGCTCAGGCTAGCGCGCCTTCCCCGGCCGCTCGGCGCTCTTGGGAAGGCGCTCGGCGCGGCGCATCTCGGCTCCCTCGAACAGCGGGTCGCCGGCCAGGTAGTCGAGCGCCATGTCGGTCGCGTCCACGCCCCAGAACAGCTGGTCGTCGATCAGCAGGGTGGGTACGCCGAACACGCCGCGCGCGATCGCTTGCGTGGTGTGGCTGCGCAGCTGCGCCTTGACCTCCGGCGCGGCGACGCGCGCGTCGGCGTCCGGCACTCCGAGCTCTGCGATCAGGCCGGCCCAGTCGGCGTCGTCGTCCGGACGCTTGCCCTCGCTCCACACGAAGCGGAACAGCCGGAGCATGCGGCTGCGCTCGCAGCCCAGCACGATGGCGAGCCGCAGCAGGCGCAGCGGATTGAACGGGTGCGCGGAAGGCGCCTTGAACGGCAATCCCAGGTGTGCCGCACGCCACAGCGCATAGCGGTACGTGAAGCGGCGCTTGGGCTCGATCTCGGCCGGGCCGAGCTGTCCCCAGTGATCCAGCAGGCCGGCGAACAGCACCGGCTTGCAGGCGAGATCGACGCCGGCGGGCAGCTCCTGCAGGCGCTCGGCCTGCAGCCATGCATAAGGCGAGATGAAATCGAAGTACCAGTCGACGCGCCGCGTCTCCATCGCCGGCATGGCTACTTGGGTTCCCCTGCCGGCTGCTGCTGCGTCATGAGCTGCGCGCGAATGCGCTCCTCGCGCTCGGCGAGCTTCGCCCTGAGCGCGGGGATCGCGGCCAGGCCAGCGCGCTCCCCCTCGAGGATGGCGAGGTGACGGCTGGCGAAGTCGGTCGCCGACACCTTGGACATGTCCGGCTTGATGATCACGTCGGCCTGGGCCAGCTCGGTCGCGGCGATGGCCTTGCCCATGATGGTGACCGTCTGCAGCAGCACGTCGATGGTGCCGGACAGCGGCGTCGGCGAAGGCCGGGCCGAGATGTCCACCGCGATCACGATGTCGGCGCCCAGCGCGCGCGCCGCCTTCACCGGCACCGGGCTCACCAGCCCGCCGTCCACGTACTCGCGGGTGCCGATCTTCACCGGCTGGAACACGCCCGGCACGCTGCTGGAAGCACGCACCGCCATGCCGGTGTCTCCGCGCTCGAACACGATCGCTTCACCGCTACCGAGATCGGTCGCGACGATGGCGAGCTTGCGCGGCAGCTTTTCGATCGGGCGGTTCTGTACATTGCGGTTGACGAACTCCTGCAGCGCCTCGCCGCGGAAGAAGCCGCGGTTGGGCAGCGACCAGTCGCTCACCATCGACTCGGTCATGTCGAGCGCCACGCGCTGCAGCTCGAAGCCATCGTAGCCCGACGCATAGAGCGCACCCACCATGCTGCCAACGCTCGTGCCGACCACGATGTCGGGCTTGATCGATTGCGACTCGAGCGCCTTGATCGCGCCCACGTGAGCAAAGCCCTTGGCCGCGCCACCGCCTAGCACCAACGCGATCCTAGGCGGGGGCACCACGATCTCGACGGGGATCTCCACGGGCGCGGGCGTGGCCACGGGCGGCTCCGGCGGCGCCGGGGTTGCGACGGGCGGCTCCGGCGGCGCCGAGGTGTCCAGCGGCGACTTGGGAGCTGCAGCGCAACTCGCGAGCAGCACCGCACAGCCCGCGAGCGCGAGCAGTCGCTGGATCGTCGTGGGCGGGCTGACGGCCAAGGCTGGACCTGCAGCGTTACATCTGCGATTGCAGGTAGTTCTGCAAACCGGTGCGCTCGATCAGCTCGAGCTGGGTTTCCAGCCAGTCCACGTGCTCCTCCTCGCTGTCGAGAATGTCCTCCAGCAGCTCGCGGCTGATGTAGTCGCTCACCGCTTCGCAGTGGGCGATGGCTTCGCGCAGCAGCGGCAGCGCCTGCAGCTCCAGGGTCAGGTCGCAGCGCAGCGTCTCCGGGACGCTTTCGCCGATCAGCAGCTTGCCCAGCTGCTGCAGGTTCGGCAGCCCTTCCAGGAACAGGATGCGGTTGATCAGCTGGTCCGCGTGCTTCATCTCGTCG
This sequence comes from Burkholderiales bacterium, assembly GCA_036554965.1. Taxonomy (GTDB): domain Bacteria; phylum Pseudomonadota; class Gammaproteobacteria; order Burkholderiales; family SHXO01; genus SHXO01. Next base: position 10,493 of record DATBMG010000099.1, read on the forward strand.
AGCGACTCGTGGTACTCGTACTCGTCGAGCTTCTTGAGCCCCCAGTTGCGGAACATGCGCGCGTGCAGGAAGTACTGGTTGATCGCGGTGAGCTCGTTGGTGAGCACCTTGTTCAGGTACTCGAGCACCTTGCTGTCACCCTTCATCTGCGCTCCTGGCGGGCGAGAAACAGCGGATTATAGCCGCCCCGAGGCACAGGGCGGTTCGGGAGCGTGACGCACAACGCCTCGCAAGCGCGATGGCTCTGCATCAGCCCAATAGCGGCGCGCAGCAGCGCGGACAGCGCACTCGTGGGTATCCGAGGGAGCGGGAGTGGCAGCGCGCTAGATATTACGGCCTAGGCGGCACACGGCAGGGCATGGACCTCGTGCGCGGGGACGACACTCTCCAACATGCAGCGCGTGTGGTCGGCGCAAGCGCCGCAACCCGCCGCGACGCCGAGCGCAGCGGTCAATTCCGGCAGCGATTTGGCTCCGCAGTCGATGGCCTCGCGGATCTGGCGCTCGGTGACCCCGTTGCAGACGCACACGAACAAGGCGGTTCCCCTCCCGCCAGCTACTCTATAACGAAATGAGAATGAGTGTCAATTGCGTGGCGCACAAATCGGCCCACCTCAGGGGCCACTCCTCGCGGCGATACCCAGATCGGCGCAGGCCCTGCACAGACCGTTGCGCTCGAGGCACTGAACTAGGCGACTGCTCGAACGTCGGCAAGCCAGGACCGGAATGCCTTGCTCCTGCGCCGCCCGCCGGAAGCTCTGCATCGCATTGTGGTTGATGAAATCGGTAAACAGAATCAGCAGTTGCGTTCCGCGCGGCAGACTCGGCACGCGCCGCTGATCGCCCGCGGGCCGTCCGGTGATGTGCTGCAGCACCGCGATGCCGCGCCTGCGCAAAACCGCGGGGATGTTCCCGAGGCGATCCGCCCCGACCAAAGTCGCGTTCATCGAAGCTCCTCAGGCGTGTGGATTCAATACCAATGATAATCATTCGCATTATGCCTTGGCAAGCCCGACACGCCAACCCCGTCAAACCCTCCCAAAGGCCACCGGCGGCGCGCCTTTCTCGGGGTCCGCGCAGCCCCGTATCGAGTTGTACTATCGCTGGCTTTCGCGGGACCGGCGATAATGCATATAATTCCCATTCCTAAACGGCGCCGCCTCCAAACCATGCCCCTGCGGGTGTTCCTCGGTCTCACGTTGCTGCTGCTCGCGCCTGGCCTGGCGGGCGCCGCCGCCGGCACGCCCCAGACCGTGGTCAATCTGCTCGACTATGTCTCGGTGGAGTATCCGGCCTTCGTGCGCGACGGCCGGGTGCTCGACGCCGACGAGTACGCGGAGCAGGTGGAGTTCTCGTCCCAGGTGCGCGACCTCATCGCGTCGCTGCCGGCGAATGGGCAGCGTGCGGCGCTGATGGCGCGCGCCGCCGAGTTGAGCCGTCTGGTGCAAGAAAAAGCCGAGGCCGCGCAGGTGACGGCATTGGCGCGCGACATCCAGCGCGGCGTGATCGACGCCTATGCGGTGGCCGTAACCCCGCGGCAGCCGCCCAACCTGGCTGCCGCCCCCACCCTCTATGCCGCCCATTGCGGGCAATGCCACGGCACGCTGGGCGATGGCGCCGGCACAGCCGCCGCTGGCCTCGACCCGGCGCCCACCGACTTCCGCGACGCCGCACGCGCTTCGGCGCGCAGCGTCTATGGGCTGTACAACACCATCAGCCTGGGCGTGGCCGGCACCGCCATGGCCGGATTCGCCCAACTGTCCGAGGAAGAGCGCTGGGCGCTGGCGTTCCATGTGAGCGCGTTCGCCGCCGATGACGCCCTGCGTGCGCGCGGCGCGGCCGCGTGGGGACGGGGCGCGGGGCGCGACCGCTTTCCGGACCTGGCTGCCGTCGCCACCGCCACGCCGTCCGAGGCGCGCAGCGCCGGCGCCGAGGCCGAAGCGATCCTCGCCTTCCTGCGCAGCCAACCCGCGGCCGCGGGCGCCGCACCCGGTTCGCCGATCGACTTCAGCATCGCCACATTGGACCGCAGCCGTGAAGCCTGGCGGGCGGGACGCACCGACGAGGCCTACCAGCTCGCCGTCTCGGCATACCTAGAAGGCTTCGAGCTGGCCGAGGCTGGGCTCGCCGGCTCGGACCCGGAGCTCACCAGGCGCACCGAGCAGGCGATGATGGCCTACCGCAATGCCATTCAGGCAGGGGCTCCTGCGCAGCGGCTGGAGACCGCGCATGCCGCCGCCATCGCCCTACTCCACCAGGCCAAGCACGCGCTGTCCAGCGGCAATCTGTCGCCCGCCGCCGGCCTGGCGAGCTCGCTCGTCATCATCCTGCGCGAAGGTCTCGAGGCGATCCTGGTGCTCGCCGCGATGGGCGCCTTCCTGGTGAAGACGCAGCGCCGCGAGGGGCTGCTATGGCTGCATGCGGGCTGGATCGCGGCGCTGCTGGTGGGCGCCGTTACCTGGGTGGTGTCGAGCACGCTGATCGCGATCACCGGCGCGCAACGCGAGGTGACCGAAGGTGTGACGGCGCTCGTTTCCGCGGCCGTCCTGCTGTACGTGGGATTCTGGCTGCACAGCAAGTCGAGCGCCACGCGCTGGAGCGCCTTCATCCGAGGGCGCATGGCAAGCGCCGTGGGCGGCTTCGGCCTCAAAGCCGGCCTGGGGATCGCGCTGGTGGCATTCCTCGCCGTCTACCGGGAGGTGTTCGAGACCGTGCTGTTCTACCAAGCGCTGTGGTTGCAGGCGAGCGCCGCAGGCCGCAGCGCGGTGCTGATCGGCTTCGCCGCGGGGGCGGCCGCCCTGGTGCTGCTCGCGTGGGCGATCGTGCGCTTCTCGGTGCGGCTGCCGCTGTCGCTGTTCTTCGGCGTGAGCGGGGCGATGCTCGCGGTGATGGCCGTGGTGTTCGCGGGACAGGGCATCGCCGCGCTGCAGGAGGCCGGGAAGCTGCCGGTGTCCCCCCTCGACTTCCCGGCGGTTCCGCTCCTCGGCATCTACCCCAACCTGCAGGGATTGTTGCTGCAGCTGGCGCTGGTCACGGTTATCGTCGCCGGGTGGCTCATGATGCGCGGCCCGGCGCGCCGCGCCTGACCGGTTTCGGGCTAGTTCCGGGAGAGCTCGCATGCCCGCACGCGCCTGCGCGGTGCTGCTCGTATTCGCCGCGATGGCGGCCTCCGCCCTGGGCCAGGACCAGGTGGTGAACCTGTACTCGGCGCGCCACTACGATACCGACGAAGCGCTTTACGCCAACTTCACGCGCGCCACCGGCATCCAAGTCCAGCGCATCGAGGCGAGCGACGATCAGCTCCTGGAGCGCATCCGCAACGAAGGCGCCAACAGCCCCGCGGACGTGTTGCTGATCGTGGACGCCGCGCGCCTGACCAATGCCGAGCAGCTGGGGCTGTTCGCACCGCTGAAGTCCCGGATCCTGGAGCAGCGCATCCCGCCGGAGGTGCGCCACCCCCAGGGCCTGTGGTTCGGCTTTTCCAGCCGCGCACGCGTGATCGTGTACGACGCCAAGTCGGTGAACCCGCGCGACGTGCAGAGCTACCAGGATCTCGCCGCGCCGTCAAACAGGGGCAAGGTGTGCACCCGGCCGGGCAGTCACCCCTACATGCTGTCGCTGGTGAGCGCGATGATCGAGCACCTCGGCGAGCCGCGGGCCGAGGCCTGGGCGCGCGGCGTGGTGGCCAACTTCGCGCGCCCGCCACGCGGCGGCGACACCGACCAGATCCGCGCCGTGGCCGCGGGCGAGTGCGGCATCGCGCTCACCAACAGCTACTATCTGGTGCGCTTGATGCGATCGACCAAGCCGGAGGATCGCGCGGTGGCGCAGGCAGTCGGCTTGGTGTGGCCCGATCAGAAGGGCTACGGCACGCACATGAACATCTCGGGCGGCGGCCTGATGCGCAACGCCCCGCACCGCGACAACGCGATCCGCTTTCTCGAGTACCTGGCGAGCGACCAGGCACAGGCATACTTCGCCAACGGAAACAACGAATGGCCGGTGGTGCGCAGCGCCGTGGCCGGCAATCCGGAACTCGCCGCCCTCGGCGAGTTCCGGCGCGATCCCCTCAGCATCGCGGCGCTGGGCCGAAACGTCGCCGCCGCGCAGCGCATCGTCGATCGTGTCGGCTGGCGTTGACCACTTGGGCGGAAAGACTTCGCGAGCGCAGTTCGCGCCGGGCGCACACGCGCAACAACGCTTGAGTATGTCAACCCTGCCCGCAACGAATGCCGCGCGATGGTTTCGCATGGCTCATACCTTGCGCCGGCCCAGCGCCCCCGACACCAGCATCATCGGGATCAGCCCGACCGCCACGATGGTGAGGCTGGGCAGCGCGGCCTCGCCCAGGCGCTCATCCTTGGCCAGGTTGTAGGTCTGGGTGGCGAGCGTCTCGAAATCGAACGGGCGCAGCACGAGCGTGGCCGGCAGCTCTTTGAGCCCATCCACGAACACCAGCAGCATACCGATCAACAGGCTGCGCGCGACCAGCGGCGCATGCACGCGCGCCGCCAGCCGCGCCGGGCCGCAGCCGAGGCTGCGGGCGGCCTCGTCCATACTCGGGGTGATGCGCGCGAGCCCCGCTTCCGCGTTGGACAGCGCCAGCGCCAGGAAGCGCACCACATAGGCGTACACCAGGGCGGCCACGCTGCCGGTGAGCAGCAGGCCGCTGCGCCATCCGAAGTGCGCCTGCAGGAAGGCGTCCAACGCGTTGTCCAGGCGCGCCAGCGGCACCAGGATGGCGACCGCGAGCACCGCGCCGGGCACCGCATAGCCCAGCGCGGCCAGGCGCACGCCGGCGCGCACCGCCGTCCCCGGACGCAGGCGCGCCGCGTAAGCGAGCAGCAGGGCCAGCCCGGTAGCGACGAGCGCCGCCAGGCCCGCGGCGGCGAAGCTGTTCAGCATGCCGTCGGCATAGCGGCCGAAGTGCACGATCTGGATGTCGCGCGCGGCCAGGCGCAGCAGGATGGCCGCCGGCAGCAGAAATCCGAGCAGCACCGGCAGGAAGCACAGCAGCGCCACCGCCCAGCCGCTCGCGCCGGCGAGCCGCGTGCGACCGGCCGCCAGCGTGCCGCTGCCCTGGAAGCGGGCGCGCCCGCGCGAGGCGCGCTCGGCCCACATGACCAGCGCCACGGCCGCGAGCAGCAGCAGCGACAGCTGGGCGGCGGCGGTGCGCTCGCCGAGGCCGAACCAAGCCTTGTAGATGCCGATGGTGAGCGTCTCCAGTGCGAAGTACGACACCGCGCCATAGTCGGCCAGCGTCTCCATCACGGCGAGCGCGATACCCGCCGCGAGCGCCGGGCGGGCGAGCGGCAGCACCGCGCGCCTGAACGCCGCCGCCGCGCCGAGCCCGCCTAGCCGCGCCGCGTCGAGCAGGTTCGGGGAGCGCTCCAGGAAGGCGGCGCGCACCGGCAGGTACACATAGGGGAACAGAACCAGTACGAACAGCGCTGCCGCGCCGGGCAGCGAGCGGATCTCGGGGAACCAGTACTCGCGCGCACGCCAGCCGGTGAGGGCGCGCAGCGCGCTCTGCACCGGCCCGCTGAATTGCATGAAATCGGTGTAGGCGTAAGCCACCACGTAGGCGGGCATGGCCAGCGGCAGCACCAGCGCCCATTCCAGCCAGCGCCGCCCCGGGAACTCGAACCCGGCGGTGGCCCAGGCGCAGGCCACGCCCAGCAGCGCGACGCCGAGCGCCACGGCGAACGCGAGCAGGACGCTGTTGACCACATAGCGCGGCAGCACCGTCTGCGCCAGATGCGACCACACGCCGGGGGTGCCGGGCGCCAGCACGCCGAACGCGAGCCCGGCCAGTGGCAGCGCCACCAGCAAAGCCACGGCCAGCGCGCCGTAGCCGAGCCAGCCCAGTGCGGCGTGATCGCGCCGCAAACGCTCGAGAAGAACCGCAGAAGGCAAGGGGAACCGGGGCGCGGGTGGGCCCGCGCGCGTCGTCGCCCCGAGGGCGTCATTGTAAGCAGGCGCGCCATTCTACGCGTTCCACGCCCGGGGGCCGCTATACTCACGCGCGCCATGCACACCTCAACCGGCCCGCTGGTCGAACTGCGCGGCGTGGGCCACGCCTACGCGGAACACCGGATCATCGACTCGCTGTCTTTCACGGTCCCGCGCGGGGGTATCGCCTGCCTGCTCGGGCCCAGCGGCTGCGGCAAGACCACGCTGCTGCGCTGCATTGCCGGGTTCGAGCCGCTCGCAGCCGGCGAGATCCTGCTCGACGGCGAGGTGGTCAGCCGCCCCGGCTTCGCGCAGCCGCCGGAGCGGCGCCGCATCGGAATGGTGTTCCAGGACTACGCCCTGTTCCCTCATCTCAGCGTCGCGGCCAACGTCGCCTTCGGGCTATCACGGCAACCGCGCGCGCAGCGCGAGCAGCGCACGCGCCAGATGCTGCGCGCGGTGGGCCTCGCGGACAGCGCGCACAGGTATCCGCACGCCCTGTCCGGCGGGCAGCAGCAGCGCGTGGCGCTGGCCCGTGCGCTGGCCGCGCGGCCGCGCCTGCTGCTGCTGGACGAGCCCTTTTCCAGCTTGGACGTGGAGCTGCGCGAGCGCCTCGCCGGTGAGGTGCGCGCCCTGCTCAAGGCGCAGGACATGACGGCGATCCTGGTGACGCACGACCAGCAGGAAGCCTTTGCGCTCGCCGACGAGATCGGCGTCATGCGCGACGGCCGCATCCTGCAGTGGGACAGCGCGTACAACTTGTATCACCGTCCCGCCGACCGCTTCGTAGCCGACTTCGTGGGCCTCGGAAACTTCGTGCCGGGCCGCGTGACGCGCAGCGGCCAGGTGGAGGTCGAGCTGGGGGCGTTGCAGGGCGAACTGCACTTCGCGGGCGAGGCGGCTCCAGCCGGCTGCGACGCGCCGGTGCCGATGCCGGTGGACGTGCTGCTGCGGCCGGACGATGTGGTGCACGACGACAGCAGTCCGGTGCGCGCCCGGGTGGTGGGCAAGGCGTTCCGCGGCGCGGAGATCCTCTACACCCTGCGGCTGTCGAGCGGCGCTCAGGTGCTGTCGCTGGTGCCCAGCCACCACGACCACGCCCTCGGCGAAGCGATCGGCGTGCGGCTGGCGGCCGATCACGTGATCGTGTTCCCCAGGGCCCCGTGAGCGCTGCGGCGGGGCCCCGGCGGCTGCGCGCTCAGGCCCCGCTGCGGGCGCCCGGCAACATGCGCTGGAACACCCCGTCCTTGTCCACCAGGAGGTGCTTGAACGCCGCGAGCACGTGCACCACCACCAACACCACCAGGAGGTAGGAGAGCAGGCCGTGGATCTCCTGCAAGCCGTCGCGCAGCCCCTGATTCTCTGGGAAGAAGGGACCGATCTGCAGGCCGAAGTACTTCACGCCGAACTTGGTGAAGTTCGAGGCGAGGAACCCGATCACCGGCATGGCGATGATGCACGCGTACAGCAGTGCGTGATTGAGCTTCGCCGCGGTCACCTCCCAGCTCGCCATCGAACCGGGCAACGCGGGCGGGCGATGCGTGGCCCGCCACCACAGCCGGATCAGCGCCAGCACGCCGACCGTGACGCCGATCGACTTGTGGAGGTTGAAGAAATACGCGCGCTCGGGCGTGCCCTTGGGGATGTCGGTCATGTACCAGCCCAGACCGATCATGACCAGCACACCCGCGGCGATCGCCCAGTGCAGCGCGATCGCCACGTTGTTGTAGCGTGCGCCCGCGGTTGACGTCTCCATGCAAGGCCCCTCCGGTTGGTGGCCGCTATGCTACTGGAGAGCCCTCGCAAGAGGATAGCGGACGGCGTTGCCCGGGCCTGGGCTCGCGTCCCGGCCCCTTGACCCCCGATCGTCCGAAGATCGCAGCCCTTTGTTGCGATTCATGTTCCGTCCTTTCTCGGCGGCCAATATCCATGCACCAGAAAGGGGAATTAAGAACGAAAAAAAAGGGCTGCCGGTCGGGCAGCCCTTATGGTGAGCAACTATTTCAGCGGTTGTAGATGTACATCGTCACTTCGAAGCCGAAGCGCATCTCGGTGAATTCAGGCTTGGTCCACATGGTGTAGCTCCTTTGCGAAGACTTCTCGTTAGCTAACGGACGATGGGCGACTCAACCCACGCGACGCATTTTGCAGATCGGGCGGGCACCCGGCCAGCGTGAATCCCCTGATTCGTGCCTCATGATTTTCATTAGGCGGGCCACCGGGAGGGGGCCTTCAGGGCTCGATCAGCCCGGCGCGGATGGCGATGATGGCCAGTTCGGCCGAGTTGGACGCGCCGAGCTTCTGCTTGATGTTGTACAGGTGGGTGCCCACGGTGCGCGGGCTGAGCGACATGGTCTGTGCGATCTCGACCACGGATTTGCCCCGGGCGAGCGCCAGGAACACCTTGAACTCCTTTTCGCTCAGCATGTCCACCGGGCTTTTCTCGCCGGCCAGCTGCTGCACGGCGAGCTGCTGGGCGATGGATGGCTCCAAATAGGTCTTGCCCTGGTGCACCTGACGGATGGCCTGGATCAGCGCCTCCGGGGCGCTGCGCTTGGTGAGATAGCCCAGCGCGCCGGCCTTGAGGACGCGGCGCGCATGCATCACGTCCTCGTGCCCCGACAGCACCAGGATGCGCGCCATCGGCTCCCGCGCCAGGATGCGGCCGATGGCCTCCAGCCCGCCGATGCCCGGCATGGAAATGTCCATCACCACCACGTGGGGCCGTACCTCCGAGTACATGCGAACGGCCTCCTCGCCGTTGTCCGCCTCGCCGGTCACCTTGATGTCGGAGGTACCCTGCAGCAACAGCCGGAAGCCCATGCGCACCACGGCATGGTCGTCTACCAGCATCACTCGAATGGCCCGCTCCGCCATCGCTGCAGTCCCGGAAGCAATTTGCGATTCGTTCAGCATGTCGTTGGGCAAGCGCACATCACCGGCGGCAGTCGGCCAGCATCGTCAGTCGGCCAACGCCGCTTTCATTCTGCCAAGACCGGGGCCGCGGCTGGCAGAGGAATCAAGGCCCGTACGCGCAGGCCCTCGCCCGGGCGGCTGTCGATCTGGAACGCGCCGGCCAGCCCCTCGACGCGCTCGCGCATGCCCATCAGCCCGAAGCGGGCCGACTCGGATTCGTTGCGCTCGCCCAGGCCCTTGCCGTTGTCGCGCACCGACACCTCGAGGCGCTCGCCGCTGCGGGCGATGGCGATCTCCACTTGCGTTGCCGCCGCGTGCCGCACCACGTTGGTGAGGCACTCCTGCACGATGCGATACACGCTGATGTTGATGGTTTCGCCGAGATCGTCCAGATTGCCGGAAAGATCGAGCTGCACGCTGATGTCGGGATAACGCTCGCGCCAGCTGGCCAGCCATTCCTCCAGCGCCTCGGTAAGGCCCAGATTGTCGAGCGCGCTCGGGCGCAGCTTGCGTATGATGCCATGAACCACGTCGTAGATGTGTCCCGCCACCTCGACGATGGTCCGCGCGCTGTCGTGGATCTCCGGAGCGCTGGGCCGGGCGCGGTTGGCGATGGCCGTGCCGATGGTGCGTATTGCGGTGACGCACTGCCCCAGCTCGTCGTGCAGCTCGCGCGCGATCGAGCGGCGTTCTTCCTCCAGGTGCGTCTGGATCGCCTGGGTGAGGCGCCGGTTCTGCTTGAGGTCGGCTTCCGCCTGCTGCGCGCGCTTGTGCTCGGTGATATCGCGCATGGTGACGATCTCGCCGATGACCTGATCGCTCGCCGGGTCCACCAGCGGCGCGGCGGACAGAGCGACGTCCACCACTCGGGCATCGCGGGCGAGCCGCTGCGTCTCGAGGTTCTCGACCACGCGCCGGGCGTAGATGGCGCGCAGATTGTCCGCCACCTCCGACTCCAACCCGGGGGGCGTGAGCAACGTCGCGCTGCGACCCACGATCTCCTCCGAGCGGTAGCCGAACAGCCGCTCGGCCGCCGGGTTCCAGAACGAGATGTTGCCTTGCAGGTCGTGGATCACCGTGGCGTCGCTCGACTGCCGCGCGACCAGCGCCAGCCGGCGGGCCTCGGCATGGGTTTCCTCGAGCGCGTGCGCCATGCCGTTGAAGGTGCGGCCGATGGAATCGAACTCCGGCAGGGCGAACGACGGCAGGCGCACATCGAGCTTGCCGCGCTGCATCTCGGACATGCCGGCGAGGATGGAGCGCACCGGCCGCAGCGAGCGACCCAACAGAAAGAACACCGCCACGTTGACCACCACCAGGAAACCGATCAGCAGCCAGGTCAGCCGCACCAGGTCGTCCCAGGCGTCCAGGATCGAGCGCGAGGCGTCGGGCGCGACCACCACACGCGCGGCTGCCGTGTCGAGGGTGATCTCGCCCGATTCCGGCCACACCAGGCGCGTGAACCATTCGGGTGCGGAGCGCCCGGCCTTGTAGACGGAAGGCGGGGAGGTGTAGACCAGCCTGCCTCGGGTATCGTACATGCGGATCTCGTGCGCGCGCACGCGGCCCAGATGCTGGAGGAAGCGCAGCAGCACTCTGGCCTCCGCGCCGTCGCTGCGCGCGAAATCGCTGCCGTATAGGACGGTGCTGAGATGCTGCAGCGTGATCTTGGTGCCGGCCTCCATCTCCTCGCGGATGGCGCTGCGCATGTCCTCCACGATGATGTTGCCGGTCACCAGCGTGAACAGCACGATCAGCGTGGTGATGATCAGATTGATGCGGACGCGCAGGCTCATCCCGGAGTCTGTCCCAGCAGCATTTTCATGTCCTCGGTGGCGCGCAACAGCGCCGCCGCCATGGCCGGATGCGCTGCCGAATGGCCGCCCTCCTCCACCATGCACAGCCGCGCCGCCGGCCATGCCTGCTTGACAGTGTACGCGGTCGCCGGGGGACAGACCAGATCGCGACGACCCTGCACCAGGATCGTCGGGATCCGTGCCAGCGGGGCCAGCGCGCCCAGCAGCTGCCCGGGGCGCAGGAAGCAATCGCTCGCCAGGTAGTGCAGATGCACGCGCACGCGGTCTAGCACCGCGTCGTCGTCTGCAGCGGGCGATGGCGTGCCGGGCGCCTCGCCCACCGCCATCAGCGCGCTCTCGTAGGCCGCCCAGCGGCGCGCGGCGCCCAGTGCGGCAGTACGATCCGATCCGAGCGCCTGCGACACGTAGTACCGCAGCAGCTCTCCCGTGCCGGCGGCCGGCGCGCCGGCCGCAAACTCGGCCCAGGCTTCGGGCACGAAGCGCCGCAGCCCTTCCAGGAACCAATCCACCTCCGCGCGCGAAGCCAGGAACAACCCGCGCAGCACCATCCCGGAGACGCTCGCGGGATGGGCCTGCGCGTAGGCGAGCGCAAGCGTGCTGCCCCAGGAGCCGCCGAACACCATCCAGCGCGACACGCCCAGATGTTCGCGCAGCCGCTCGATGTCCGCGATCAGGTGCGCCGTGGTGTTGTGCGCGATCGCGCCGCGCGGCGCGGAACGCCCGCAGCCGCGCTGATCGAACAGCACGATGCGGTAGAAGGACGGATCGAAGAAGCGGCGGTGGCCGGGGTTGGTGCTGCTGCCCGGCCCGCCGTGCAGGAACAGCGCCGGGATGCCCGTGAGATTGCCGCACACCTCGAAGCGCAGCAGGTGTCCGTCGGTGACGCCGAGCGCGCCCTGCTCATGCGGCTCGATGGGCGGGAACAGACCGCCGTCCATGTCGCGAGCGGTTAGGACTTCTTCAGCTTGAACAGGATCGGCAGGCGCACGGTGAAGTTGCGCGACCGCAGCTCGCGCGGCACGGTCGGCAGGACTTCGCGCACCATCTGGACCGCCCGCTCATCGAGCACGGCGTGGCCGCTGCTCTCGGCCACGGCAATGCGCTTGAGCTGTCCGTTCGCGCCGAACTCGACCGCGATCTGCGCGGTGCCCTCCCATTGGCGGTCCCGCGCCAGCCGCGGGTAGGCGCGCTCGCCGCGCTCCTCGACCAGCTTGCCCACGCGCCGCTGGATCTCCAGCGCAAAGCGGTCCAGCACCCCTTCATCCACCGGCTCGGGCTTCTGCGCGGGCGGCGGAGCCGGCCGCGGCACAGCCCGCGCCGTCGGCTCCGCCGAAGGTGTCGGCGCACCGGGCGCAACGGCGGTCGGCGCGACGTCGCGTCGCATTTCCACCGGCGCCTCCGGACGCGGCGCAGGCGCGACAGGCGCCGGCGCTGCGCGGGCCGCGATCTGCGGTTCAGCACGCGGCGCCGGAGCGACCTCTGGCGGCGCCTGGACCGGCGGCTGTGCCTGCGGCAGCGGACGCTGCGGCTCCGGACGGACTTCCGGCCGGCTCACCGGCGTCGGGGGACTGACCGCCTGCGGCCGCGGATCAGGACGTGGCTGCGGCACTTGCTCCAAGCGCGGGTCGGCGCGCACCTCCGGCTTCACCTCGGGCCGCGGCTGCACGCGCTGAATCGGCACGCTGTCGGGCCGCGGGACGGGCGCGACGGCGATCACTTCCTGCCTCGGCTCGACGCGTGGTTCGGCCGGCGCGGGCGCCGGCGCGGCGCGCGGCTCTGCCCGCGGCGCGACCGCCGGCGCGGCCTGCGGGCGCAGCTGCGGCGCCGCGTCGGGACGCGGTTGCGGCGTCGGTGGCGGCTGGCGTGGCTGCGCCTGCGGTTCGATGCGTGCCGGCGTAGGCTCTGGCCGGATGACCGGGCGCGGCTGGGGACGCACCTCGCGCACGGTGGGCGAGCGCTCGGGAAGCGGTTCGGTCCGCGCCACCGGGGGCAGTGGCGTTGGCGCCGGCGCGGGCGTGACTTCCGGCTGCGCCGGCGTAGGAGGCTGCAGCCGCTGCTGCAGCTCGGGCCGCGCGATCTGTGGGCGCGGTGCGGGCGCCGGCGGCGTCAGCTCCGGGCGCACGGGCGCCGGCGGTGCCGGCTTCGGGCGCGGCGCCTGCCTCGGCTTCGACGCCGCCTTCGGCCGCTGCATCGGTTCCTCCGGAGGGGGTTCCTCCGGGGGAAGCTGCACCAGCTCCACCGTCAAGGGCTTGTCCTGCGGTGTGGGCGTGCGGAACCCGGGCAGCCACAGCAGCGCGGCGGCGTGCAGCAGCAGCGACAAGGCGAACGCCCACCTTACCGGCCGATCGCGATACCAAGGCTCGCCGAAGTCGAACGAGCTCAGCGGCTCAAGCGCGACGACGCCGGACATCCTGCGAGCGCGCAAGCCGAGCGCAGCGTGACAGACGAGACATTCTCATGATTATCATGAGCTGGAAATGCTGATTTTTGTATGGGAGCCGGGACTTGGCTCACCGACAATGGCATCCGGACGCGGAGCCCGTCGTCCGCCCTTCAGGCGGCCGGCGCAGCCCCGGGTTCTTAAAGCTGGGCGTTCCCAAAGCTGGGCAAGCCCAGCGGGATCGCGAATCATAACCCCTAACACTGGAGAAGACTATGTGGACCAAGCCTGAATTCACCGACATGCGCTTCGGCTTCGAAGTGACGATGTACATCTACAACCGCTAACTCACCAGCGGGCAAACAAAAGCCCCCACCGTGGGGCTTTTGTCTTTCTAGAGGTTCATCGCATGCGCATCCGAGTGCTGGGCGCCGCCGCAGGTGGCGGCTTCCCGCAGTGGAACTGCAACTGCCGCAACTGCGACGGTGTACGCAAGGGAACGATCCGTGCCCAGCCGCGCACCCAGTCCTCGATCTGCGTGTCGCCGGACGGTGTCAACTGGGTGCTGTTCAACGCCTCACCGGACGTGCTGACGCAGATCAAGGCCTTCCCGGCGCTGCAGCCGGGCCGGGCGATCCGCGACACCGGCATCCGCGCCATCGCCCTCGTCGATGGCCAGATCGACCACACCACCGGCCTGTTGATGCTGCGCGAGGGCCGGCCGCTCGAGGTCTGGTGCACCGACATGGTCCACGAGGACCTCACCACCGGCAACCCGCTGTTCCACATCCTCGGGCACTACGCCGGGGTGAACCGGCACCGGCTGCCGATCGAGCCGGGCAACGACTTCGCTATCGACGGCATCGAGCACCTGCGCTTCACCGGCGTGGCGCTCAAGAGCAAGGCCCCGCCTTACTCGCCGCACCGCGAGAACCCGCACGACGGCGACAACGTGGGCCTGCGCATCACCGACACCCGCACCGGTCGCAAGCTGTTCTACGCGCCCGGCCTGGGGGAGATCGAGCCTCATCTCGAGCCGCTGCTGGCGCAGGCCGACGCGGTGATGGTGGACGGCACGTTCTGGACCGACGACGAGATGCTGCGCCTGGGCATCTCGAAGAAGCGCGCGCGCGACATCGGCCACCTGCCCCAGTCCGGCGACGGCGGCATGATCGCAGTGCTGCGCCCGCTGCGGGCGCGGCGCAAGATCCTGATCCACATCAACAACACCAATCCCATCCTGGACGACGAATCGCCCGAGCGCGCGCAGCTCGTGCAGGCCGGCATCGAGGTCGCGTACGACGGGATGGAGATCGAGCTGTAGGAGACGCATATGGGCGCACCGGAGACCCTTCGCCAGTCGAGCGCGCAACCCTGGACGCGCGCGGAGTTCGAGACGCAGCTGCGCGCCAAGGGCAGCCGCTACCACATCTACCATCCCTTCCACATCGCCATGAACGGCGGCGGCTGCACCCGCGAGCAGGTGCAGGGCTGGGTCGTCAACCGCTTCTACTATCAGATCGCCATCCCGTTGAAGGACGCGGCGATCATGTCCAACTGCCCGGATCGCGAAGTGCGCCGCGAGTGGATCCAGCGCATCATCGATCACGATGGGCAGCGCGGCGAAGAAGGCGGCATCGAGGCCTGGCTGCGCCTGGGCGAGGCGGTGGGACTCGAGCGCGAGTCCGTGACCTCGCTCAAGCACGTGCTGCCGGGGGTGCGCTTCGCGGTGGACGCGTACATCAACTTCGCCCGCACGCGACCCTGGCAGGAGGCGGTCACCTCCTCGCTCACCGAGCTGTTCGCCCCGGAGATCCACCAGAAGCGCCTGGACACCTGGCCCGAACACTACCCGTGGATCGACCGCGAGGGCTACTATTACTTCCGCAAACGCCTGACCGAGGCGCGGCGCGATGTGCAGTTCGCGCTCAACTTCACGCTCGACCACTACCGCACGCGCGAGCAGCAGGAGCGTGCCCTCGACATCCTGCAATTCAAGCTGGACGTGCTGTGGTCCATGCTCGATTCCATGCAAGTGAACCTCGGCATCGGGCCGAAGGCCTGAGCCACGGACCATGGACGAGCGCGTTCCACTGCCCCCGGCGGCGCCCATTGAACTACACCGCCAGTTCCGCTTCCAATGGGAACAAGCGCAGAATGCATACGTGCTGCTTTACCCCGAGGGTATGGTGCGGCTGGCGGGCAGCGCAGGCGAGATCATGAAGCGGGTGGACGGCAAGCGCAGCCTGGAAGACATCGTCAACGATCTCGAGGCCGCCTTTCCGGGCGTGGACCTGCGCGGCGACGTCGTCGAATTTCTGGAGAAGGCTCATGGAAAAGGTTGGATCCGCGCCGCGCAAGATCGATAACCCGCTGTGGCTCAACGCGGAGATCACCTACAAGTGCCCGCTGCACTGCGTGTTCTGCTACAACCCCACCGACTATACGCAGTACGGGCCCGAACTCTCCACCGAAGACTGGCTGCGCGTGTTCCGGGAGGCGCGCGAGCTGGGCGCGGTACAGCTCGGCATCTCGGGCGGCGAGCCGCTCATGCGCGACGACGTCGAGATCATGGTTGCGGAGGCGAGCCGGCTCGGCTACTACGTCAACCTGATCACCTCGGGCGTGGGGCTCACCGAAAAACGCATCGCCGCCTTCAAGGAAGGCGGCCTGGGCCAGATCCAGCTCTCGTTCCAGGACTCCACCCGCGAGCTCAACGACTTCCTGTCGAGCACCAAGACCTTCGAGCTGAAATCCAAGGTCGCCAGGCTGATCAAGCAGTACCACTACCCGATGGTGCTCAACGTGGTGCTGCACCGGCTCAACATCGACCACATCCAGCAGATCCTGGAGATGGCCGAAGCGATGGAGGCGGAGCACGTGGAGCTCGCCAATACGCAGTACTACGCCTGGGCGATGGTGAACCGCGATCAGCTGCTTCCGAGCCGCGAGCAGCTGGCGCGCGCCGAGGAGATCACCAACCAGTTCCGCGCACGCGTGGGCAACAAGATGAAGGTGTACTTCGTGGTGCCGGATTACTACGCCAACCGGCCGAAGAAGTGCATGAACGGCTGGGGCACCACTTTCATCAACCTCACCGCCGACGGGCTGGCCCTGCCCTGCCACGAGGCGCGCATGCTGCCGGGGTTGACCTTCCCCAACGTGCGCGAGCACGACATGCGATGGATCTGGTACGAGTCGCCGGGATTCAACGCCTATCGCGGCGACGGCTGGATGAAGGAGCCGTGCCGCTCCTGCCCGGAGAAGGAGAACGACCTCGGCGGCTGCCGCTGCCAGGCCTTCATGTTGACCGGGGATGCGGCCAACACCGATCCGATCTGCGACCTGTCACCGCGGCATCAGCTGGTGACCGAGGTGGTGGAGCGGGCGCAGCAGTCCGGTAGCCCGGGCAAGGTACAGCCCATCGTGTTCCGCGACGACCGCAACTCGCGCAAGCTGAGCGGCAAGAGTGAAGCGGAAAAAGCAGTCGTCAGCTAACGGAGGATCTAGGAGCTAGGATGTAGCGGATAGGGGAAAGGCCCTACGCAACATCCCCAGATCCCAGCTCCCAAATTCTAGATCCTAGTGATGGTGCCCGTGCGCACCGTGCACGTGGCCGTGCGCGAGCTCCTCCGCGCTCGCGGCGCGCACCTCGGTGACCACGCACGAGAACACCAGCGTTTGACCGGCCAGGGGATGGTTGCCGTCCACTACCACCTTGTCCTCGGCGATCTCGGTCACCGTATAGATGCGCGTGTCGCCCGACTCCTCGGCGCTGCCTTCGAACTGCATGCCGACCTTGAGATTGGGCGGAAACAGGCGTCGCGGCTCGATGCGCACCAGGCCGGCTTGGTAATCGCCGAAGGCGTCCTCGGGCTGTAGGCGGACCTCGCAGCGGTCGCCCGCGCTCTTGCCGTCGAGCGCCGCCTCCACCAGCGGGAAGATGCCCTGATGGCCGCCGTGTAGATAACTGATCGGTTCGTCGGTACGTTCGATCACCTCGCCGTCGCCGCCAAGCAGTCGGTAGGTGAGCGAGACCACGGTGTCCTTTGCGATCTGCAATTCAGGCCAGTCCTTTCACCAGGTTCAGCACTTCGGCCGCATGCCCGCGCGGGTTGACCCCGTACATGGCGTGACGGATCACGCCGTCGCGATCGATGACGAAGGTCGAGCGCAGCACGCCGACCCGCTTCTTGCCTTCCACTTCGCGCTCCTGCAGCACGCCGTACTTGCCGCACACCTCGCCTTCGGGGTCGGCCAGCAGCCCCACCGACAGCCCGTACTTGTCGCGGAAGGAGCCGTGGCTCAGGCAGTCGTCCATGCTCACACCGAGCACCGTCGTCTTGAGCGCGTCGAAGCGGTCGGACAGATCGCTGAAGTCGGCCGCCTGCAGAATGCAGCCCGGCGTGCCGTCCTTCGGATAGAAGAAGAGCACGACATTCTTCGCGCCGCGGAATTGCGCGAGCGTCACCAGCTCCATCTCGCAATCCGGCAGGTCGAAGTCCGGCGCGCGCTCTCCTACCTTGAGCATAAACAAAGCGATGTTCCCGAAGGGCCGGTCGATTCTAACAGGTTGATGCAAGCGTCGCGCGCCGCCCGCTGCCGCGCCGCTATAATTTTCGACCATGCACAGCACCATATCTTTTCCTATGCACGGCACCGGCGCCGACCGGCTGCTCGCGGGCATGACTCCGCGCGCCTTTCTCGCGCGGCACTGGCAAAGACGGCCGCTGCTGGTGCGCCCGGCGATCGAAGGCTTTCGCGGTCTGCTCTCGCCGCGCGATCTGATGCGCCTGGCGTCCCGGGACGACGTGCAGTCGCGCGTGGTGGTGCGCGACGGCCGCACCTGGCAGGTGCACCACGGGCCGTTCCGGCCGTCGTTCTTCCGCCGTCTCGGGGCGCAGCGCTGGACGCTGCTGGTGCAGGACGTGAACCATTTCCTGCCGCAGGCGCAGGCGCTGCTCGCGCGCTTCCGCTTCGTGCCCGATGCGCGCCTCGACGATCTCATGGTGAGCTATGCACCACCGGGCGGCGGCGTCGGACCGCATTTCGACGCCTACGACGTGTTCCTGCTGCAGGGGCTGGGGCGGCGCCGCTGGCAGGTCAGCGCCCAGCGCGATCTGGCTCTGGTGGAAGGCGCGCCGCTGCAACTACTGGCGCGCTTCCGCGCCACCCGCGACTGGGTGCTGGCGCCCGGCGACATGCTGTACCTGCCGCCGCGCTGCGCACACGACGGGGTGGCCCTGGACGAGTGCATGACCTACTCGATCGGATTTCGCACGCCCGTGTGGCAGGAGCTGGCGAGCGCGTTCCTGGCCTATCTACAGGATCACCTCGAAATGCCGGGCCGGTACGCGGATCCCGGGCTCCGGCCGGCCCGCCATCCGGCGCGCATCGGGGGCGATCTGCTGCGCCAGGCGCAGGTCCGGCTGGCGCGCATCCGCTGGAGCCGCGCCGAAGTGCTGCGCTTCCTGGGGTCCTGGCTTACCGAGCCGAAACCTCAGGTGTTCTTCCGCGCGCCTAAAGCGCCGCTGTCGCGTGCCGTTTTCCTTAAGCGCGCCCGGCGTTGGGGGTTGGCGCTGGCGCCGAAAAGCCGCATGCTCTACGCGGGCGGCAGCGTGTTCATCAACGGCGAGTGCGAGCGGCCCGAGGCGGGCGCGCTGCGTGCGCTGCAAGCCCTGGCCGATGCCGGCGGCATCCGCCTCAGTGGGCGCGAGCCGGCGCAGTTGGTGGAGCTGTTGCGGCGCTGGCAGCGGGCGGGCTGGGTGGAGTTCGCTGTGAAATACGAGCAGGACGAGGAGGCATGATGGACCCCCACCACGAGAAGCTGTCCGGCAACGTCGAGTACGAGGCCGCCCTGGATCGGCTCCTGGCGCGCCCGCAGCGCAGGCTGTGCCTGTTCGACCGCGAGCTGGGCAAGGGTTTCAACAGCGCGGCGCGCTCGGAGCTGTTGCGTGGCTTCCTGCTGCGCGACCGCGCGAACCGCATCCAGGTGGTGGTGCACGACGTTTCCGGCATGGTGCGCGATTGCCCGCGCATGATCACCCTGCTGCGCCGGTTCCCGCACGCGATCGCCATCCACGAAACGCAACCGCACGCCAAGGGCGTGTACGACCCCTTCGCGGTGGCTGACGAGCGCGACCACTTGCATCGCTTCCACTACGACGACGCGCGCGCCCTGCTGGTCCTGGACGATCCGCAGGCCACGCTGGGATTCGTCGAGCGCTTCGCGGAGCTATGGGCGGCCTCCGAGCCGGCGGTGTTCGCCACCACGCTGGGGCTGTGACGCCCACCGACGACAGGTTATGCGATCCGTATACTGGCGCATGGCGCTGGAATTGTTGCGCGAAAGTGCTAGACTGCGCGATCAAGTTGGCCCCGCAACAACGGTAGGCAAGCCAACCGACAAGGCAGCAGCATCTGCAAGCGATCGTTCCCCCAACAGCTCAGACCTCCTCGAGGAAAAATAGATGAAACACGCGCTTCTCATCGGTGCCTTCCTGGCAGTCACGCTCGCGGCCTGCGGCAAGAAGGAAGAAGCTCCGCCCCCCGAACCACCCGCCCCGGCTGCCGAGCCCGCTCCGGCTCCTGAGATGCCACCCGCTGACCAGGGCGCCGCCTCTGCTCCGGAAGCCGCGCCCATGGCCCCGGAAGGAGAGAAGAAAGAGTAGCCCGGCTACGCGGGATGGAAAAAGCCGGCCCGAGTGCCGGCTTTTTTCTTTCCCGCGACCTGTATCCGTCGCGGGGTCTTCTTGCCGCCGATAGAGGATCGGGCGGTCAGACGATCTGACGCCAATCGAGGCCGCTGTCTTGGTCGGCGATCGCCACCCATTCGGGTGCACACGCCAGCGGTCCGGCAAGCGCCTCGCGCGCCAGTTCGGGGCGATTGTTACTCTGGCTCAAGTGCGCCGCCACCAGATGCTGCAGGCCGCTGCAATCCAGCACGCCGAGCAGCGCGGCAGCCGCGGCGTTGTCCAGGTGCCCGAGGCGGCCGGCGATGCGCTGCTTCAGCGCCAGCGGGTAGTCTCCCGCGGCAAGCAGCTCCGGGTCATGGTTGGATTCCAGCACCAGCGCGTCGCACGCGCTGAGCATCCTCACCATGACCGGCGTCACGCAACCCGTATCGGTGAGCACACCCAGCCGGCGTGCGCCGTCCCCGAACACGTACTGGGCCGGCTCGCGCGCATCGTGCGGCACCGGGAAGGGATGCACCTCGAGGTCGCCGATGCACAGGGGGGCGTAGCCCTCCAGAAGGTGCAAGCCATCCATCCCCGCGAACAGACCCTCGAGCCCGCGCAGCGTGCCGGGAGTCAACCACACCGGCAGCCCGAGCTTGCGCGCGAGGCGGGCCACGCCGCCCACGTGATCGTCGTGCTCGTGAGTGACCAGGATGCCCGACAGATCCTCGGGAGCGAGACCGAGCCGGCCGAGTCGCCGCAGCGTCTCGGCCACGCCGAAACCGCAATCGAGCAGCAGGCGCGTGTTCTGCGCCTCGACCACTAGGCAGTTGCCCTGGCTGCCGCTGCCGAGGATCGCGAAGCGCATCGCGCGGCCGCGGCGGCGCCCGGCACCGCCCGCGCCTATCGCAGATCCTCCTGCAGCACGGTCAGCATGCGCGCCGCGGCCTCGGACTTGTCGGTCTTCCCGTCCGCGGACAGCACCGTGACCTGCGTTCCGGCATCGGCGTCCGCCACAGCCACGCGGTAGTCTTCGGGTTTCCCACCGGCGTTCGAATCCTTCTTCCAGAACGCCAGGCGGTCGAGGAAGCCGGTTTCGTCCTTGGACGGGGTGGGCGGGCTCAAGTAGCGGACGTAATACAACCCCGCGGCGCGGTCGACGTCCTGCACCGAGAAGCCGAGCCGGTCGAGCGACAGCCCCACGCGCCGCCAGGCGCGGTCGAAGTCGTCTTTCAGCGTGAGCACCGGCACGCCGTCTGCGCCTTTGGCCAGCGTCGCGCGCGCCTCCACTTTCGCCTGCTTCACCTCCGCGGCCGCCACGGTCTCCGGGGTGCCGAAGCGGACCATGAGGCGCGTGAGCATCTCCGCTTCTAGATTGGGGTCGGACTGCCGCGGCTGCCAAACTGTCCTGCCAGTCTGGCGTATGTTCGCGTCGGCAACGTACATCTCGTAGGCACCGCGATGGGCCACGTACACCTCCGTGCTGCCCTCCTTCGCACCCCGCTCGATGCGCACCTTGAAGCGGTCCAGCTCGGGTGTGGAGTACGCCTGGTCGATCACCTTGCCGAGCAGGTTGCGCACCAGGCTCTGCGGGATCTTCGCCCGGTTCTCGGCCCAGTCGGTCTCCATGATGCCGATATCGGGGTTGTCCAGGGCGATCAGGAAACCCATCTCCTGCCAGAACTCGCGCAGCACCGGCCACACCGTATCCGGCGGTGCGTCCACCACCAGCCAGCGCTGCGTGCCCGCGCGCTCGATGCGCGCGTTCGGCACCGCGGGCAGGATACTGCCCGCGGCCTGGGCGCGCGCCGGCCGGTCCTGGCGGTACTCCGAATACGTAGCGGTGGAGCGGCTCGGCCCCTCGGGCAACGCGTAGCGATCGTTGGTGGACGGCTTAGGCAGGTCGGGGGGCACCTCGAGGGGCGCGCTTTCGGCCTTGGACGCGGACTTGTAATCGACCTTCTTGGTGGGGACGATGGTCCTGCTGCAGGCGGCCGTCACGGCGACGACCAACGTCAGCGCCAAAACCAGAACAGGGGCGCGCGACACAGGGTTGCCCGAAGCAGAGATACCCGGTGCAGGGATACCCGAAGGGGGGATACCCGAAGTAGGGATACGTGGCGCCATAGCCTCAGGGCCCTCAGGCGGGCTGCACGACGGGCGTAAGCTCGGCCTGCTCCATCGCCCCGCGCAGCAGATCGTGGAAGGACGAGGACAGGGGGGTGAGCGGCAGGCGGATGCCGCCTTCGATGTGCCCCATGCTCTGCAGGACCCACTTCACCGGGATCGGGTTGGCTTCCACAAACAGGTGACGATGCAGCCCGAGCAGCTTGTTGTTGAGCGCGCGGGCACGGGCCAGGTCGCCGGAGAGGGCGGCGCTGCACATCTCGTGCATCAAGCGCGGCGCGGCGTTGGCGGTGACCGAGATCACGCCGTCGCCGCCGATCAGCATCAGCGCCAGCGCAGTGCCGTCGTCGCCGCTGTACACGGCGAAGTCCCTCGGCGCGCGTCGAACCAGGTCCGCGCCGCGCTCCAGGTTGCCGGTGGCGTCCTTGATGCCGACGATGTTGGGAACCTGCGCGAGGCGCAGCGCGGTGTCGTTGTGCATGTCGCACACGGTGCGGCCGGGCACGTTGTACATGATCAAGGGCAAGTCCACCGACTCGGCGATCGCCTTGAAGTGACGGTACAGACCCTCCTGCGTCGGTTTGTTGTAATACGGCACCACCGACAGGGTCATGTCGGCCCCCGCCTTGCGCGCGAAAGCCTGCAGCTCGATCGCCTCGCGCGTGGAGTTCGCGCCGGTGCCGGCGATGACGGGGATGCGCCCGCCGACCCGCTCAACCGCGGTCCTGATCAGCAAGCAGTGCTCCTCGAAGTCCACGGTCGGCGACTCGCCGGTGGTGCCCACCACCACGATACCGTCCGTGGCCTGCGCAATGTGCCAGTCGATCAGGCCCTGGAAAGATTCGAGATCGAGGCTGCCGTCCTCGTGCATCGGGGACACGATCGCTACCAGACTGCCTTTGAGCATTGTCGTCTCCGTGCGGCGCGCCTGCTAAGCGCGCGCGATCAACAAAATAGTCTACCCCAAGCGCGCGTAGAGGGTCACGAGTCGGGAGTGAATGCCTCCAGGACGCGCCCCAGCGCGAGCGTGGCCTGCTCGAACAGGTCCACGAGCGCCGGCCCCAGGTACGGCGCCGCGAGATACAACGCCAGCAAGCCGGTGATGAGGGTGACCGGGAAGCCCACCGTGAACAGGTTCAGTGGCGGCGCGGCCCGCATCATGATCCCCAGCGCGACGTTGGCGATAAGCAGGGCGGCGACCACGGGCAGCGCGATCAGCAACCCGGCGGTGAAGATCGTCCCGGCCCACTCCACCAGCACGCGCAGCGCGAGCGCGTCCAGCGGCGCGGCGGCGATGGGTAACGCCCGGAAGCTGTCCACCAGCGCACCCAGCACGACATGGTGGCCGTCGATGGAAAAGAACATCAGCACCGCGAACAATCCCAGGAACCGGTCCAGGACGGCGCTCTGCGCGCCGCTCTGCGGGTCGAAGAACTGTGCGAAACCCAGGCCCATCTGCAGCCCGGCGAGCTGCCCGGCCATTTGCGCTGCGCTGAGCGCGACTCGGATCGAGAAGCCCATCGCCAGCCCGATCAGCAGCTGCTGCGCGCCGATCAACACGCCTGCCGCGGTGGCCGGGTCCGCCGCCGGCGTCGGTGGAAGGAGGGGCGCGACCAGCACGGCGATGAGCAGCGCAAGCGCGAGCTTCGCCGTCACCGGGACGCTGCGGTTACCCAGCAGCGGGTCGGCCAGGATCAGCCCGAGCACGCGCAGCAGCGGATACAGCAACGCAGTGCTCCAGGCGTACCATTGCCCGGTGGTAATCTGCATCATACACGTGGTGATCCGGATCGCGGGCGATCATCCGACTACGCCCGGAATCGAGGAGAACAGGCGCCGGGTGAAGTCCACCATCAGCCCGAGCATCCAGGGGCCAGCCAGTACCGCTGCGGCGAACAGGGCGAGCAGCTTGGGGACGAACGGCAGCGTCATCTCGTTGATCTGGGTGGCGGCCTGAAACACGCTCACGATCAGCCCGGCGACCAGCGCGGCGAGCAGCATCGGCGCCGCCACCAGGATGCCCACTTGGAGCGCCTGCTGCACCAGATTGACGATCAGCTCGGGGGTCACGCGTAGAAGCTCTGCAGCAGCGATCCGACCAGCAGGTTCCAACCGTCCACCAGCACGAATAGCATCAGCTTGAAGGGCAGCGATACGATCACCGGCGACAGCATCATCATGCCCATCGACATGAGCACGCTCGCCACCACCAGGTCGATGATCAGGAACGGGATGAACACGACGAAGCCGATCTGGAACGCGGTCTTCAGCTCGCTGATCACATAC
>DATBMG010000130.1:0-4922 GCA_036554965.1 Burkholderiales bacterium
ATAGGCGCGCCCATCACCTTCATCATCTTCGCCACCGATGCCTCCCATCCCTTGCGGTCGAACAGCGGAGAATTCATCTGGATGTAGTCCAGGCTGTGGCACATGCTGCAGTTGGCCTCCACCAGCTGCCTGCCCTCGCCCTCCTTGAGCCGTAGCTGGCCCTCGTCGGCCAACCCCGGCGCCGCGGCCAGCGCGGCCAGCAAGACTACGCGCTTCATCGGCAGCCTCCTCACCCGACTTGAATGGAGATACGCTGGACCACGTTGTTGTGGTAGCCGGCGGGATTGAACACCAACTCGTAGGTCTGGCTCGAACCGACGCGGTTGGTGGCGCGCGCCATCACCGTGTAGCTGCCGGGCCGGGCCGCCGGAATCGCGTAGCGCCACTGGCGCCAGGCGAAGCGCCCGAGATCGGGACCGAGCTCGGCCGGGCGCCAGCTGCGACCACCGTCGGCCGACACGTCTACGGCGACGATGCCCAAGCCCCCGTCCCAGGCCACGCCCTGCACCTCGACCGTTGCGCCGGCGGGGAAGCGCTGCCCTTGCGCCAGGTTGGTGATCAGCGAGTTCACCACCATCTCGGTGATCGGGGTGTTGCTCTCGGTCTCCTGCGACAGGAAACGGTCGACCAGGGCGAACTTGCCTTTGGGGATGCGGTAGGCGGTGGACATCCAGAAATTGCGCTCGGGCTCGCGCACCGCGCGGATGGAGGTAAGGTGCTTGATCCAATAGGTCGCGGTCCAGCCTGGGACGACCACGCGCAACGGATAGCCGTTCCAGTGCGGCAGCGGTGCGCCGTTCATCTCGTAGGCGAGTAGCGTGTTGTCGTCCATCGCCTTCCAGGTGGGGATGCTCTTTACGAAGTCCGGCGTCTTGTCGAGCACGGCACCGTCGGCGCCGTCGAACACCACCTCCAGCGCTTCTTTCTGCACCCCCGCTCGGGCGAGCACGTCCTTCAGCCGCACGCCCCTCCAGCGCGCATTGCCCATGGCGCCGTAGCCCCATTGGACGCCGCCGACGTGCGGAGAGGACAGACCGCGACGGTTGCCCGAGCAGATGCACAAGGCGTTCACCTCCACCGCTTCGAACTCGCTGCGCAACTGCGCCAGGGTCAGCTCGAACGGCTTGGCGGCCGCCTCGCCGCCCACGTCCAGGCGCCAGTCGTGACCCGAGACCTCCGGGATGTTGGCGAGGTGATAGCGCACGAAGAACGCGTCGTTGGGTGTGAACGCATGGTTGAACCAGCTCACCGGCGTCTCGAAATTCGGCGGACGCCAGCTGCGCTTGATCAACGGTACTTTGCCGGGCAACGCCGCGAGCTCGGCCGATTCCAGCGTGCCGCTCGGCAGTGCGGACGGGCCGAGTGCCGGGTCGGCGGCCAAGGCGCGCAGCGGTGCTACGCCGGCGAGCGCCGCACCGGCCGCCGAGGCCGCGAGAAAGCCGCGTCGATCGATGGCCATGGTTGAGTCTCCTCGAGCCGTATGGTGGGGCAAGACACTAGCAGAAACGCTCAGGTCGAGCGCAGCCTAGAACAGCACCCCCCCCTTGCCGCGCGGGTCGCCGTGCGCGCTGGCCTCGCCCGTTGCGCGCGGGACGAAAACGGCCTGCATGTTGCCCCAGCGGCGCCGGCCCTCCTGCACGACGTGGCCCTTGGCCTGCAGCGCGGCGATCCACTCCGCGGGAAAACCACCGGGCTCGTACTCGATGCGGTCCGGCAGGTACTGGTGATGAAAACGCGGCGCGCCAACCAGGCGCTCCGCGTCCGGCGTCGGCGCGTCGACGTAGTCCAGGATCCCGAGCAGCACCATGGAGATGATGCGCGAGCCGCCCGGCGAGCCCAGCACCAGCACGCCGCGGCTGTCCTCCACGAAGGTTGGCGTCATGCTCGACAAGGGCCGCTTGCCGGGGCCCACCGCGTTCGCCGCGTCGCCGGTGAGCTGGTAGGCGTTTGCCACGCCCGGTGCGAGCGAGAAATCGTTCATTTCGTTGTTGAGCAGCACCCCGGTGTCCCCGGCGAGCACGCCGGCCCCGAAGGGCAGGTTCACGCTGAGCGTGGCCGCCACCAGATTGCCCTGGCCGTCGGCGACCGAAAAGTGCGTCGTGTTGTCGCCCTCGCGCAGCCCGGCAGCGTCGCGCAGGGCGGGGTAGCGGGCATCGAGCGCCTCGCTGGAAGTGGCCTTGGCCGGGTCAATGGACAGGGCGCGCTGGTCGGCATAGGCGCGGGTGCCGAGCTGCGCGGGCGGTGCGACGAAGTCCGGGTCGCCGAGGTAGCGCGCGCGGTCCTGATAGGCGCGCCGCAACGCTTCGACCACCAGATGGTCGCGATCCGCGCGCGGCAACGCCGGCAGCGCGAAACGCTCCAGGATCTGCAACGCCTGCGCCAGCACCAGTCCGCCCGAGGAGGGCAGTGCCGCGCACGTGATGCGCGCATCGCGGTAAGTGAACGTGGTCGGCCGGCGCTCGACCACGCGGTAGCCGGTGAGGTCCTCCAGCTCCCAGATGCCGCCGCCGCGTTTCACGCCGGCGACCAGCCGCTGCGCCACGCTGCCGGTATAGAAGCCGTCGCGGCCTCTGGCCGCGAGGGCTTCCAGAGTGGCGGCGAGCTCGGGCTGGCGCAGCACGTGTCCCGGCCTGGGCACCTGCCCGTCGTCGAGAAAGATGCGCGCGACCGCGGCGTCGGCCTTCAGCAGGCTCTCCCGGAAACCGGCCGCCATGACATAGCGGCCGTCCACCGCAAAGCCGTCGCGCGCGAGCCGGACCGCCGGCGCGAGCGCGGTCGACAACGGCAGCTTTCCGTACTGCTGCGCCAGCAGAGCCAGCGCGGCCGGCGTGCCCGGAATGCCGGCGGCCAGCGCACCGTCGAGCGATAGCCGCGCCATGGGTTTTCCTTCGGCGTCCAGATACATGGTGCGCGTAGCGCGGCCCGGCGCGGTCTCCCGCGCATCGAGCATCGTGCGCTTGCCGTCGGCGGCGCGGTGCAGGAGAAAGAAGCCGCCACCGCCCAGACCGGAGGCATACGGCTCGACCACGCCCAGCGCCGCCGCGACGGCCACCGCCGCATCGAATGCGTTGCCGCCGCGCTGCAGGATCTCGTGTCCGGCCGCCGTGGCGAGCGGATGGGCCGAGGCGATGGCAGCGGTCCCGGCCGCGGCCGGGACGTGTGCGACGACGAGCAGCAGCGCGACGAGCGCGATGCCGGGGCGCGCGAGTGCGCGGACGAGCAAGCTTCGGGGGGTCATCGGCAGCGGTGGGATGGAAGCGGCGCGTAATGTAGCACGACCGCCCGCTTTCCCAGCACTCCTACGCCGGCTGTTGCGCCGGCCGCCGGATCCTGAACCAGGCCGCGTACAACGCCGGCAGGAACAGCAGGGTGAGGGCAGTGGCCACCAGCAGTCCACCCATGATCGCTACCGCCATCGGACCCCAGAAGTTGCTCTGGGTGAGCGGGATCATGGCCAGGATCGCCGCCGCCGCGGTGAGGAGTATGGGACGAAAGCGGCGCACCGTGGAGTCGACCACCGCGTCCCAGGGCGAATGCCCCGCCTGCAGGTCCTGGTCGATCTGGTCGACCAGGATGATGGAGTTGCGCATGATCATGCCGGACAGCGCGATCACGCCCAGCATGGCGACGAAGCCGAACGGCACCTGGAACACGAGCAGGAACAGGGTGACGCCGATCAGGCCCAGAGGCGCGGTCAACAGCACCAGCACCGTCTTCTGCATGCTCTGAAGGTGCAGCATGAGCAGGGTCACGACCGTCAGCAGCATCACCGGCATCACCGCGTTGACCGACTCCTGCCCGCGCGCGCTCTCCTCGATCGCGCCGCCGACCTCGATGCGGTAGCCCGCCGGCAGCTTCTCGCGAATCGCGTCGAGGGCCGGGTCGATCTGATTCGACACCACCGGCGCCTGGATATGGCCGAGGATGTCGCCCTGCACGGTGATGGTTGGCTCGCGGTTGCGGCGCCAGATCAGTCCTTCCTCGAAGCCGTAGCTCAGCGTCGCGATCTGCGTCAGCGGAATCCACTTGCCGCTCTGGGTCGGCACGTTGATGCTGCCGATTTCCTCCAGGCTGCGGCGCTCGCCCGGCTCGGCGCGCGCCAGCACCTCGATCAGCTTGTCGCGCTCGCGGTAGTCGGTGATGCTGAAGCCGGTGAGAATCGAGTTCAGCACGTTGGACAGGTCCTGGGACGCCACCCCGATGAGCCGTGCCTTGTTCTGGTCGATGTGCAGCTTCACCACCTTGGAAAGCTCGTTCCAGTCGAGGTGCACGTGCACCATGTTCGGGTTGGCGCGCATCACCTCCGCGAGCTGCGCCCCGATGCGGCGCAGCTCGGCGAAGTCCGGCCCGCTGACGCGGAACTGCACCGGATAGGCCACCGGCGGGCCGTTCTGCAGCGGATTGACGCGGCCGCGCACCAGCGTGAACTCGTTGTCCAGCTTCGACATCAGGCGCTCCGCGACCGCGTCGCGCACCCGGTTGCCGCGCGTGGTGACGACGAACTCGACCAGGTTGGCGTTGCTGAGCTGCTGGTCGAGCGGCAGGTAGAAGCGCGGCGAGCCTCCGCCGACGTAGGCCACGTAGCTCTCCACGTCCGGGTCGGCCTGCAGCGCCTTCTCGAAGCGCTTGGCTTCCCGTTCCGTGGCGACGATCGACGCGCCGCTGGGTAGCCACAGATCCACCACCAGCTCCGGCCGGTTGGCGGACGGGAAGAACTGCTGCTGTACCAGGCCGAAGCCGGCCAGCGACAGGGCGAAGACCGCGACCGTCGCGCCGATCACCACGAAGCGGTGGCCCACGCACCAGTCCACCACCGCCCGTACCCGGCGATAGAACGGTGTGTGATAAACGTCGCGCTCGGCCGCGACGGCGGCCGCGTCTGCTTCGGCGCCGTGCGGGAGGGCGCGTGCGGTGCGCCGCCG
>DATBMG010000172.1:0-41879 GCA_036554965.1 Burkholderiales bacterium
AGGTAACCGGGGAAGCCGAGATACAGCGCGTGGCGCCCCAGGGGATTGTCCGGGCCCGGCGGCACCACCTCGGGCAGGGTCTCGCCGGCGGCCGCGCGTGCCGCGCGGATCGATTGCGGCGGATGCCAGACGGGATCGAGCGCCTTGCGGATCACGTGCGTTTGCCCCAAGGGGGTGGCGCCATGCTCCACACCAACGCCGAGCGGATGGGTGACCACGCGGCCGGCGTTCGGACCGCTCTCCGGGAAGTAGAACAGCCGCATCTGCTCCACGTTGATCACGATGCCGCTGCGCGGACCGGCCGGCAGGACGAACTGCAGCGGCAGCAGCACGCGCGCCCCCGCGCCCGGCAGCCACGGATCGATGTCCGGGTTGGCGGCGGCGATCTCGTTGAAGCCCAGGTCGTGCTGCCGGGCGATGTCGAGGAGGGTGTCCTCCTCGCGCGCGACGACCACGTTCAGCTCACCCACCAAGTCGTCACCGCGCGGCGGCAGGGCAAAGCTCGCCGCGGCAGCGGTCAGCGGCACTGCGATGCCAAGCGCTGCGAACAGGGGCGATGCGAACAGAGCGAGGGGTGCGCGAGGCATGGCGCGCTATGGTAGTGCAGCAGCGCGCGCCTCGCCGCGGCGGTCCGACGCTTGGTCGATGGAATCTTCCGCCGGCCAGCGTCCAGAAGTGTCAAAAACCGTCTGCCCCAGAGCAGTCTGCGCGTGAGCGCGGTCGCAGCGTGAAGGGCAAGGTGTGCAAGGTGTGCGCACCTTGCCGGCGGGGAGGCAGGCTAGCGCGCGTTGGCGACGTTCGGTGCGGCAGCCTGCTTCGCCGGGCGCTTGGGCTTGGCCGCGGGCTTCGGTTTGTCCAGCGCGCTCAGCGCCTTCGCGCGCGCCTGCTCGCATTCGAACCTCGGCTTGGCGCGCATGCACCAGGTGTATTCCTCGGCGATCTTTTGCTCGGCCACGGCGCGATCCGACGCGGCGGCGCTCGCCGCATCCGGCTGAACCGGGGCAGGGCGGGCCTCCGGACTCGTGTTCGTTGGCGTGGACGGCTCACCGGGAGCCACAGCTTTGGGTGCTGGCGTGGCCGGCTTGTCACTGCCTGCCACCACCGGCTTGTCGGCCGGCGGCGGTGTCGGCGTCTCGGGTGCAGCGGCAGCGTTGGCTGCCGGCGCAGTCGGCTTGTCATTGCGCGCGGCCGCCGGTTTCTCAGCGCCTGCGGCCGCCGGTTTCCCAGCGCCTGCGGCCGCCGGTATCTCGGTGCCGGCGGCTGCGCGCTTGTCACTGCCTGCGACGGCCGGCGGGGTCGACCCGGACAGTTTGGCGATCGCGCGGTCGCGGTCGGCGCCGCAGTCGGCGCGCGTCTCGCGCACCTTGCGGCACAGCTCGTACTTCTTCAGGATGTCGGACAGCGGCGGCAGGAAGCGCATGGACAGACCGTCGGCGCCGGGTTTGAACTCGATGTAGCGCTCCGGTACGTCGCCGAACTGCGCGCGCACCTGCGTGAGCATCGCTTCTTTCTGCGACTGCTCGTCGAACAGGCCAGCCGGCGTAGCCACTGCGGGCGTCGGTTCGGGAGCGGTCTTCGGCTGCGGATCGGCCTGCGGCGATTGCACCGCCTTCGGCGCTGGACTGGCCGGCGCCGCGCGTGCCGCCTTCGGCGCCGGTCCACCCATCAGGTTTTCGCCGCAAGCTTCGGCGAGCTTGGTTTCCCAGCGCACGGTGAGCGTGCGCCCGTCGTCGCAGCGCACCACCAGCTGGTCCTCGAAAACGCCTGGCGAGACTTCGACGCGGTAGCGTCCTTCTATGATCTGGTAAGCGTGGAGTTCAGTGCTCACCAGCAGGGCGCTCGGCAACAGTAGGGCCGCAGCGACCACAGCACGGTTGGTCTTCATGCTTCCGTTTCCAAGTGTTGGGGAGATTCGAAAGACGCCTGGCAAGGTTCGGGCCTGCGGATTCGGGCGTTCAGAGGTTATCGGCTGCGCTGCGGCTCGACTTGAACGCCCTGATCCGCTCCGCGGGCGCAGCCCTCGGCGCTCGAACTCCACGCCGAGCAGGGGGTTGAACCCGGGGCGCTGCGAGCGGCCTAATGCAGCGTGGGAACCGGACGCCAGGCACTGCCGCAAGGCGCACGCACGCTTTGGATGCGGTAAGGGCTTCGCTGCAACCGTTCAGCGCGATTGACGCATTGCGCCGGAATCCCCGCCGGAGCGACACTCCTGCCGCTCCCGGCCGCGCGGGCGAGTTGCCGCTGCCGGGGGGGCGGCGCAGTGCCGACGACCGGAGCGCCCGCCATCAGTTTCCTTGCATGTTCAGGCGCGAAGCCGCCATTGGCAAGGAAGCTGCTTACCGTCCGATTCGAGGCCGCTGCGGCCACGCTTGCCGCAAGCGGTGCAGCGCGCAATGCAAAGCAGCTGCGAGCTTCACGCGTGATGTAACCGAACCGCGCTGCATGCGTTAAGAGCGAAGCCGGAACGGCTCACGCAAGCACGCGAAGCGCCGCTCAGATTGCTGGCACTCGGGCGCTTGGTCTGCTCGCAACATGGGCGTCGAGCTTTGAGTTAGCTTGGCGACGGGCAACGGGGTGTGCAAGTTGGACCGCTCGCAGGCCGGCACGCGGCGTGCTGACCGAAGGGGTGGAGACGCCCAGACGCGGACGCACACAACAACAACAATGGAAGGTGAGGCGATGCATCAACTTTAGGAGATGTCGCATGACGAGCATCATCGAGGGCTACAAGGCCACCTACTCGGCCGCGCAGGACGAGGAGATGACCCTGGAACAGTATCTCGATCTGTGCCGCCGCGATCCGGGCGCCTACGCCAGCGCGGCCGAGCGCATCCTGCAGGCGATCGGGGAGCCCGATCTGGTCGATACCCGTAACGACCAGCGGCTGTCGCGCATTTTCGCCAACCGCCTCATCAAGCGCTATCCGGCCTTCGCCGAGTTCTACGGCCTGGAGGACGCGATCTCGCAGATCGTGTCCTTCTTCAAGCACGCCGCGCAGGGCCTGGAGGAGCGCAAACAGATCCTCTATCTGCTCGGCCCGGTGGGCGGAGGCAAGTCCTCCATCGCCGAGCGCCTGAAGCAGCTGATGGAGAAGCTGCCGATCTATGCGTTGAAGGGCTCCCCGGTGAACGAGTCGCCGCTCGCACTGTTCGCCCCGGAGCGCTACGGGGAGACCCTGGAGAAGGAGTACGGCATCCCGCGCCGCTACCTCACCGGGGTCATGTCGCCGTGGGCGGTCAAGCGCCTGAAGGAGTTCGACGGCGACATCGGTCAGTTCCGCGTGGTGCGCGTGCAGCCCTCGGTGCTGCGCCAGGTGGCGATCGCCAAGACCGAGCCCGGCGACGAGAACAACCAGGACATCTCGACGCTGGTGGGCAAAGTCGACATCCGCAAGCTCGACCGCTTCGCCCAGAACGACCCGGACGCCTACAGCTACTCCGGCGGGCTGTGCCTGGCGAACCAGGGGTTCCTCGAGTTCGTCGAGATGTTCAAGGCGCCGATCAAGATGCTGCATCCGTTGCTGACCGCGACCCAGGAAGGCAACTTCAAAGGCACTGAAGGGTTCTCCGCGATCCCGTTCAACGGCATCATCCTGGCACACTCCAACGAGTCGGAGTGGCAGAGCTTCCGCAACAACCGCACCAACGAGGCGTTCCTCGACCGTATCTACATCGTCAAGGTGCCCTATTGCCTGCAGGTGTCGGAAGAGGTCAAGATATATGAGAAGCTGTTGCGGCACAGCGCGCTCGCGAACGCACCGTGCGTGCCCGGGACGCTGGACATGATGGCCCAGTTCTCGGTGCTGTCGCGCCTGAAGGAGCCGGAGAATTCCAGCCTGTACTCGAAGATGCGCGTCTACGACGGCGAGAGCCTGAAGGACACCGACCCGAAGGCCAAGTCGTTCCAGGAGTATCGCGACTACTCGGGCCCGGACGAAGGCATGAGCGGCATTTCCACCCGCTTCGCCTTCAAGGTGCTCTCGGCGGTGTTCAACTACGACCAGACCGAGGTGGCCGCCAACCCGGTGCATCTGATGTACGTGCTCGAGCAGCGCATCGGCCGCGAGGACTTTCCCGAGGAGCAGAAGCGCAAGTATCTCGAGTTCATCAAAGGGTGGCTGAGCCCGCGCTACGCCGAGTTCATCGGCAAGGAGATCCAGACCGCCTACCTGGAGTCCTACTCGGAGTACGGGCAGAACATCTTCGACCGGTACGTGACCTACGCCGACTGCTGGCTGCAGGACGAGGAGGACCGCGATCCGGACACCGGCGAGATCTTCGACCGCGCGGCGCTCAACAACGAGCTGGAGAAGATCGAGAAGCCGGCCGGCATCGCCAACCCGAAGGATTTCCGCAACGAGGTGGTCAATTTCGTCCTGCGTGCGCGCGCCAACAACGCCGGCAGGAACCCGGCGTGGAGCAGCTACGAGAAGCTGCGCGAGGTGATCGAGAAGAAGATGTTCTCCAGCACCGAAGACCTGCTGCCGGTGATCTCCTTCAACGCCAAGGCCTCGGCCGAGGACCAGGAGAAGCACCAGAGCTTCGTCGCGCGCATGGTGTCGAAGGGCTACACCGAGAAGCAGGTGCGACTGCTGTCGGAGTGGTACCTGCGGGTGCAGAAGTCTTCATGAGCGGCGTGATCGATGCGTGTAAGCGGGACGCGTGAGATGGGAATGCCGACGGCGTGGGCAAGAGACCCCGGCCCTGCTAGCTTGCCCCTCCGCCGTGCGCGGGGGAGGGGCGGGGGCCGCGATACGCTCTTCCATCACACCTTGCTGATCACGCCTTGCCGATCACACTCTCCGATCCCGCCTTTCGGCAACGGCAGGCTTCTTCCCAACCTCCCCATATGATGTACCTCATCGACCGCCGCCTGAACGGCGGCAACAAGAGCGCCGTCAACCGCGAGCGCTTCATGCGCCGCTACAAGGAGCACATCCGGCGCGCGGTCAAGGGTATGGTGGCCGACCGCTCGATCCGGGACATGATCCAGGGCGGTGAGGTCAAAGTGCCGGCCAAGGACATCTCCGAACCCGGCTTCCGCTACGGACAGGGCGGGGACTGGGAAACGGTGCATCCGGGCAACCGCGAGTTCGTGCGTGGCGATCGCATTCCGCGGCCCAGCGGCGGGGCGGGCGGCGGCGGGAGCGAGCCTGGTACCGGTGAGAGCACGGACGATTTCGTGTTCACGCTGTCGCGCGAGGAGTTCCTCAACATCTTCTTCGAGGACCTTGAGCTGCCCAACCTGATGCGCACCACGCTGGCCGAGGCCGAGCACAAGAAGCTGGTGCGCGCCGGCTACGTCAAGGACGGCACGCCGGCCAACCTGAGCGTGCCGCGCACTATGAAGACCGCGCTCGCCCGGCGCATCGCGCTGAGCGGGCCGATCAAGGACGACATCGAAAGGCTCGAAGGCCTGCTCGCTGCTTCGGTGCGCAGCGGCGCGCCCCAGGGCCGCATCCAGGCGCTGGAGGCCGAGATCCTGGAGCTCGAGGGGCGGCTCCAGCGCCTGCCGTTCCTGGACGACGTCGACCTGCGCTATCGGCATCGCGTCGCGCAGCCCGCGCCCACGGCCCGGGCGGTCATGTTCTGCCTGATGGACGTGTCGGCCTCCATGGACGAGCGCAAGAAGGATCTGGCCAAGCGCTTCTTCACGCTCCTGTATCTTTTCCTCACGCGCAAGTACGAGCGCGTCGAGCTGGTTTTCATCCGCCACACTGACGAGGCGGAAGAGGTCGACGAGGACACCTTCTTCTACGACCAGCGCAGCGGCGGCACGGTGGTGCTCTCCGCTCTGGAGCTGATGCACAAGGTGATGAGCGAGCGCTACCGCCTGAGCGAATGGAACGTGTACGCTGCCCAGGCCTCCGACGGCGACGCTTTCGGCGCCGACGCCGGCAAGAGCGCGCGCTTCCTGCGCGAGGAGCTGCTGCCGGCCACGCGCTACTTCGCCTATATCGAGACGCCGGAGGAGGAGTATTCGCGCAAGAGCCCGCTGTGGGCGGAGTACGAGGAGCTGCGCGCCGACTCGCCAAACTTCGCCATGAAGCGCGTCACCCGGCCGCAAGAGATCTACCCGGTATTCCGCGACTTGTTTAGCAAGGAGAAAGTGGTGTGACTCCCCTGCCGCACGGGCCGGAATGGGAGTTCGAGCTGATCGAGCGCTACCACGCAGCGATCCAGGAGACCGCCGCCGAGTTCGCTTTGGACACCTACGCCAACCAGATCGAGG
This sequence comes from Burkholderiales bacterium, assembly GCA_036554965.1. Classification (GTDB taxonomy): domain Bacteria; phylum Pseudomonadota; class Gammaproteobacteria; order Burkholderiales; family SHXO01; genus SHXO01. The sequence goes on from DATBMG010000172.1 coordinate 6,232, forward strand.
TGATCAGCTCGGAGCAGATGCTCGACGCCTATGCTTCCAGTGGGCTGCCGCTGGGCTACCCGCACTGGTCCTTCGGCAAGGCGTTCATCCGCAACGAGCAGGCCTACCGGAAGGGCTATCAGGGCCTGGCCTACGAGATCGTCATCAACTCCGATCCGTGCATCGCCTACCTGATGGAGGAGAACACGATGGTGATGCAGGCGCTGGTGATCGCGCACGCCTGCTACGGCCACAACTCCTTCTTCAAGGGCAATTACCTGTTCCGGCAGTTCACCCAGGCCGACGCCATCCTCGACTACCTGGTGTTCGCGCGCCGCTACGTGATGGAGTGCGAGCAGCGCCACGGCATGGCCGAGGTCGAGGAGATCATCGATTCCTGCCACGCACTGATGGACTACGGCGTCGACCGCTACCGCCGCCCGCAGCCGATCTCGGCGCGCGAGAAGGAGGTGCGCGCCAGCCAGCGCGCCGAGCACGAGCGCCGCCTGTACAACGACCTGTGGCGCACGCTGCCGCAGAAGGAGGCCGCGGCGGAGGCCGTCGACGAGCTGCCGTTCCCGGCGGAGCCGGAAGAGAACGTGCTGTACTTCGTCGAGAAGCACTCGCCGCGACTGGCGCCCTGGCAGCGCGAGCTGACGCGCATCGTGCGCAAGCTGTCCCAGTACTTCTACCCCCAGGTGCAGACCAAGGTGATGAACGAAGGCTGGGCGACGTTCTGGCATCACACGCTGCTCAATCGGATGTACGAGAAACGCCTGGTGAACGACGCCTTCATGCTGGAATTCCTGCATCATCACACCAACGTGGTGACGCAGCGCGGCTTCGACGAAAAGGGCTACCACGGCATCAACCCCTACGCGCTGGGGCTCGCCATGATGCAGGACATCCGCCGCATCTGCGAGGCCCCGGACGAGGAGGACCGCCACTGGTTCCCCGATCTCGCCGGCACCGACTGGCGCGCGCAGCTCGACTTCGCGATGCGCAACTTCAAGGACGAATCGTTCATCGCCCAGTACCTCTCGCCGCGCCTGATCCGCGACCGGCGCCTGTTCGTGGTGGCCGATCACGAGGGCGAAGCCGAGCTCACCGTGGATAGCATCCACGACGAGTACGGCTACCGGCGGGTGCGCCGCATGCTGGCCGAGCAGTACCGACGCGACAACCGCCTGCCCGACATCCAGGTCGCCCGCTACCAGCGCGACACCGACCGCTCGCTGGTGCTGCGCAATCAGCTCTACCGCGGGCGGCCGCTCGCCGACACCGAGGCAGACGAAGTGCTGCGCCACCTGGGCCGTCTGTGGGGCTTTCCCGTGCGCCTGGAATCGGTGGACGCGGAAGGCAAGGTGCAAGGCACGCGCGAGTGGCGGCCGTAGCGATTCAAGCCGCCGCCTCCAGCGACTTCCACAGGTGCATCACCGCGTACGCGCGCCAGGGGCGCCAGGCCTCGGCGCGCTGCAGCGCGCGGCGCGGATTCGTTTCCCCCAACGCCTTGAGCACGCCGTAATCGCTGTGCGGAAAGGCATCGGCCCACGCCAGCGCGCGCATCGCAATGTACTGCGCGGTCCACTCGCCGATGCCTGGAATCGCGCGCAGCGCCTCGAGCGTCCCGCTCACGTCTGCGGTCGGCTCCAAGCGCAGATCCCCTTGCGCGAGCGCGCGCGCGATGCTGACGATGGCGCTGGCGCGCGTGCGCACGATGCCGAGCGCTGCGATCCGCGCCGGCTCGAGGGCGGCGATGCGGTGCGGTCCAGGGAAAGCGAAGCGCAGCGCGGGATGCGGAGTGGCGACCGGCTCCCCGAAGGCGGCGGCGAAACGTCCGGCCAGCGTGTGCGCCGACTTGACCGTCACCTGCTGCCCCAGGATTCCGCGCACCGCGGCCTCGAAACCGTCGAAAGCCCCCGGCACGCGCAAACCCGGATTGCGGGCGCCCAGCGCGCCCAGCACCGCGGCCACCCGGCCGGGGTCGCAGCTCAGATCGAAAGCACGCCTGGCGCCCGCCCGCACCAACGCGCGCGCGCGCGACAGAGAAGGAGACAGCGCGATGCGAACGGCACTGTCACGGCGCGCCAGCCTGGCTGCCACCCAGCCCACGTGTGGGGCGCCGTCCTGCTCGACACGCAGCGTGCGCAGATAGATATCGTCGGCGATGTGCTCCACGCCGGCCACAGCGCGGCGCTCGAGGAAGGCGAGCAGCGCACCCCAGTCGAACGGCGGCCGATAGCCGAGTGACAGCTCGAGCGCCTGCGGCGCGTCACCCCGAGGCGCCCGGCCGCGCGGCGCGCTGCGCCGGCCGCTCAGCGCCACATCACGTCCGCGTTGTTCGCCGCGGCGCGGGTGAGCAGATCCAGCAGCGGCCAGGCGCGCGTGCGCAGCGGCACGCGCGGCTCCTTGGATTCGTCTGCCGCCGGCTCGGGTGGCGGCTCGCGTTGCTCCGCGAGCGCGCTCTTCAGACGCTCCAGCGCGGACGGGATGTCCCGCGCCAGGATGGCGCTCGGCACCGTGCCGCTGTGCCCCATCATCTTCAACAGCGCGATCGCGGCGTCGCCGAACATGGTGAAGCTGCCAACATCGCTCTCGAATTTCACCAGCATCGGGTCTGGCTCCCGTCTCCGATAGGCGTTGCGCAAGGATACCGCAGTCGCGGTGGTCTTTCGCTCCCAGCGGCGCGCGCAGCCGCGGTTCGCGCGGGCATTGCTGCGATCCCCGGATCAGCGCTATTCTGGGCCATGAGCCAGCCTCTTATCGTCGTTCCCGACGATTTCCCGTCGGTGTTCAAGGGCACCGCCGCCGAGGAGCGCTGCCGGCGCCTGGGCGAGACGCGCGTGTTCGTCGAGCGGGGTGCGGACGGCGAGTCCGAGCTCATCCGCCGGCTCGGCGGCGCGCGCATCGTCATCAACATCCGCGCCCATGCGCGCTTCAGTGACGCCGTGCTGGCGTCCTGCCCGCAGCTGCAGATGATCTCGGTGTGGGGTACCGGCACCGACAACATCGATCTCGAATCCGCGCAGCGGCGCGGCATCATCGTGTGCAACACCGCCGGGGTCAACGCCAACGCGGTGGCCGAGCACGCTCTCGCCCTCATGCTCGCGGTGGCCCGCCGGATACCGAAGATCGACCGCGAGATGCGCACGGGCGCGTGGCCGCGCGAGATGCTGACGCAGCTTCTCGGCAAGACGCTCGGCGTGTTCGGCACGGGGGCGATCGGGATGCGTGTGATCGCGCTCGGCCGCGCCCTGGGGATGCAGGCGTGGGCGTGGAGCGCGCGCCGCGACGCCGCGCGTATCGCCGCTGCCGGTGCGCGCGCCGCGCCCAAGGACGAGATCTTGCGCGACGCGGACGTCGTCACGCTGCACCTGCGCCTTGCGCCCGAGACGCGCGGTTTCCTGGGCCGGCGCGAGTTGTCCTTGATGAAACAGTCGGCCATTCTGATCAACACCAGCCGGGGCGCGCTGGTCGAGCGCAGCGCACTGCTCGAAACGCTCGGCGCGGGCAGCATCTGCGCCGGGCTCGACGTGTTCCATGACGAGCCGCTCGCGGCGGGCGATCCGATCCTCACCCTTCCCAACGTCGTGCTCTCGCCGCACAACGCCGGACAGACCCCGGAGGTCGTCCGCGACGGGCTGCTGCGCGCAGTCGAGAACATCGAGAACTTCCTCCACGGGCGACCGAGCGGCGTAGTCGCATCGCCTCGCGCTTGAGCCCGCATCACCTCGTGCGGGCGGGGTTGGCACGGCGCAACTGTCAGAGAAGCGCGAACTGCCCGGCGTCGCCGTGCGCGTTGGGCATGTTTTATGCGCCATATCAGGTTAACCCGGCTAGTCCGGGGATGGGAGGGCGAGCAATCCGCGAGGTGCCGTATGCGCGCGTTCGGTATGCAGCTTTCCTGTGCAGTTGTCCTGGCTGTGATGGGCAGCGCTGGTGCGCTCGCCATGTCCGATGCGCCCGCCCCCGATGCAGGCGCGGCGGCGAAGCCGGGCCTGTACGCCGCCTATCAAGACGATGCCCTGATCGCCCGATCCCCGGAGCGCTTCGTCGACCGGCGCCAGTTCGCGTCCATGACCGAGCTGGTGGACAGCCTGCTGCGCCTGATGCCGGCCCTGACGCGCTACCACAGGCCCGATTTGCAGCCCGCGGTGTTCCGCGTCGCGCGCGCGCAAATCCAGGAGAGGATGTGCGGCGGCAATGCCTGCAGCATGCGCGCCTGGTATCTTCCCGACGAGGGCATCTATCTCGAGGACAACCTCCATCCGGAAACCGATCTGTTCGACCGCTCCGTCCTGTTCCACGAGCTGGTTCACTACCTGCAGGAGCTCAATGGCGAGGGAGCGGCGCTGGATGCCTGCAACCGCTGGTACCAGCGTGAGATCCAGGCCTACGGCCTGCAGAACCACTACCTCGCATTGAGCGGACACAACGCGCGGGTCACCCACCCCGGGTACCCCTGCCGGGACTCGCAGCAAGCCGACGGCGGCGCATCGACCGCCGAGCGAAGCTTTCGCGAGGACGGCAGCCAGGCGCTCGCGCACTGACGCGCTGCGCGGGCCTCAGCGATCCCAGGGATTGCCGCGGCTCGCGTCGATGCCGCACTTCTCGATTGCCTGCGCAACCAGCTTGCGCTCGATGCCGCCCTCGTCGGCGAGCGCCTGCAACGCCGCCACGCTGATGTGGCGCCGATCCACCTCGAAGAAGTCGCGCAGCGCGGCGCGCGTGTCGCTGCGGCCGAAGCCGTCGGTGCCGAGCACGGTGTAGCGGCGCGGCACCCAGTTGCGGATCAGGTCGCCCACGGTGCGCATGTAGTCGGTGGCGGCAATGACGGGGCCGGCGGTGGGCGCGAGGCACTTCTCCACGTGCGTGCGGCGCATCTCGGCGTCCGGGTGCAGCCGGTTCCACCGATCGACGTCCATGCCCTCGCGCCGCAGCTCGGTGAAGCTGGTGACGCTCCACACGTCGGCGGCGACGTTCCAGTCCTGCTGCAGCAGGTCGGCGGCGGCGAGCACCTCGCGCAGGATCGCGCCGGAGCCGAGGAGCTGGACGCGAAGCCCCCCCTCACCGTCGCGCGTTGCGCTGCGCAGCCGATACATGCCTTTGATGATCCCCTCGCGCGCCCCCTCGGGCATCGGCGGATGCACGTAGTTCTCGTTCATCACCGTGACGTAGTAGAACACGTCCTCCTGCCGCTCCAGCATGCGGCGCATGCCGTCCTGCAGGATCACCGTCAGCTCGTAACCGAAGCACGGGTCGTAGGCCACGCAGTTGGGGACGGTGGAGAACAGCAGATGGCTGGAGCCGTCCTCGTGCTGCAGGCCTTCGCCGGACAGCGTGGTGCGCCCCGCGGTGGCGCCGAGCAGGAAGCCGCGGCTGCGCGAATCGGCGGCGGCCCACACCAGGTCGCCGATGCGCTGAAAGCCGAAGCACGAGTAGAAGATGTAGAAGGGCAGCATCGGCACGCCGTGCGCGCTGTAGCTGGTGGCCGCGGCGATCCAGGATGAGATCGCCCCCGCCTCGGTGATGCCTTCCTCCAGGATCTGTCCTTCCTTGGCTTCTTTATAGTAGAGCAGCTCATCCTTGTCCTCGGGCTCGTACACCTGCCCGACGGACGAGTAGATCGCCACTTGCCGGAACAGCGCCTGCATGCCGAAGGTGCGCGCCTCGTCGGCGACGATCGGCACGATGCGCTTGCCGATGCCGGCGTCGCGCAGCCACTGCGCCAGCAGCTGCACGAACACCATGGTGGTGGACTGTTCGCGCCCGGCTGTGCCCTCCAGGTACTTGGTCATGCCCTCCAGGGCCGGCACCGATAGCGGCTGCGCCTGGCCGGTGCGCTCGGGAATGTAACCGCCCAAGGCTTGACGGTGCTGGTGCAGGTACTTCATTTCCGGACTGTCGGTGGCCGGCTTGTGGAAGCGCAGGTGGTGCACGTCCTCGTCCGACAACGGCAGGGCGAAACGATCGCGGAAGGCGAGGAGCGCCTCGTCCTCGAGCTTCTTCTGCTGGTGCGCGGTCATCCGGCCCTGGCCCCAGTGGCCCATGCCATAGCCCTTCTTGGTCTGCGCCAGGATGACCGTGGGCTGGCCCCTGTGATTGACCGCGGCGTGGTAGGCGGCGTAGATCTTCACCGGGTCGTGGCCGCCGCGCTTGAGCCGGTCGATGTCCTCGTCGGACAAGTGCGCCACCAGCTTCTGCAGCTCGGGGTACTTGTTGAAAAAGTTCTCGCGGTTGAAGCGTCCGTCGGTGGCGGCGTACTTCTGGAACTCGCCGTCCACGGTCTCGTGCAGCCGGCGCAGGATGATGTTCTCGTGGTCGCGCGCGAACAGCGGGTCCCAGTCCGATCCCCACAGCACCTTGATCACGTTCCAGCCGGCGCCGGCGAACAACCCCTCCAGCTCCTGGATGATCGAGCCGTTGCCACGCACCGGCCCGTCCAGCCGCTGCAGATTGCAGTTGACCACGAAGATCAGGTTGTCCAGACCCTCGCGCGCGGCCAGCGACAGCCCGGCGATCGATTCCGGCTCGTCCATCTCGCCGTCGCCGACGAACGCCCAGACTTTGCGCCCGCGCGTTTCCAGGACGCCGCGGTTCTCAAGGTAACGCATGAAGCGCGCCTGATAGATCGCCGTGATCGCACCCAGACCCATGGAACCGGTGGGGAACTGCCAGAGCGCCGGCATCAGCCACGGATGGCAGTAGGAGGAAAGCCCGTGGCCACCGGTCTCCTGCCGGTAGTTGTCGAGCTGGTCTTCGGAGAGCCGACCCTCCAGATAGGCCCGGGCGTACACACCCGGCGCCGCGTGCGGCTGCCAGTAGATCAGGTCACCGCTCTGTCCGGCGCGGAAGAAGTGGTTGCAGCCGACTTCGAACAGGTCGGCCACCGAGGCGTAGGTGGCGATGTGCCCGCCCAGCTCCGAGGCCTTCTTGTTGGCGCGCACCACCAGCGCCAGCGCATTCCAGCGCACCAGGCCGCTGATGCGGCTTTCGGTCTCCATGTTTCCCGGGTACTGCGGCTGGTCCGACAGCGGAATAGTGTTGCAGTAGGGTGTGTTCAGCACCGGGGGCAGCGGCACGCGCAGTGCGCGCGCCCGGTCCAAGAGCTTGCGCAGGATGAAGGTGGCGCGCTCGGGTCCTTCGGCTTCGACGATGGCCTCGAGCGCGTCGAGCCATTCCCGCGTCTCGACCGGATCGAGGTCGGGCGGCAGCACGGCCCAGTGGCCGCTGGAGATGATGTCGGAGAGGTCGGTCATCGGTGAAGGATCTAGGAGCTAGGATCTAGGGGCTCGAAGCCGAGCGCTCGGATGCAAGCGTTGCTGTTGGCGGAGAACTCATCGTACTGCAAACCACAAAGCATGTGGTTGCGTCTGCGCTCGTGAAATTCGCCGCAGACGGTGCATAATGCTTCCGGCACGACTAGAGACAAGACAAAATGCTGAACGGACAGCTTGACGCGATCGATTGGAACATCCTGGCCCTGCTTCAGTCCGACGCGCGCATCTCCAACGTGGAGCTGGCGCGCCAGGTCGGGCTGTCGCCTTCGCCCTGCCTGAACCGCGTGCGCGCGCTGGAGGTGAGCGGCTACATCAGCCGCTACGTGAGCCTGCTCGATGCGCAGCGCGTAGGCCTCAAGGTGAGCGTGTTCATCCAGGTGACACTGGAGAAGCAGATCGAGCCGGTGCTGGAGCGCTTCGAAGCGGCGATCCGCGACCGCCCCGAAGTGATGGAGTGCTATCTGATGACCGGCGAGGCCGACTACCTGCTGCGCGTGGTAGTGCCCGATCTGCAAGCGCTGGAGCGTTTCATCCTCAACTTCCTGTCGCGCGTGCCGGGCGTGGGCAACATCAAGTCCAGCTTCGCGCTCAAGCAGGTCAAGTACCAGACGGCGCTGCCGCTGCCGGCGGCCGAACCGCCGCGGCGCGCCAGGCGCGCGGCCCTGCGTGCCGGCCCGCGGGCGCGGCGCCAAACCTAGTCAGCAATGCCTGGGCGCGCTCAGCCATGCCGGGGCGGCGGCACGGCGAAGGCAAGGATCCAGTAACGCCCGTCCGCGAAGGCGAAATCGCCGGCCAGCGTCATTCCCAGCCCGTCCGCGTGCGCGGCGAGCGAGCGCCGGTTGTCCCTGGCGATAAACAGCACGCCCGCGTCGTAGTCGCCCGCGATCTCGGTGCGCAATGCGGCGTACAGGCCGCGCAGCACGCCCCTGCCGCGGTGCGAGCCGGCCACGCACACCGGCCCGTAGATCAGGCAACGCTGCGCGCTGAGCGTACGGCCGAGGAACTGGATGTCGGGAAAGCGCTCGATCATCGCCGCCAGCAGCGGCACGCGGCGGTTGAACGCCAGGCTAGAGGCGCATAGATAGCCTGCGATGCCGTCCGCGTGCGCGGCGACCATCACCGCCACGTCGGCTGCCATTTCGGTGAGTTGCGCGGCGCTGAAACGCGCCGACAGAAACCCCTGGCCGCGCTGCTCCGGCGTCAGGTTGCCGAGCAGGTTGGCTTCCTGCAGCGCGAGCACCGCCGGCAGGTCGCGCTCTTCGAGGCGGCGATAGTCCATCCCGGCATTGTATGGCGCTTCCCTGCGCGCGCTCGCTCGAGCGGCGATGCGGGTGTGCCGGCGCCAGGCGCCGGAGCCGGGCGGCCGATGTGCCGCCGTCAGCCTTTTTCGTCGCGCTCCTTCTGCAGCTTCTCCCAGAAGCTGGGGTCCTTCCAGAACGCCTGGGCGCTTTTCTCGTTCGCCTGCGGGTCGCGCATGAAGGCGGCTTTGGCCGCCTCGCTGCTGAAGCAGTACAGCTTGTTGGTCTGCGGCGAGATCCACACCACGCTGCAGCTGGTGGGAAGCTTGTTGCCCAGAGCGGCACTCATGGCGCAGTGGCCCTCGAGCTCGGGCTCCTGACCGATCGCCAGGCCGGCAGCGAGCAGCACGCCGGCGAGCGCGGTGCGCACGATATTCCTAGGTGAAATAAGATGCAAGCGGCGTCTCCTCACGACTTCTGTAGATAAAAGCTCACGGGTACCGTCACCGTGCGGTCGCGCTGGCGCAAGCCTATCGGCACGAACAGCTTCGAGACCCGGCGCACCACCTCGAGCGCCTGCATGTCGAGCACGCGGAACCCGCTGGTGCGCGACAGTGCAACCTGCTTCACCATCCCGTCGGCAGCCACCAGCACTTCCACCAGCACGGTGCCGGTCCAGCGCCAGCGCCGTGCCTCGCCCGGATAGTCGGACGTCTGCAGGTGCTTGCCGACCTTGAGCAGCAGATCTCGCTCCAAGGCGTGATGCGCTTCCTCCTCGCTGAGCGGCACGAAAGGCGGTTTGCTCGAGCCGAGCGCGGATATCAGCTCGGAAGCCGCGCCGGCGAGCGGCGGCGCGCACAACAACGCGACGAAGGCTGCGACGACGGCGAAGCGTCGCGCGGCCGGTTGCACGGGAGAGGTTCTCATGTGGATCAGCAGCAGTATAGCTCACGCGCTGCAAGACCCGGGCCACGCCGAAGCCGGCCTCAGGTCGCACGCAGCAACAGCCGGTAGGTCATCCAACCCACCCCGGCCAGGACCATGGCCACGCCGGCCCAGACCACCGGCATCGAGGGTCGTTCGATCTCCTCGCGCACCGTCAGAGTCGCCCGCACCGGCGTCAGCGCCTGCGCACCCAGCTCCTCGAGCACGAACAGATGCTCGCCGGGGGTGTGGACTTGCACCGTGCCCACCCTAGCCGATGCCGAGGCGCCCGGCCCCACGTCCATGCTCAGCTCTCGTTGCAGCAACGGGTGGTCGAGCTCGAACAGCGTCGCCTGGTAGCGATTGACCGCAGGATTTCCCTCGGCGGGCATGTCGAAGGCCAGGGTGAGCCGCACGCCGTTGCGCTCGGGGTGCAGATCGAGGAGCAGCGGCCGGTAGGCGAGGCCGCTGCGGAAGCGCTGAATGCTCCCGTCTGGAAGGGCCCAGCGGTCGGCGCGCTCATCGAGCGCGAACGTCCCGGTGGTGCGCCCGCTCACGCGCTCGCAGTACAGGTAGTACCCTGGACCGAGGAGCAGGCCGAGCAGAATCAGCAGGACGCCGGCGGGGTTCAGGCTGGTTCAGCGCAACGAGGCGTTGAACTTCTGCAGCGCCGCCGCGCCGGGGCAGAGCTCCCGCTCCGCCAGCTGATTGAAGGCCGCTTCCACGGTGTTCAGGTTGCCGTGCAGATCGTCGGGGTCGGCGTCGACGTACAGCAGCCCGGTCACCATTTCACCGGCCGCAGCGCGCTCCTGCAGGATGTTGAGGGCGGCGATGCGGTCGTGGGGGTCGTAGTCGCCGCGCAGCTTGCGCAGCCGCACCACCGAGCCGTCGTGCTGCACCACTTCCTCCACGCTGCCGGGCGCATAGTCGGCGGTGATCGGCTCGCGCACGGTGATCACGTCGAGCCGGTTCACCGCGTCGTTGTGCTCGCGCACGTAGTCGTAGCTCTTGGTCGAGCCCGGGTGGTTGTTGAACGCCACGCACGGGCTGATGACGTCGAGGTAGGCCGCGCCCCGGTGCAGGGTGGCCGCCTTGATCAGCGGCACCAGCTGGGCCCGGTCACCGGAAAAGCTGCGCGCCACGAAGGTGGCGCCCAGTTGCAGCGCCAGCCCGACCAGATCGATCGGCGAGTCCGGGTTGACCGCGCCCTTCTTGCTCTTGGATCCCTTGTCCGCGGTGGCGGAGAACTGCCCCTTGGTCAGGCCGTAGACGCCGTTGTTCTCGACGATATACACCATGTTCACGCCGCGGCGCAGACAGTGGGCGAACTGCCCCAGTCCGATGGACGCCGAGTCGCCGTCGCCGGACACGCCCAGGTAGATGAGATCGCGGTTCGCGAGATTGGCGCCGGTCAGCACCGAGGGCATGCGCCCGTGCACGCTGTTGAAACCGTGCGAGCTGCCCAGGAAGTAGGTCGGCGTCTTCGACGAGCAGCCGATGCCCGACAGCTTGGCGATGCGGTGCGGCGGCAGGTCCAGCTCGAAGCAGGCCTGGATGATGGCGGCGCTGATCGAGTCGTGCCCGCAGCCTGCGCACAGCGTGGACACGGAGCCCTCATAGTCGCGGCGAGTGTAGCCGAGCTGGTTCTTCGCCAGGGCCGGGTGATGCAACTTCGGTTTAGCCAGATACGTCATCTCTCACGCCCTTCGGTCACGCCTTCGATCACGCCTCACCGACCACGTTTCTCTTCTCGTTTACTGCGCCACCCGCCGCAAGGGCGCCACGTTCATCGCCTTCATCTGCTGCGCGATCGCGCCGGCGATGAAGCGCGCAGTGATCGGCGTGCCGTCGAAGTGCAGGATCGGGATCAGGCGTGCGGGGTCCACGACGCATTCGTTGCCGAGCAGCATGCGCAGCTGCGCGTCGCGGTTCTGCTCCACCACGAACACCTGGTCGTGCTCGGCGATGAACTCGCTCACCTCGTCGCGGAACGGAAAAGCGCGCACCCGCAGCGCATCGAGGTGCAGCCCCTGTGCCTCCAGCAGGTCGAGCGCTTCGCGCATCGCCGGGCCGGTGGAGCCGAAGTAGATGACGCCGCAGCGGGCGGGCTGTGCCGCCTGGCGCCGGTGCGGTGCCGGCACCAGCTCCTTGGCGGTCTCGAACTTGCGCAGCAGCCGCTGCATGTTGTCCACGTAGTCCGGGCCGGCCTCGCTATAGCGCGCGTAGCGGTCCTTGGTGGTGCCGCGCGTGAAGTAGGCGCCGCGCGTGGGGTGCGTGCCCGGGTAGGTGCGGTAGGCGATACCGTCTCCGTCCACATCCAGGTAGCGGCCGAAGTCGCGCCCGGCCTCCAGGTCCTGGAAGCTCATCACCTTGCCGCGGTCGTAGCGGCGCGCGTCGTCCCAGGCGAGCGGGTCGCACAGGCGCTCGTTCATGGCGATGTCCAGGTCGGACAGCACGAACACCGGGGTCTGCAGCCGGTCGGCCAGATCGAAGGCCTGCGCAGCCATCTCGAAGCACTCCTTCGGATCCTCGGGGAACAGCAGCACGTGCTTGGTGTCGCCGTGCGAGGCGTAGGCGCAGGCGAGCACGTCGCTCTGCTGCGTGCGGGTCGGCATGCCGGTGGAGGGGCCGCCGCGCTGCACGTCGAAGATCACCGCCGGGATCTCGGCGAAGTAGGCCAGCCCGAGGAACTCCTGCATCAGCGAGATGCCGGGTCCCGAGGTGGCGGTGAACGCGCGCGCGCCGTTCCAGCCGGCGCCGATCGCGATGCCGATGGCGGCGAGCTCGTCCTCGGCCTGCACGATGGCGTAGCGGTTCTTGCCCGTGTCGGGGTCCACCCGGTACTTGCGACAGTGGCGCGCGAAGGCTTCCGCCAGCGACGACGACGGCGTGATCGGGTACCACGCGGCTACCGTGGCGCCGCCGTACACCGCGCCCAGCGCGGCGGAGCTGTTGCCGTCCAGGAACACGCGCTCGCCCACGGCATCGGCGCGCCGCACGCGCAAGGCGATGGATGGCAGGTAATTGGCGGCGTAGTCGCGCCCCATGTGCAGCGCCTTGATGTTGGGCTCGAGCAGCTTCTCCTTGCCGCGGTACTGCTCGGCAATGAGCTTCTCGACCTCCTTCAGGTCCACGCCGAGCAGCGCGGACAGCGCGCCGACGTAGATGATGTTCTTGAACAGCTGCCGCTCGCGCGCGTCGACGTACTCGCGGTTGCAGATCTCGGTGAGCGGCATGCCGATCACGTGCACGTCGTCGCGGAACTGCGACTTGGGCAGCGGCTTGGTGCTGTCGTAGAACAGGTAGCCGCCGGGCTCGATCTCGGCCACGTCCTTGTCCCAGGTCTGCGGGTTCATCGCCACCATCAGGTCGACGCCGCCGCGCCGTCCCAGGTAGCCGGCCTCGCTCACGCGCACCTCGTACCAGGTGGGCAGGCCCTGGATGTTGGACGGAAAGATGTTGCGCGGGGTGACCGGCACACCCATGCGCAGGATGGACTTGGCGAACAGCGCGTTCGCGGAGGCCGAGCCGGAGCCGTTGACGTTGGCGAACTTGATTACGAAGTTGTTGATGCGCTCGGTTCTTTGTGCTTGCTGCGGCATGCCTGCCCCGCGTGTGTCATGTCCAGGTAGAACTTCTGCATATCCCAGGCGCCGGTCGGGCAGCGCTCGGCGCACAGGCCGCAGTGCAGGCACACGTCCTCGTCCTTGATCATGACGCGTCCGGTCTTGAGCGTGTCCGAGACGTACAGCGCCTGGGTGGCGTTGGTCGCCGGCGCGCGCAGTCTGCCGCGCAGCTCCGGCTCCTCGCCGTTATCGGTGAAGTTGATGCAATCGGTGGGGCAGATGTCCATGCAGGCATCGCATTCGATGCACAGCTTGGGCGTGAACACCGTCTGCACGTCGCAATTCAGACAGCGCTGCGCCTCGGCGAAGGCGAGCTTGGGATCGAAGCCCAGCTCCACCTCCATCCGGATGTCCTTGAGCGTGATCCGGGTCTCCTTGAGCGGCACGCGGTAGCGCTGGTCGCCGGAGATGGCGTTGTCGTAGCTCCACTCGTGGATGCCCATCTTCTGGGACACGAGGTTGACCATCGGCGCCGGGCGCTGGCGCGGATCCTCGCCGTGGCACAGCCGGTCGATGGTGATGGCCGCATCGTGGCCGTGTGCCACCGCCCAGATGATGTTCTTCGGTCCGAACGCGGCGTCCCCGCCGAACAGCACGCCCGGCCGGGTGGACTGCATGGTCAGCGCATCCACCCTGGGCATGCCCGAGCGGTCGAACTCGATGCCGATGTCGCGCTCGATCCACGGGAACGCATTTTCCTGGCCGATGGCGAGCAGCACGTCGTCGCACTCCAGGTGCACTTCGGGCTCGTCGGTGGGCAGCAACTGGCGGCGGCCGTTCGCGTCGTGGACGGCGGTAACTTTCTCGAACCGCACGCCGGTGAGGCGGCCGTTGTCGTGGGTGAAGGCCATCGGCACGAGGTAATTGAGGATCGGGATGCCCTCGTGCATGGCGTCCTCCTTCTCCCAGGGTGAGGCCTTCATCTCCGCGAAGCCGGAGCGCACCACCACCCTCACGTCCTCACCGCCCAGCCGCCGCGAGGACCGGCAGCAATCCATCGCCGTGTTGCCCCCGCCGAGCACGATCACGCGCTTGCCGATGCGCGAGACGTGGCCGAAGGACACGCTGGCGAGCCAGTCGATGCCGATGTGGATATTGGCCGCCGCTTCCCTCCGGCCGGGGATGTCCAGATTGCGGCCGCGCGGGGCGCCGGTGCCGATGAACACCGCGTCGTAACCCTCCGCCAGCAGCGCGGCGAGGCTGTCCACGCGCTGGCCGGGGCGGAAGTCCACGCCGAGATCGACGATGTAGCCGATCTCCTCGTCGATGATGTGCTCGGGCAGCCGGAAGCGCGGAATCTGCGTGCGGATCATGCCGCCCGCCCGCGTATCGCCGTCGAACAGCGTCAGGGAGTAGCCCAGGGGCGCCAGGTCGCGGGCCACCGTGAGCGAAGCGGGGCCCGCGCCCACCAGGGCGATGCGCTTGCCGTTCTTTTGCTTCGCAGGCTTGGGCAACCGCGCCCGGATGTCGTCCTTGTAGTCGGCCGCAACGCGCTTCAGGCGGCAGATCGCGACCGGCTCGGCCTTGCCGTCGTTGCCTTCCTCCACCCGGCCGCGACGGCAGGCCGGCTCGCAGGGCCGGTCGCAGGTGCGCCCGAGAATGCCGGGAAAGACGTTGGATCTCCAGTTGATCATGTAGGCGTCGCTGTAGCGACCCTGCGCGATCAGCCGGATGTATTCGGGGACGGGGGTGTGGGCGGGACAGGCCCATTGGCAATCGACTACCTTGTGGAAGTAGTCGGGTGCCGCGCTGTCAGTGGGATTCAACACTCCTCCAGCTTCCCCGGCCCGGATTCGCGCTTCTTGTTGCACTGCGGGAGGGGGCGCCCCGCCCGTGCCGCGCCGAGTGGCCGGAATGGTACGCCGCGCGCGCAGGGCTGAAAAGAGATGATAACGAAGCGGTTATAGCCGCGGAGCGCTGAGCGAGCGGCCGGTGGCCGACTCACCGGACTCCCAGGCCTTGAGCAATTCCTGTGCTCGCGATTCCGTGGACGCGCCGGGCGTTGGCAACGCGCGCGCGCTGGCCGGTTCGGAGGGGGGTGCCGACACCACCGGCGCTCCCGCGATGCTGCCGGTCCTGCGCACCGAGACGTCGTCGACCTTCCACTCGCCGCCCTCCATGCGGTAGGTGATCACCGAGTACTGCGCCACGTCTTCCTTGCGCCAACGGTACAGCGCCCGCGCAGTCTTGCCCGTCGTGTCCAGCCGCACGAAGTGCAGCGCCTCCAGGGGTGGCAGGAGGTCGGCCAGCAGACGCAGCCGGGCGGCGTCGAGCCGCGGCGGCCGGCTGCGCGAGGCTGCCGTGCGTGTGCTCCAGTAGGCGTCCGCGTCGCCGCGACGGGCGGCCTGCATCGACTCTTTGTAGCGCGCCTCCAGCTCGCGTACCAGCGGCGCGCTGCGCTCCGAAAGGCTGCTGGCGTCCGCGGCCGGCGCCACAGTCGAGGGGCTGCCCGCGGCCGGCCGCGTCTTCGTCCCGTCGGCCTGCGTGCCGATCGCCGGCCAGAGCAGCAGTCCTGCGCACAGCAATGCGATTCGGCTCATTGTGAACTCTCTCCGGCTGCGGGCGCTCGGCCCGGCGCGGCACCGAGCGCCGCTACGAGGGACTTCGACACCCCCGCCAAGGCCTTTAGCGGAGCGCAAGGCGGTCAGCAGAAAAGGCGGCGCAGTCGGCAGGAAGACGGTGCGGCGGCGTGCAGAGGGTGAGGCGGCGGAACGGGTGCGTGGTGCGGTGCTCACGCCGGCTGCGCGCGCGCGCGCTGTGTGCTGCCGCCAAGCCCGATGGCGGTGAGCAACGCCAGGGCCTGGAACAGCCCGATCGCCATAAAGACCCAGCCCGGGTGACCGCCGTCCATCATCGCCCCGAACATGAGCGGCGCGATAGACATGCCGACGTCCAGGCCGGAGTACACGACGCCATACACCCGCCCGGTCGCCCCGCGCGGGGCCGCGGCACGCACCAGCAGATCGCGCGCGGGGCCGGCGATGCCGGAGCCGAAGCCGATCAGGGCCAGCAACACGATGGTGGTCGCCGGCGACACCGTGCCGCTCGCCACCAGCATGCACAGCGCGCCGGCCACGGCGAAGGCGCCGGCGATGATGCGTTCGTGATGGCTGGTGCGCGCGGCCAGAAAGCCGCCCGTGATCATGCCGCCGGCGCTGGCCACCATGTACGCGGTGATGGAGCTGGTGGCGAGCGTTACCGGCACGCCGTAGAGCTCCACCAGTGCGGATGGGGCGAAGCTCTGGATGCCGCCCAGCGACATGGAGGTGATGAAGAAGAACGCGAAGCACATCCACACGCCCGGCAGGCGCAGGAATGCGAGCGCGTCCGCCTGTCCCGCGCCCTTGGCGGCCCCGGCCGCATGTAGCTCGCGCGTATCCAGCAGCGCGCGATTGGCGAGGAGCAACGCCAGGATCGCGAAAGTCAGCAGCGCCGCCGCCAGCAGCGCCAGCCGCCAGCCGATCAGCGTGGCCAGTCCGGCCAGGAACACCGGCGCGGTGGCCCAGCCCATGGTGCCCAAAATGCCGTGCATGCCGAACGCGTGGCCGAGCCGGGGCACGCTGACGCGGCGGTTGAGGATGGTGAAATCGGCCGGATGAAAGACGCTGTTGCCCAGGCCGGCAATCGCCGCCGCCAGCATCAGCATGGGGTAGTTCTGGCTGGCCGCCAGGGTCATAGCGGCGACCCCCAGTAGACCCACCCCCGCCATCAGCACGATCCAGGCGCCGATGCGATCGACGAGGAAACCCGCCAGCGCCTGGCCGATCCCGGACACCACGAAGAACGCGCTCAGCAACAGCCCCAGCTCCGCGTAGCTCAACCCGAAGGCCGCCTTGAGCCACGGGAAAAGCGGCGCGAACAGCAGGTGATAGAAGTGCGAAGTGCCGTGGGCCAGTCCGACGAGGGCGATGATCTGGGCGTCGCGGCGCAGCGACTGGCTCGGGTGCGGAGGGCTCATGGGTTGCGACCCCGCACCTTAAGGCATGCGCGCGGCCCGGTCAAATCGGTCCGCGGCGGTTCGAAATACCCGCTCCTGCACCGGGGCGGGTTAGTGCAGGACTGCGCTGGTCTGCGACAGGATCAGGTTGCCCAACATCAGCACAGCGACCAGCAGCCAGGGCAGACCGGCGCGGAACAGGCTGTGCAGCAATGTGTGAGACGTGAGGTGGCGCATGGCAGGAGCATCGGCGAACGCGCAACGCAGGGAAGCAGGATCTGCGCCGGTCGTCCGCGCGTTTGGGGACCGATGCGTAACGCTCTGATTCATAGAGTACCTGCAACCGGCCAGCCGGCCGGCACGCGAATCCCCCGCGCGCTGCGCAAGCCGGCGCTGTCCCACCCCGGCGACGCCGATGTCATGTTGCGTCAAGCGATGCCCGAGGACGCCACGGCCGTCGACTTGTTTCACGATCCGGCGCGCCGCCGGGGATGGTCTCGGGATGGGATCCGGTACAGGTAGACGGCGAGCGCCATCCCGAGCACCGCCAGGGCGAGCTGCAACGCCGGCAGCGTGACGAAGAAGGCGATCGATATCGACAGCGTGATCGCCATCAGCGCGATGGCCCTGAGCTTGGTGCGGTAGGGGATGCTGCGATAGCGCTGCCACTCGCGAATGGTCGGTCCGAACGCGCGGCTGTTGAGCAGGCCGTTGTAAAAGCGCGTCGATGCGCGTGCATAGCAGGCCGCGGCGAGCAGGAGGAACGGGGTAGTCGGCAGCACCGGCAGGAACGCCCCGGCGATGCCGAGCGCGACGAACGCGGTGCCGGCGAGCACCAGCAGCACGCGCACCGCGAGCGAGCCGTGCTTGTTCACCTCGGCGCTGTGGTCGTGACGGGTCATTGCGCGAACAAGTCTGTGCGCTGCGGGCTGCGGTACGCATGCTACACGGGGATGCGGACGCGGGCGCTGCATGCGCCGCGGTATTCCAGGCGACACCAGCTCGCTGCGCAACGGGCGTAGCCCGGATGAAGCCGCGGCAGCGGCGTGGATTGGGAAGGAAAGCGGGCCTGGGCTCGAATCAGCGCGTCTCTGCGGGCGTCTGGGCCGCGGTCTCGGCGCACTGCGGCCCCAGCCACCCCACGGGCGCTTCGTACTCGTCCAGCACCTGCACCGGCGTGCCGCACGCGCCTGCTGGCGGCGCAGTCGGGTCGGGGTAGAACAACGGTCCCTCGGGCGGCAGCGGCTCGTAGATGTTGGCGTCGCGAAAGCTCAGCACCTGCGAGCCGTTGCGAGCAGCGACGCAGACCCAGATTTCGTCGCGCGGACCGCGCATACGCAACCCGACGTTCAGCTCCTGCCCGGGCTCCTCCCAGCCCGCGCCGATCACCTTCACCGGCGCCGGCGCGCGGCGCAGGCAGGCGCGCATCGCCTTCAGGTAGCGCGACAGCGACTTGGACCAGCCCTCGCCGACGGCGGACAGGGACTCGGGCGGCAGCTCCACCGGTCCGGGCCGCAGCTCGGTGTAGTCCGGCCGTGCCTTGAGCAGCGCGATGCGCTGCACGTAGCGCGTCTCCAGGCATTCGCCCGGATGCGCCTGGCGCCGGCACTCGTCGCGCGTTGCCCACCAGCGGTGCTGATCCGAAGTGAGCGCCTTCTCCGCGTTGGCGCTGGCGACTCGCAGCAGGCGTGCGTACACCGTGGCCAGCTCCAGATCCAGATCCGACAAGCGCTCGCTCGCGCAAATGGTCTTCTCCACCCACGTGCGGGCTTTGCTGCACAGGAAGCTGGGCGTGGCCGCCTGCGCCACGCAGGGCAGGCCGAGCAGCAGGGCCGTGGCCGCAGCGCGAAGAACGTCGCTTGGGGGGAACAGGCGCATAGAGCGATCCGAGAGGCTGAGCAGCGCACCGCGATGCACAACGCATGCCGGAACGATCTCACGTCGCATCCGGCGCACCCCCTGTCTTCAGCGCGCCAGCAGCGGCAGCACCAGTTCCCGGTAGTGGGCGGGAATCTTGCCGCCGGTGATGCGGTGGCGCAGGATGCCGTCGCGGTCGACGATGAAGGCGGTGGGCGTAGGGTAGCGCGCGGCGAAGCCGGTCTCGGTGAGCTCCTGCGCCATCATGCCCGGCAGATTGTAGATGCCGAGCATGCGCTCGACCCGATGGCGGTCGCGCAGGTCGTCCACGCCGATGGCGACCACCTCGAAGCCTTCGGCGCGGTGCTCCTCGTAGAACGCCTCGAGCGTCCCGATCTCGAAGGCGCAGCGCTTGCAGTAGCTGGAGTAGAAGTTGACCAGCACTACCTTGCCGCGCATGGCGGCGAGGTCGAAATCGGCGCCGGAGAACAAGCGGCCCTTGAGCGGCGGCGCCGGCTCGTCGACCTCCGGCGCGGCCCGTACGAGCGGCGCGACGCACAGCAGCAGCGCGACACTTAGCAGCGCGACACGGGCGGTGATGGCGCTTCTCATGCGATGCTCTGCGCGTCGAGCAGGCCGCTTGCGAGCAGCGTCTTGAACGCTTCCAGCGTACCGCGCATACCGGTTTCCACCGGCACCGAGCCGTAGTCGCCGAGGTAGGCGCGCACCGGGGTGTCGGACAAGTCCATCGGGAAAGGCAGCGCCTGGCCGGAGCAGGTGATCGCCGCACCGGGCGCCACCCGTTGCAGCAACGCGACCGACGCCTCCACCGTCGAGGCCACGCCGTTGATGTCGAACACCGCAGCTTCCGCTCTCGGCCGCGACACGCCCTTCAGGAAAGCGCTGGCGACCTCGCCCGCGTGCAGCCAAGAGATCGGACCGCGGAACGGAATGTCGTAGGGCTTGCCCGCGGCCGCGGCCAGCAGCGCCACCGTGGTCTTCGAAGTCATGCCCTGATCGCGGCCCACGCCATACACCACGCCCGGACGCAGCCCGACGCCGTGCACCCCCCAATCCTGCGAGTAGACCCTGGCGGTCTCCTCGTTGCAGTACTTGTAGGCGCCGTACAGCGTGGGCAGCGTGCCGTGGCCCTCCAGCGCTCCGTGCGCCGCGATCGAGCTGGCGTAGCTCAAGCGCCGGATGCCGAGCTTGCGCGCGGCCTCCAGCACGTTCACCGTGCCCACCACGTTCACCTTCGCGCCGGCCACCGGATCGGCCTTGCAGAACGGTACTTGCAGGGCCGCCAGATGCACGATCGCGGTTGCGCCGCTCGCCTCGACCGCCTTCAGGACCGCGTCGTGGTCCGCGATGTCGCCGGTGAGCCAGCGCACCGCGGCGAGCTGCGCGTCGGACATCAGCAGCCGCGTGCGGCGCTTGTCCTCGGTCAGATCGTACGCCACTGCCGGCACGCCGGCGCGTGTGAGCAGCGCCAGTGCCCAACTGCCGATGCAGCCGCCGGCGCCGGTGATCAGCACCGGACCGTCGTAGTCGCCGCGGTTGACGGGGTAATGCTCGAGCATCATCGTCCTCCTGCTACGCCCCGATGCGCATTGGCAACTGCGGATCGGCCGCCCACTCGGTGAGCGAGTTGTCGTAGACCTTGACGCGGTCGTAGCCCAGCGCCGCGAGCACCAGCGCCACGCTGGTGGCCGCGATGCCGCCGCCGCAGTAGGCGATCACATCGGGGCTGGCCAACGCGCCGGCGAATATCGCGCGCAGCTCGTCCGCGCTCTTGAACGTATTGTCGGGATTGACGTGCGCGACCGCAGCGATGTTGACGCTGCCCGGGATGTGGCCGCGGCGGCCGTAGTGCACGCCACCCGTCCCGGCGTGCTGCTCGGGCCGCAGTGCGTTCACCGTGCACACGTCCCGGCGACCGATCGCGGCGAGCACTTCGTCCTTGCCGGCTACCAGCTCCGCGCGTCGACGCGGCGTGAACCGTGCCGGCGCACGCGTCCGCCCCGGTCCGCTCTCGACCGGCCGCCCCTCCGCGCGCCACTTCTGGAATCCGCCGTCGAGCACCGCGGCGTGATCGTGTCCGAACACCCGCAGCATCCACCACAGGCGCGTGGCCCACCAATGGTTGGCGCTGGCGTAGCAGATCACGCGGGTGTCGTCGCCCACCCCCAGCCGCCCCATCGCATCGGCGAACGTGTTTGCATCGGGCAGCGTGAAGTGCAGGCGCGGATGCGGGGTGGACAGCTCATGTTCGATGTCGACGAACTGCGCACCGGGGATGTGCGTTTTCTCGAAATCCGCCCGTCCCGACACCACCTCGTACAGCGAGAAGTCCGGCAATGGCGGCAGATGCGTGGTCGCGTCCAGCACGCGCACGCGCCGATCGTCCAGATGCTGCGCCAGCCAGCCGGTGGAGACCAGGTACTCGGGGTGCACGAATGCGCCTGCCATCGTCGCCTCCGCGTCAACGGGAACGCGGCGATGGTAGCACGCTCGCGACTCGCCGCTCGCGGGCACGGATGCTGCGTCATACAGGCGCCGATAGACAGCGAAGTGTCAAACCGGGAGCATCCATGAGAAAACTCAAGATCGCGCTGGCCCTCGTCCTGCTCCTCATCGCCGGGGCCGCGGCCGCCTTTCCCTGGTACCTGGGCCGGCAGACCGAGCAGCGTTTTCTCGCCGCGCTGAAGCATCCCGCGCTGGGCGACAACTCGGCTGTGGCGGTGTCGCTGGTGCAGTACGAGCGCGGCTGGCTCAACTCGTCTGCAGTGCATCGCGTGGCCCTCAAGGCGGACCCCGAGGTATACTTCGACGTGCATCATGCCATCCGTCACGTGCCCGATCTCGAGCGCGGCCTGGTGATGGTGCACTCCACGCCGCGCTGGCCGCAGAAGGTGCAGGCGGCGGCGGACTACTACTTCGGCACCCAGCCGGCGGTGTCGGTGCACACCGTGGTGGACTTCGACCGCAATGTCAGCATGACGGTGGAGTCGCCTGCGTTCAGCAAGCAGATGCTCACCCGGCCCGATGTCAAGCTCACTTGGGGCGGGGGCAGCGGCCGGATCTCGGTGACCGGACCCGCGCGCGTCGCGCTGGCGTTCGACTTGCCTCGCGTGCAGATCGACGGCGGCGGGCTGTCGGCAACTTTCGCCGGCATGAAGGTGCAGGGCGACTGGGACGTCAACGGCAACCAGGCGGAATGGTCCGGTCAGACGAGCATGGGCATCGGCGAGCTGTCTCTGGCCAGTCCGTTCGGGTCGGCCAGCTTGAAAGGCGTGGACAGCAGCGTGATTCAGCGCAACCAGGGTACGACCGTGCTGGTGGGCTACAGCTTGAAGGTGCGCGAAGGCGTGGCCGCCGGCGCCGGCGAGCAGGCGCAGGGCTTCCGGGACGCGGTGCTGGAGATTGAGCTCGACCGGCTCGACAAGCAAGTGCTGGCCAAGTACTTCGACGACGTGGCCGGCGCCGAGCGCGCCGCGGTGAGCCCGCAGGCGCACAACCGCTTGGCGGCGCAGCTGGCGACGGGCATGATCAGCGAGCTGCTCAAGGGCTCGCCCGAGATGCGCGTCAAGAAGCTCGGCATGACCATGGCGAACGGCAGCGTGTCGGGCTCGGCGGTGCTGGGCTTCGACGGCAGCGGCATGGCCCAGGGCGGCGGTGCCCCCGCCGAGATGCTGTCGCGGGTGAAGTTCAGCGGCTCGGCCGAGCTGTCCACCACGCTGCTGCAGGCGTGGCTCGAGAAGCAGGCGCGTGCGCAGGCGAGCAGCGCGCTGACCGAGCAGGGCACGCCGCCGGAGGAGGCGCGCGTGCATGCCCTCACACAGCAGATCGCGCAGCAGACGCTCGCCGGGCTGGAGGCCAGCGGCCTGCTCAAGGCCGAGGGCGACAAGTTCGTGGTGCGCGCCGAGTTCGCGGCGGGCAGCCTGTCGATCAACGGCATGGCCGGCGACCAGTTCCTGCCCGGACTGCTGCCGACGATGACGCAGGGTGCGGCGGGCGACGAGAAGGCGTGATCGATGGAGCGTAACCGGCAGGCGTGACTCGAGAGGGGTTTCTCGGCGTCCCTTTACAATACGCGCATCCAAGAAGGAGAGGCCCAAGATGAAGACGGATGCGCAATACTACGAGTCGCGCTACAACCCGCGTCTGGCGGTGCCCGAGTACGCGCAGCACTTCGAGCGCTGGGCGCAGCGCTCGGAGCGCGCCCGCAGCCGCATGGACGGCTATCTCGACGTGGCCTATGGCGGCCACAGCATGGAAAAGCTCGATCTGTTCCGCGCCCGGGGTGCGAGCCATGGGCTGCTGATGTTCATACACGGTGGCTACTGGCGCGCGCTGGACAAGAGCCAGCACTCGTTCGTGGCGCAACCCTTCGTCGAGGCGGGGGTCACGGTGGCCGTGGTCAACTACGCGCTATGCCCGGCGGTGACGGTGGAGGACATCGTGCGCCAGGTGTTGCAGGCGGGCGCCTGGCTGTATCGCAACGGCGGCAACTTCGGGGCGCCCCAGGGGAGGCTGCACGTGGCCGGGCACTCGGCCGGGGGGCATCTTACCGCGATGATGCTCGCCGCGCAGTGGCCGCGCTTCGCGCCGGACCTGCCCGCCAAGACGGTGCAGGGCGGGCTGTCGGTCAGCGGCATCTTCGACGTCCTGCCGGTGATGAGCACGCCTTCGGTGAACGTGGATGTGCGGTTCGATGCGGCCATGGCGCGCAGAGTCAGTCCGGCGAACATGCCGCCGGCCACCGACGCGCCGCTGTTCCTCGCCGCGGGCGGCAAGGAGCAGCAAGGCTTCCACGAGCAGGTCGCGCTGATCAAGAGCAAGTGGGGCAAGGTCGTCGCGGGCGAGATCCCTTGCCCGGAGGACGATCACTTCACCATCCTCGAGCGGCTGGCCGATCCCGGCAGCGCGCTGTTCGCCGGCGCGCTGCGCATGATGGGGCTGTCGGCCTGACGCGCGCCTGAGAGGCAAGCGCCGACGCGCTTTTTGCTCACGCCTTGCCGGCGGGCGCTGTGACGCCCGCCTACGCCGTCACGCGAAACTGGACGGCGGCCCCATACCTGTATATGCTACCAGGCATGGCGCTCAAGACCGTCGACGGTTCTCCCGCCCGCCCCGTCAAGGGCAGGGGCGCGGCGCTCAACCCAGAGGGGCGCTTCGAGTCGCTCGCGCGCGAGGCGTTCGACGACGGCTGGGACACGCCGCCCGAGGAGGGAGCGCCTCGGCCGCGCACCACCGTCACCGCCGAGCACGCGAAGAGCATCCTCACCCGCAACGACTCCCCGGACGTGCCGTTCACGTTCTCGATCAATCCCTATCGCGGATGTGAACATGGATGCACTTATTGCTACGCCCGTCCCTCTCACGCTTACCTCGAGCTGTCGCCAGGCCTGGACTTCGAGACGCGGCTGTTCGCCAAGGTGAACGCGGCCGAGCTGCTACGTAAGGAGCTTTCGCGGCCCGCTCACCGCGTAGAGCCGATCGCGATCGGCGTGAACACCGACGCCTATCAGCCGATCGAGCGCGAATGGCGGATCACGCGTCAAGTGCTCGAGGTGCTGGCCGAGTGCGAGCACCCGTGCACCTTGATCACCAAGAACGCCATGATCGAGCGCGATCTGGACTTGCTCGTCCCGATGGCGCAGAAGCACCTGGTCCAGGCGTTCGTCAGCGTCACCACGCTCGACCACGAGCTGGCGCGGCGCATGGAGCCGCGCGCGGCGGCGCCGCGCCGCCGGCTGCAGGCGATTCGCAACCTCGCTGCCGCCGGCGTCCCGGTGGGCGTGATGGTGGCGCCGGTGATCCCGTTCCTCACCGACTCGGAGCTCGAGCCGGTTCTGGAGGCGGCGGCGGAGGCGGGCGCACAGTCCGCCGGCTACGTGCTGATGCGCCTGCCCTGGGAGCTGAAGGAGCTGTTCAAGGACTGGCTGGAGCATCACTTCCCGCTCAAGGCCGCGCACGTCATGAGCCGCGTGCGGCAGATGCGCGGCGGGCGCGAGAACGACCCGGGCTTCGGCTCGCGCATGCGCGGCCAGGGCCTGCTCGCCGAGTTGCTGGAGAAGCGCTTCGACATCGCCTGCCGTCGCCTCGGTCTGAATCGCGAGCGGCGCATGGCGCTCGATACCACGCGCTTCAAGCCGGCGCGCGACCGGCCGCAGCTCGATCTTTTCACCTGAAACGCGGCACTGCGCGGGGCTGCTTGGGCGCCTCGGGGCGGCGCGCCCGCAAGGCGCGCCGCCGGGCCTCGGTTTATCATGCCGGCGCGAGGCACGGAACCAGCGCACCCATGAAACGCCTGTGCCGGGCGGTCAGCTTGCCCGATGCCCACATCCTGCGCGGCCTGCTCGAGCAATCGGGGATCGCCGCGCACGTGTTCAACGAGAACGCTCAGAGCGGGGCCGGGCAGCTCCCCGTGCCCGAGGCGCTGCCCGAAGTCTGGGTG
This sequence comes from Burkholderiales bacterium, assembly GCA_036554965.1. Taxonomy (GTDB): domain Bacteria; phylum Pseudomonadota; class Gammaproteobacteria; order Burkholderiales; family SHXO01; genus SHXO01. The sequence continues at coordinate 31,533 of DATBMG010000172.1, forward strand.
GCGGACGAGCGTGACTACGCGCGCGCGCAGGAAGTGATGCGCGAGTTCGAGCGCGCGCCGCCGGAGACCGCGTCCGCCGCCTGCAGCAGCTGCGGCGAGGACAATCCCGCGAACTTCCAGGTGTGCTGGAACTGTGGCGCCGCGCTATGCGCCTGATCCGAGGGCTGCGGCGAGCCGGCGCCGCTGGCTCGTGCGTGCCGTCGCCGGCCTGTCGGTGCTCGGCGCGGCCGGTGCACGCGCGAGCGCGCAAGCACATATGAGCCACGGCGCCTGTCTGTATCACGGCGAAGCGCTCGGCCGCTACGGCTTCCCGTTCGGGCATCCGCTGGGCGTGGACCGGCAGGGCGCGTTCCTGCGCGAAGCGCAACGCCAGGGCCTGGAGCGGCTGGCGCAGGCGTTCCCGCCGCGCGTCGCCGCGCGCGAGGCGATCGAGCGCTTCCACACTGCCGCCTACGTCGATCGAGTGCGCAACGCCGAGCGCGACGGGCTCGAGTTCCTGGACAACGGCGACACGCCGGTCTTCCCGCAGGTCTACGAGGCCGGCGCCACCGTGGTCGGATCGGCGCTGGACGGCGTTGCGCGCGTGATGCGCGGGGAGTGCTCGCGCACCTTCCAGCCGATCGGCGGGCTGCACCACGCCAGCCGCGGCAGCGCCGCCGGCTTCTGCGTGTTCAACGACCTGGGCGTGGCGATCGAGACGCTGCGGCGCGAGCACGGCGTGCGGCGCGTGGGCTACGTGGACATCGACGTGCACCACGGGGACGGCGTGTTCTACCCGTTCGAAGAGGATCCCGACCTGATCTTCGCCGACATCCACGAGGACGGGCGCTATCTGTATCCGGGGACCGGCCGCGCGGACGAAACCGGCGAGGGCGCAGCCGAGGGGACCAAGCTCAACATCCCGCTGCCGCCCGGTGCGGGCGACGGGGAGTTCCTCGCGGCATGGCCGCGCGTGATCGCGCACCTGCGCGCGTTCAAGCCGCAGGTCCTGCTGTTCCAGTGCGGCGCCGACGGGCTCGACGGCGACCCGCTGGCACACCTGCGCTACACGCCGGCTGTGCACCGGCACGCGGCGCGCAGCCTGCGCCATTTCGCGGACGAGTTCTGTGCCGGGCGCCTGATGGCTTTTGGCGGGGGCGGTTACGACCGGCGCAACCTGGCGCTGGCGTGGTGCGAGGTGCTGCGGGAATTGGTGTGACGCAAGGGCCCGACGGCAACGCCTGGGCGCTCACGCAGTGCCGGCCACTCCTTTGGCTTTCGGCAGCTCGATCCAGAACACGCTGCCGCGCCCGATTTCCGAGTGCAGGTCGATGTCGCCACCCATGCGCGTGACCAGCGCTTTGCAAATGGACAGCCCCAGCCCGCTGCCCGGTAGGCGCGAGTGCTCCTGGTTCGAGGCCTGGCCGAAGCGCTGGAAGATGCAGTCGCGCGAGTCCTCGGGGATGCCGGGGCCGTGATCCTCGACGAACAACCGCACGCGATCGGACGTGCAGAGGCTGCCCAGTGTGACACACTGGCCCGCCGGCGAGAACTTCACGGCGTTGGAGATGAGATTCGTCAATACCTGCAGCGCGCGCACCATGTCGGTCCACACATAGCAGTCGGTGCCGCCCGCGGCGTCCATCTCCAACCGCACGGCGAGCTTGAGCGCGAAGGCCTCGTTGACCTGCAGCGCGCGGCCGAGCAGCTCCTTCACCGGCACGGCGGCGAAGTCGAAACCGTGCACGCCGGTCTCGATGCGCTCCAGGTCGAGCACGCTCTGGATCAGCCCGGCGAGCTGGTTGCCGTTGCGCAGCGCCATCTCGATGAAGCGGCGCGCGTCCTCGGGCAGCTCGGCGAGATAGTCTTCGCGCAGGATTTCCAGCGCCCCCAGCACCGAGGCGAGCGGTGTGCGCAGCTCGTGGCTGACGGTGGCCATGAACTCGGCCTGGCGCGCTTCCAGGTTCTTGCGGTCGGTGATGTCGGCGCTGGTCCCGGTTACTCTCAGGGGCGTGCCGTCATCGCCGCGCTCCATGACGCGCGCGTGGGTCTCGACCCATTTCCACTCGCCGGTCTGAGTGCGCACGCGGTACTGCACGCGCAGGAAGGGCCGCTCCCCGCGCAAGGTCTCGTCCAGCGCCTGCTGCACCAGCGGCTGCTCGCGCGGGTGCACCAGCTCCAGCAGGTCGCGCACGGTGGTGACCGCCGCGCCGCGGGGCCCGTCCACCAGTTGTCCCCACTGTTCGCTCAGGTACACCTCGCCGCTGCGCAGGTCCCAGTCGAGCAGCACGTCGCCGGAACCCTCCAGCGCGAGCTGCAGGCGTTCCTGGCTGCGGCGCAGGGACTCGCTGGCGCAGCGCTGGGCGCTCACATCCTCGACCACGTGCACGAAGCCGAGGAGGTTGTTGCCGTCGCGGATCGGGGCGCCGTTGATGCGCGTCCACGCCACGGTGGCGTCGGTGTGCAGGTAGCGGCAATCGACGCCATACGGCGTTCGGCTGCGGGTGGCGGCCTCGCGCGCCAGCAGCACGCGCGTGCGGTCCTCCGGATGCAGCGTGGACAGATGGCCCGAAGCGCGCACCTGGTCGGCCCGCAGCCCCGAGATCTGCTCGAAGTTGGCATTAGCGAATATGCAGCCGCCGGCGGCATCGGTCACGTACACGCCCAGTGGCGAAGCGTCGCTGATGGCGCGGAAGCGCGCCTCGCTCTCGCGCAGCGCGCGCATGCTCTTGCGCCGGGCGGTGATGTCCGTGAAACTGCCGCGCACCCCGGCAATGCGCCCGTCCGCGTCGAGCGTGGGATGGGCGTAGATCTCCACCCTGCAGTGCAGCCCGTCGCGGCGCAGGCAGCGCGCGGGCATGCGGCAGGAATAGATCTCGCCGCGGATCAGGGACTGCAGGGCTTCCAGCACCGGCGGACGGTCCGCCGGATGGAGGATGTCGGCGAAGGGCCGGGACAGCACGTCATGCGGCGAGCCGCCGGTCAGCATGCTCCAGCCGGCTCCCATCTGACTGACGTTGCCGAAGCGATCCATGGCGAACCCGACCTCGGGCTCGGCCTGTTCCTGCCACGGCAGTACCTCGTGCGTCGTCATCGGCTGCCTGTATCCCGCCAGGAGCGCAGCCGCCCCGGCCTGCGGCCGGGCGCCCTCCCCATCGCCAGTGTACGCCCACATTTCTCACAAAGCCAGCCTACAACTTTATGACGCGAAACGGGATTGCCGGGGAAACCTGCCGGGTCGCCTCAGGCCGTGCCCAGCGCAGGCGGGTGATGGCCAGGCCGGTCGATGGGGTGCTCGCCGAGGGCCCGGTGGTGTTCGATCTCCGTGCGGATCTCGCCGGTGCTGCGCCTCTCGCGCAGGTGACCGTCGGTCATCAGCTTGAAGAACAAGGGGATAAAGAAGATCGCCAGGAACGTGGCGGCGAGCATGCCACCCATGACGCCGGTGCCCACTGCCAGGCGCGCCCCGGCACCCGCGCCGGTCGAGAAGGCGAGGGGGGCAACCCCCAGGATGAAGGCTAGCGAGGTCATCAGGATCGGCCGGAAGCGCAGGCGCGCCGCCTCCAGCGCCGAGCCGCAGGTGGACAGACCCTCCTGCTTCTTCAGCACCGCGTACTCCACGATCAGGATGGCATTCTTGGCCGCCAGCCCGAGCAGCGTGACCAGGCCAATCTGAAAATATACGTCGTTGGCGAGCGGTGTGCGGCCGGTGAAGGGCAGGGTGAGGTTGTTAACCCAGATGGCGGCGAGCGCGCCGAAGGTACCGAAGGGCAGCGCCATCAGCACCGAGAACGGCAGCGACCAGCGCTCGTACTGGGCGGCGAGGATCAAGAACACCATGATCACGGCCAGACCGAGCGCGATTGCCGAGGTGCCGGCTGAGCGCTTCTCCTGGAACGAGGCACCGCCCCAGTCGTAACTGAACTCGGCGGGCAGCACCTCTTCGGCGATGCGCTCCACCGCCTGAATCGCCTGCCCTGAGCTCACTCCGGGGGCGCCCTGACCGAGCAACTTCACCGCCGGCAGGTTGTTGAAGCGGTCCAGCGAGTCGGGCCCCGAAGAGTAGCGCACCTCGGCCAGCGCCTTCAGCGGGATCATCTCGCCGTGCTCCGAACGCACGTAGATCTCGCCGATCGAGTCGGGGCGCTTACGGTACACCGGGTCGGCCGACATCAGGACCTGCCAGGTGCGGCCGAACTTGTTGAAGTCGTTGACGTAGTAGGTGCCAAGCGTGGCGGCGACGGAGCTGTACAACGCATTGATCGGCACGCCCAGCGCCTTGGCCTTCTCGCGGTCCACATCGACATACAGCTGCGGCACGTTCGGACGCCACAGCGTCTGCACCCAGCCGCCGCCCGCGCCCAGCATGGGATCGGCGTTGGCGCGCGCGAGGAACTGCCCCATCACCTCGGCCAGGCGCTGGGGCCCGCCCTCGCCGCGGTTCTGGATGTAGAACTCGAAACCGCCGGCATTGCCCAGACCGAAGATCGGTGGCGGCGCGAAGGCGAGCACCAGGCCTTCTTTGATGTGCGCCGTCTTCATGAAAAACTCGCCCACCAGCTGCGGTGTGTACACGCCGGGCCGGTCGTCCCAGTGCCGGTGCGAGGCGAAGATGGTGGCCGCGCTGTTGCGGAAACCGCCGCCGAGGAAATCCAGGCCGGTGAAAGCCACCGCGTACTGGTTGGCGGGGTTGGACAGCATCGCCTCGGTGACTTTGCGCACCACAGCGTCGGTGCGTTCCAGCGTTGCACCGTCGGGCAGGAACACCGCGCCGATGTAGTAGCCGGTGTCCTCGTCGGGCACCAGGCTGGTGGGCGTGCTGCGCCACAGCCAGGCGGTGAGGGCCACCATGCCGGCGAACAGCACCATGCCGATCGCGCCCCGCCGCAGCATCCAGCCCACGCCGTCGGAGTAGCGCGCCGTCACCCGGCGGAAAGCCTCGTTGAACCAGCGGAAGAACGGGCCGGGCGGGCGGTGGCGGCGCTTGAGGATGAGCACGCACAGCGAGGGCGTCAGCGTGAGCGCGACGAAGCCGGAGATGATCACCGCGATGGAGATAGTGACCGCGAACTGGCGATACAGCTCGCCCGTGAGCCCGCCCAGGAAAGCGATCGGCACGAACACCGCGCACAGCGTGAGCACGATGGCCACCACCGGGCCGGTGACCTCGTGCATCGCCTGGATCGCCGCCTCGCGCGCGTCCTTGTGCTGCTCGTGCATGATACGCTCGACGTTCTCCAGCACCACGATGGCGTCGTCCACCACGATGCCGATCGACAGCACCATGCCGAACAGCGTCAGCGTGTTGATGGAATAGCCCATCAGCTGCAGTCCGGCGAAGGTGCCGATCAGCGACACCGGCACTGCGGCGAACGGAATCAGCGTGGCGCGCCAGTTTTGCAGGAACACGAACACCACCAGGAATACCAGCGCCATGGCCTCGCCCAGCGTCTTGACCACCTCGCGGATCGACACCTTGACGAACCGCGTGGTGTCGTACACGTTGGCGTAGGTGAGGCCCTCGGGGAAGCGCTTCGCGAGCTGCGCCATGACCGCGTTGCACTGCTCGGCCACGTCCAGAGCGTTGGCGCCCGGCTGCAGGAAGATGCCCATCAGCGTGGCCTGTTTGCCGTTCACCCGGCCGATGAACTCGTAGTCCTTCGACCCCAGCTCGACCCGCGCCACGTCGCGCAGGCGCACCGCGGCGCCACCCGGCGCGGCGCGCACGATGATGTTCTCGAACTCGGCGACGTCCGACATGCGGCCGCGGGTGGTGATGGTGTACACCAGCTCCTGCGGGCCGCCGCTGGGCGTCTGGCCGATCTTGCCGGCGGCGAACTGGGCGTTCTGCTCGGTGATGGCGCGCACCAGGTCGTCCGTGGTCAGTTGCAGCTGGGTCAGCCGGTCGGGCAGCACCCAGATGCGCATGGCGTAGTCCTTGGCGCCGAAGATCTGGACGTTGGTGGTGCCCGGCACGCGCTTGATCGCGTCCAGCACGTTGAGCGTGACGTAGTTGCTGGTGTACAGGTCGTCGAAGCGCCCGTCGGGCGAGTAGAAGCCGTACACGATCAGGAACGCCGAGGAGCCTTTCTCCACCGTGACGCCCTGGCGGCGCACCTCCTCCGGCAGGCGCGCCTCGGCCTGCTTGACGCGGTTGTTGACGTCGAGCGCCGCCTGGTCGGCGTCCGAGCCGATGTCGAAGGTGACCAGGATCTCGAGCAGGCCGTTGGAGCCCGAGTTCGAGCTCATGAAGATCATGTTCTCCACGCCGTTGATCTGGTTCTCGAGCGGCGCGGCCACCGTTTGTTCCAGCACCTGGGCCGAGGCCCCCGGGTAGATCGCGCGCACGGTCACCACCGGGGGCGCGATCTCGGGATACTGCGCGATCGGCAACACGCGGATGGCCGCCAGGCCGGCGAGCACCAGGAAGGCGGACAGCACCGCGGCGAAGATCGGACGGTCGATGAAGAAGCGCGAGACATTCATTGGCGTGAGGCGGAACTGAAAGACTTTGCTTCGCCGCGACGCATGGTCGCGGTTCCCGGACTCAGGGTTTGGCGGTCGGCTGCTGCTGCGCGGGCGCCGCCGCCTGGGGTGCGGGCGGCGTCTCGGCGATCTTCACCGGCATCCCCGGGCGGACCTTCACCACGCCGTCCACGATCACTCGCTCGCCGGGCTTCAACCCGTCGCTGATGACCCAGTCCTCGCCGGCCCATTCGCCCACCTGCACCGGGCGCGGCTGCGCCATGCCCTTGTCGTCCACCACGAGCACCATCTTGCCTTGCGGGCCCTCCAGCACCGCGCGCTGCGGTACCGCCAGCACCTGCACGTGCTGCGCGCCACGCAGGGTTACGCGCACGAACTGGCCTGGGCGGATGCGATGGTCCGGGTTGGGGATGACGGCACGGAACTCGGTGGTCCCGGTGGCCGGATCCACGCGGATGTCGCTGAACTCCACCACGCCCGAACGCTCCGAGGTGCTGCCGTCGGGCAGCACCACGGTCACCGCAAAGCGGTTGTCACGCGGCAGCCGCAGTCTGCCGGCGGAGGCCTGCTCGTTGAACCTCAGGCGCTCGGCCTCGGACATGCTGAAGATCACGCGCACCGGGTCGATCTGCGATATGGTGGTGAGCAGCGTGTTCTGCGCCTCGACCAGGCTGCCCTCGGACTTGAGCGCGCGGCTGGTGACGCCGCTGATCGGCGCTTCCACGCGCGTGTATGCGAGATTGAGCTTGGCCTCGTCGAGCGCCGCCTGTGCGCCCTGGACCTGGGCGATCGCCACCTCTTCGGCGGCGATAGCGTCGTCGTAGGCCTTGCGGCTCACCATGCCCTGGTCGAGCAGGGGCTTCAAGCGCTCGAGATCGCGCTGCGCCTGCAACACGCGCGCCCTGGCGCTCGCCAGGTCGGCCTCGGCGCGCGCCACCACCGTCTGGAACGGCGCGGGGTCGATGGTGAACAGGCTTTGCCCGGCCTTGACGCTGCTGCCCTCGGTGTAATTCCAGCGCTGCAGGATGCCGCTCACGCGCGGGCGCACCTCGACCTCGCGCCCGCCTTCGGTGCGGCCGACGTACTCCAGCGTGATCGGGATGTCGCGTGGCGCCATGGTGACCGCGCTGACCTCGGGTGGGGGCATCTGCGGCGGGCCCTGCTGCGCGGAGCGGTCGCACGCGGCGAGCCCGAGACAGGCCGCGAGCCCGAGATTCGCAGAAAACGTGGCCCGGCGCGCAAGGGCGCGGGCACGGTCAAGCGGACGAGGCGTGCTCGGAATCAAAATCGGTCTCCAGATTGTTCTTGCGCCCCAGATCGTTCTTGCACCGAGGCGGGATGCGCGTGCGACGACCGCACGATCGCCGCCGGACAGGGTGGAACGATACGCGATTAGAAGCGCACGCGCAGCCCCACTCGCAGTTCCGGGTTCAGGCCCTGGTTGCCGCCGTCCTCGACCAGGGCATTGTAGTTGAGCGCCCATGTCGGCGAGAACCAGTGCTCGCCCATCACCCCCACGTTGGCCACATCGGCGGCGGGGTTGAACGTGCCGAACTGGCCGGCGGCGTCGAGCTGCCGGCTGGTGTGGTAGGCCAGGCCGACGGAGCTGCGCGGCGAGTAATAGTAGTGCAGCTGGAGGCGATGACCGCTCGCGCTGGCGCCGGTATCGCTGCGCCCGGCGTAGTAGGTGTAAGCGCCGCGGTAACGATTCCATTGCCGCTCGAAGGTGAGCATGCCGAGATCGGCCGTCGCGGGTGCGAGCGTCGGGGGCAGCAGGAGAGTCGCGAGCTCCTGCTCGCTGTGGCGCACGCCGGCGCGCACACCCCACCCGTCGCCGAACCGCGCGCCGACCTCACCGAGCACCGACCACTCGGCGGTCAGGCCGTTGCCGCGAGCGTGGCTGGTTTCCACCAGCGTGGAGAGGTTCTCGGCGAGCGGCCGGTACACGCCGCTGGCGACCTCCTGAGTCTGCACGTCGAGCGGGTGCGCATGGCCGGCGGCGAACACCGGATCGGCCTCGCCCTGCGCAGCCGCCATGGTCGGCGCGCGCAGGTCGCTGAGCGCGCTGTCCAGCCGCAGCGTCTCGAATTGCCAATCCGCCGATGCCGGAAGCCTGATGCCCTTGGCGTGGGCCGCGGACAGCGGGAGGAGCGCAGCCGCAGCAGCAAGCAGACAGGTCCAGGAGCTCATCCGAACCTCCTACAAGGAAGCCGGAGCCAAGCCGGCAACGCACCTATGGTAGCGCGTCGCAACGCACGTGAATAGCGTATTCGATTGCCGACAAACCGCTCCTGTCACATTTGTGCGCGCGGCCGTGCACCACCACAAAGCAGACGCCGCAGGATCTGCACCATGGGCTGGCGGCATTCGCGGCGAGAGCCCACGCAGGCGGCTGTATTTCCGGGCTGGAGCCGGCTGCGCGCCCGTGGCACGTGCGTTGCAGTGGCAGGCCCCTGCGTTGCGGGATACGACGATGCAGACGATGCAGGTCATCAAGCAGATTGCCCAGCCGGGCGGGAGCACGCGCGATCTCGCGGAAGGCGAGGCGCATGAACTGTTCGCGGGCATGCTCGATGGAGGCATGCCCGATCTGGAGCTGGGCGCTGCGTTGATCGCGCTGCACCTCAAGTCCGAGTCGGGCAGCGAGCTGCTGGGCTTCCACCGGGCGCTGCGCGAGCGCCTGTACCCGTTGCGGACTCCGACCGCGCAGGCCCGGCCGGTGGTGCTGCCGGCCTATGGCGGCGCACGCACCGAGCACAACCTGCTGCCCTTGCTTGGCCTGCTGCTTCGCCGCCTGGCGGTTCCGGTGCTGCTCCACGGCACGCTGGAAGGCAGCGGGCGGCTAGCGAGCGTGTACATTTTGCGCGAGCTCGGCGTGCTGCCCAGCGGCAGCCTGCTGCAGGCGCAGGCGACGCTGGAAGCGGAGCGCATCGCCTTCGTGCCCACCGCGGTGCTGTGTCCCGGGCTGGCGACGCTGCTCGCCATGCGCAACCGCCTCGGCGTGCGCAACAGCGCGCACCTGGTCGCGAAGCTTCTCGATCCCTTCGGCGGCGACGGGGTGCTGGTCATCGGCGCATCGTGTCCGCAGACCCTGGACAGGCTCGCGGGAGTCCTGCTGGAACTGGACGCCTGCGCGCTGCTGCTTGCCAGCACCGAGGGCGAACCGTTCGCCAGTCCGCGGCGGCGCCCGCGCATCGAGCACTTTCACCGGGGCGTGCGGCAGGTGCTGTTCGAGGAGGAAGCCGGCCCGGTCAGGCCGGTCGCGGGCCTGCCTGCGGGGATCGACGCGCACGCCACCGCGCAATGGATGCGCATGGCGCTGGCCGGCGAGGCGCCGATCCCGCATCCCCTGGTGAACCAGCTCGCCTGTTGCCTGTATGCCTGCGGTTACACCGACAATATGAATCAGGCCAAGGCGATCGCCGCGATGGAGGCCGGCAACCTCGTGTCCGGCGCGCAGGGCGGCCGCCGCAGCGCCCAGCACAGCGCCTAGATCCGCTCGTCCCGCGTTATAGTGCGCGCGCGGCTTGCAGCCGCTCACGGGAGGGACATGCGCCGGATCCGATCGTCGCTCGCCGCTGCGCTGCTTTGCTCGGTGTGCGGCGCCCCACACGCGGAGGAACTGGACAGCCCGCTGGTCGCGGCTTCGTTGCTCGAGGCGCTGCGCGACGGCGAGCTGCTGCTCGAGTTGCGCCCGCGTTACACCTGGGTGGACCAGGACGGGCGGCCGGAGGAGGCGCGCTGGGGCAGCCTGCGCACCCGGCTGGGCTGGAAGACCCTCGAGTACCGCGGCTTCAGCGCGGTGATCGAAGGCATTAACGTTGCGCGCTTCGCCGAAAGCGGCGCGATCGACTACGACGACACGCCCGGCGTCGGCCCGGG
>DATBMG010000214.1:0-14993 GCA_036554965.1 Burkholderiales bacterium
CACAGCGCGTGCCCATCGGCAGCCCGTCCAGGGCGGTGAAGCCCATGGTGGTCGCGACGCTGCGCCCCTCCTGCATGGCGCACAGGCTCACGCCGTTGCCCAGGTGCGCGGCCACCACGCGCTGCAGCGCGATCTCCGGCGCCACGTTCGGCAGCTGCTGCGCGATGTACTCGTAGGACAGGCCGTGGAAGCCATAGCGGCGCACGCCGTCGTCGTAGTAGCGGCGCGGCAGCGCGAACAGCTCGGCCAGTATCGGCTGCGTGCGGTGGAAGGCGGTGTCGAAGCAAGCGACCTGTCCCAGGCCGGGGCGCGACTCCAGCAGCGCGCGGATCGGCGCGAGATTGAACGGCTGGTGCAGGGGCGCGAGCGTCACCAGCGCCTCCAGCTCCCCCAGGACGGTGCGGTTGATGCGCACCGGCGCCGAGTAGCGGGTGCCGCCGTGGACCACGCGATGGCCTACTCCCACGAGCTGAGCGTCCTGCATCGACTGCTGCAGCCACGACGCCAGGAACGCCAGGCACGCGCCCTGGTCACGCCCCTGACTCGCTTCCAGCGCTTGGTCCGCGAGCTTCGTTCCCTGCGCATCGCGCGCGGTGAAGCTCGGGCGCGCGCCGATGCCCTCGATCTGCCCGCGCAGGCGCATCTCGAGGGCGAGGCTGCCGAGCGCGAACGCCTGGAACTTCAGGCTCGAGGATCCGGCATTGATGACCAGGATCAGACGGCTCATGGCGCACGATTATCGCGCGCTTCGGGCGTTGCCCGCCGCGCGAGCCAAAAAAAAGCGCCCCGCAGGGCGCTTTCGCAACCGGCGATCGAACCGCCGGGGGAGGAGGCTGAAGCGAAGAGTTACATGTGATAGGCGCGCTCGCCGTGCTGGGTCTCATCCAGGCCCTCGCGCTCCTGCTCTTCGGTCACGCGCAGGCCGACGACCATATCCACGATCTTGTAGGCGACGAAGGCCACCACGCCCGACCACACGATCGTGGTGATCACGCCGATGAGCTGGATCCTGAACTGGCTGCCGATGGAATACTCGGGGTTCGCGGCGTCTTTGATGTAGTCGTACAGGCCGGCGCCGCCCAGGAAAGGCGCGGCGAAGATCCCGGTGCCGAGCGCTCCGATGATGCCGCCGATGCAGTGCACGCCGAACACGTCCAGCGAGTCGTCGTAGCCGAGCTTGGCCTTGAGCCAGGTAACCGCCCACAGGCACACCAGCCCCGCCACCAGGCCGAGGACGATCGCGCCCATCGGGCCGACGAAGCCGCAGGCGGGCGTGATCGCCACCAGGCCGGCGATCGCGCCGGAGGCCGCGCCCAGCATGGTCGGCTTGCCGCGGAAGATCCACTCGCCGAACATCCAGGACAGCGCCGCCATCGCGGTGGCGACCTGAGTGTTCACCAGCACCATCGCAGCCAAGCCGGTGGCTTCGAGGTTCGACCCCACGTTGAAGCCGAACCAGCCCACCCACAGCAGCGAAGCGCCGATCATGGTCATGGTCAGCGAGTGCGGCGGCATGGCCTCGCGGCCGTAGCCGATGCGCTTGCCGAGCACCAGCGCGCCGATCAGGCCGGCTACGCCGGCGTTGATGTGCACCACCGTGCCGCCGGCGAAGTCCAGCGCGCCCTTGGCCCACAGCCAGCCTGCAGTGGCGGTGACCTGATCGAGCGTAGCCTGGTCGGTGATGGCGTCGGGGCCGGCCCAGAACCACACCATGTGCGCGATCGGCAGGTAGGAGAAAGTGAACCACAGCGTCATGAACAGCAACACCGCCGAGAACTTGATGCGCTCGGCGAAGGCGCCCACGATCAGCGCCGGCGTGATGGCGGCGAAGGTGAGCTGGAAGGCGATGAACACGTACTCGGGGATGTACACGCCCTTGCTGAAGGTCGCGGCCAGCGAGCCGGGCGTCACGTCCCATAGGAACAACCGGTCGAAGCCGCCGAAGAACTGCGTGCTGCCCTGGGTGAACGCCAGCGAATAACCATAGATCACCCACAGCACGGACAGCAGCGAGAAGGTGGCGAACACCTTCATCAGCATCGCCAGCATGTTCTTGGTCCGCACCATGCCGCCGTAGAACAGCGCCAGTCCCGGGATGGTCATCAGGATGACCAGCACGGTAGCCGCGATCATCCATGCGGTGTCGCCCTTGTTCGGCGTGGGCGCGGGTGCAGGGGCCGCCTCCGCGGCGGCGGGGACGACTTCGGCTGCTGTCGCTTCGGTGGCGGCCGGCTCATTGGCCTGCGTGTCCTGGGCGAAGATCGGTGCGCTCAGCGCGAACGATCCGCACAGGGCGATCAACATCAATAGCTTTCTCATGTGTTCTCTCCCCTGGGGGTTACAGCGCTTCGGCGCCGACTTCGCCGGTGCGGATGCGGATCGCCTGCTCGAGCGGAAACACGAAGATCTTGCCGTCGCCGATCTTGCCGGTGTTGGCCGACTTCTCGATCGCCTCGATCACCTGCTCGAGCAGGTCGTCCTTGATCGCCACCTCGATCTTGACCTTGGGCAGGAAGTCGACGACGTACTCCGCGCCGCGGTACAGCTCGGTATGGCCCTTCTGCCGGCCGAAGCCCTTGACTTCGGTGACGGTGATGCCCTGCACGCCGATGGCGGACAGCGCCTCCCGCACCTCGTCAAGCTTGAACGGCTTGATGATTGCGGTTACGAACTTCATGGTGTTTTTCCTTAGCTGTCGTGGTTGAGAAAGCGCGGCGCTGCCGGGTTGCTCGTTGTCAGAAGGTGCGCCCCACTTGCAGGATCAGCGTCGCTTCGTTGAGGTCCTCCCTCCCCGAACCGTGCAGGGGGGCGACGTCCGCGTAGATGTCGTCGTTGTCGGCCTCCACGTAGAACAGGCCGGCGTTCCAGCCGCCGTTCCAGGTCTTGGTCACGCCCAGTTTCCAGTCGAGATAGCTCGGATCGCTCTCGCCGTTGATCGGGGCGGCGAGGTCCTCCGCGAACATGGTGTAGCCCACGTGGCCCACCAGGGTCAGGCCCTCCCAGAACGGCAGAGGAAAGTTGGCGGTCAGGTCGTAATACATGGTGCCGTCGGTGTCGTCCTTGTAGCCGGTGTCGGCGTTGGCGCCGAAGTAGTCGGTGACCGCATAGGACACCTTAGCCGTGATCCACTTCCAGCCGGCGTTGACGTACACCTCGCCGGTGTCGTACTTCTCGCCGAGGTTTTCCGCGTCGGGGTACCAGTAATAGATCGCACCCGCGCCGAGAGTCAGGTCCTCGCCGAGCTTGAAGTTGTATCCGCCGTAGAGGTCCAACTCCAGCGTGCCCTCGGCGTATTGCTTGCTGCTCACGTTGGAGCCCCAGGTGCCGAGATAGAACCCGGAACTGTGGCCGAAGTCGAATCCACCCTGGATCGCGGGGTTGTGCCAGGTCTGCGTGAGTCCGCGGAAGTAGTAGTCGGACACGAGGCTGACGTTGGCGGTGAGCGTGTAAGGCGCGTCTTCCGCGAGCGCCGCGCTGGCGGTGGCGGCAGTTGCGAGCAGACCGGCAGTGAGCAACGGACGGATATGCATCGAGGTTCCTTTCTTCTGAGTCGAGACGAAACAGCGCGGAGCCTTCTGCATTTCCTATGCCCAGTATTTTTATTCATATATTCATGATATTAGATGAGGTGGCTGAATTCGGCCGAGATTCCGAGCACCGTCTTGGTGCGACTCGGGAGCGCGGCGCACCGTATCGATGCGCGTCTGGCCGCGAACTTTGGAGAGTAGACTCGGATCAACGCAGGAGGACGGTACATGCTGAGTGCGCAATGGCTCGAGCAACTACAGCAGCGCGTGAGCGAAGTGCTCGCGAACAGCCCGGCGAAGGACCTGGATGCCAACCTCAAGGCGGCGCTCAACGCCTTCTTCGCGCGTCTCGACCTGGTGACGCGCGAGGAGTTCGACATCCAGGTGGAGGTGCTGCGCCGCACGCGCGAGAAGCTCGAGCAGCTCGAAGCCAAGCTCGCCGTGCTCGAGCGCGGCGGCCCGCCCGCGTGAGGCTTCAAAGCACCTGACAGACTCGCTGAAAAACCTTGGCTTTGCGCGTGCGAGCGCGCTCGCTACACTCGGCGCTCGTCACACCGGAAGGACCGCCGCTGACATGAAGCCCGGTGGCTGACATGAACCCCGGTGGCTGACATGAATCCCGGTGGTCGCATGAAAGGGATGGCGCCAGGCGGTTCCACCGCAGGCGCGATGCAACGCTACTCGGCCACCGCGATCGCATTGCATTGGCTGGTTGCGCTGATGATCCTGTGCAGCGCCACGCTGGGGTTGTACATGGTCGATCTGCAGCTCTCGCCGACCAAGCTCAAGCTCTACTCCTGGCACAAATGGCTCGGCGTGAGCATTTTCCTGGTTGCCGCAGGGCGCCTTTTCTGGCGCCTCACGCATCCGGCGCCCGCGCTACCCCCCACGGTACCGCTCTGGCAGCGGCGGGCGGCGTCGCTCAGCCATGCGCTGCTCTACGCGCTGCTGTTCGTCATCCCGCTCAGCGGTTGGCTGATGAGCTCCGCGCTCGGCGTGCAGGTGGTGTATTTCGGCGTGCTGCCGCTGCCCGACCTGGTGGAAAAGGACCGGGCGCTGGGCGAGCGGCTCCAGCTCGCGCACCTCACCCTCAATCTCACGCTGCTGGCGCTGGTCGTGCTGCACGCAGCGGCGGCGCTCAAGCATCACTTCCTGGACCGCGACGAGGTCCTCCAGCGCATGCTGCCCGCGGTGCCGCCCCGTCGATGACGTGCGCCATGCCACGCCTGGCGATCTTCCTGCTCGTCGTTCTCGCTCCTGCGCTGCCGGCAGCCGCGCAGCGCATCACCGCCATCGACTACGAGCGCAGCGAGATCCGCTTCGCGGGCAGACAGATGGGCGTGCCGGCCGAAGGGCGCTTCGGCAAGTTCAGCGCGCAGCTCGACTTCGATCCGGCGAAGCCCGCCGCCGGCAAGGCGGCAGTGGAGATCGACCTGAACAGCTTCGACACCGGCACGCCGGAAGCCGACACCGAGGTGAAGCGCAAACCCTGGCTCAACGTCGCCGCGTTCCCCTCTGCCACCTTCGTATCCAGTGCCATCCGTCCGCTCGGCGGCAATCGCTACGAGGTCTCGGGCAAGCTCACCATCAAGGGCCGCACGCGCGATCTCACGGCGCCGTTCACCGTGCGCCGGGACGGCGCCGCCACCGTCCTCGAAGGCGCGTTCACCCTGCTCAGGCTGCAGTTCGGGATCGGTGAAGGGCCATGGGCCGACACCGACACCGTGGCCGACGAAGTACAGGTGCGTTTCCGGCTCACCGGCCTGCCGAGCAGCTGACCGCTTCGGCGGCAAGTTCCATCCATCCACCGTCAGGAGGCTCGCAATGAAGAACACACCGCTCATCGCCCTGCTCGGCGCACTCATGGCCGCACCCGCGTTCGCCGCGGAGTCCTACACCATCGACCCGCGCCACACGCTGCCGATGTACGAGATCGATCATTTCGGCTGGTCCACCCAGCGCGGGCGCTTCACGAGCGTGAACGGCAAGATCGTGCTCGATCGCGCGGCCAAGACCGGCACGGTGGACGTGGTCATCGATGTGGCCTCGGTGGACAGCGGCCTGGACAAGCTCGACGAGCACCTGAGGAGCGAGGACTTCTTCAACGTCGCCAAGCACCCGACCATGACCTTCAAGGCGAAGAAGATCGCGTTCCGGGGCGACAAGCCGGCCTCGGTGCCGGGCGAGCTCACGCTGCTCGGCGTCACCAAGCCCGTCACGCTCACCATCAACGCCTTCCACTGCGCCCCCAACCCCTTCGCCAAGAAGGACGCCTGCGGCGCCGATGCGGTCGCGACCATCAAGCGCACCGAATTCGGCATGACCACGATGGCACCGGGCCTGGGCGACGAGGTCAAGCTGCTGATCAACATCGAAGCGTTCAAGGACTGAACACGCTGAGTGCGCCCTGAGGGCGGGACTTACGCGATCCTGTTCCCCGCCTCTCGCGAGGCGGGGCACCGGCGTAGCCGGCTGGACCCTACCCCGCACGGCATGGCCGATAATAGTCCCGGCCATGCCGTCCTCCCTTGATTTGCTGCGCACCGTCTTCGGCTACGCCGAGTTCCGCGGCGAGCAGGCGCAGATCATCGACCACGTCGTCGCCGGGGGCGACGCGCTGGTGCTGATGCCCACCGGCGGGGGCAAATCGCTGTGCTACCAGATCCCCGCCATGCTGCGCGCCGGCGTGGGCATCGTCGTTTCGCCGCTGATCGCGCTGATGCAGGACCAGGTGGACGCGCTCCTGCAACTCGGCGTGCGCGCCGCTTTTCTCAACTCCAGCCTCGAAGCCGACGCCGCACGCGAGGTGCAGCGCCGGCTGTTCGCCGGCGACCTCGACCTGCTGTACGTTGCGCCCGAGCGCCTGCTGACTGACAGCTTCCTCGCCATGCTGGAGGGTCTGCGCGCGCGCCACGGGCTGGCGCTGTTTGCCATCGACGAGGCGCACTGCGTGTCGCAATGGGGCCATGATTTCCGCCCCGAGTACATCCAGCTCTCCGTGCTGCCGGAGCGCTTCCCCGGCATCCCGCGCATCGCGCTGACCGCCACGGCCGATGCGATCACGCGCGCCGAGATCGTGGACAAGCTCGAGCTGGCGCAGGCGCGCCATTTCGTCGCCAGCTTCGACCGCCCGAACATCCGCTATCACGTGGTGGAGAAGGACAACCCGCGCCTGCAGCTGCTCGACTTCCTCGCCGGCCACAACCGGCAGGCCGGCATCGTCTATTGTCTGTCGCGGCGCAAGGTGGACGAAACCGCGGAGTGGCTGCGCGAGCACGGCATCGATGCGCTGCCGTACCACGCCGGCATGGAGCAACAGCAGCGCCGCGACAACCAGCAGCGCTTCCAGCAAGAGGATGGCGTGGTGGTGGTGGCCACCATCGCCTTCGGCATGGGCATCGACAAGCCGGACGTGCGCTTCGTCGCCCACCTGGACCTGCCCAAGAGCCTGGAGGGCTACTACCAGGAGACCGGGCGCGCGGGGCGCGACGGCGAGCCGGCCGAAGCCTGGCTCGCGTACGGGCTGGCCGAAGTGGTGCTGTTGAAGAGCTGGATCGAGGAATCGGAGGCGCCGCCCGAGCAGAAGCGCATCGAGAGCATGAAGCTCGACGCCATGCTCGGTTATTGCGAGGCCGCGAGCTGCCGGCGCGTGGTGCTGCTCAACTACTTCGGCGAGGCCGCGCGGCCCTGCGGCAACTGCGACGTGTGCCTGGAGCCCCCGCAGACCTGGGACGCGACGGTGGCGGCGCAGAAGCTGTTTTCGGCCGTGCTACGCACCGGCAGCCGCTTTGGCGCGGGCCACCTGATCGACATCCTGCGCGGCAAGGCCACGGAGCGTGTCGAGCAGCTCGGCCACGATCGCCTGCCGACCTTCGGCGTGGGCGCCGACCTCGACGACCTGGCATGGCGCAGCGTCGTGCGGCAGCTGATCGCGCTCGGGCTGCTGCATTCGGATGCGCGGCGCTACGGCGCACTGCGGCTCACCGATGCGGCGCGCCCCGTGCTGCGCGGTGAATTGCCCCTGAAGCTGCGTCGCGCCAGGCCGAAGCGCCAGCGCAAGGGACGTCGCGCAGAGCAGCGCGCGGCGACGCTCGTTGCTCAGGGCCTGGACGTCGACCTGGTCGAAGCATTGCGCGCTCTGCGCCGCGAGCTGGCCGGCGCCCAGCGCGTACCGCCCTATGTCATCTTCCACGACGCTACGCTGCACGAGCTGGCGCGCGTGCGCCCGCGTACCGAACCCGAGCTCTATCTGGTGTCCGGCATCGGCGCGAATAGAGTGCAGCGCTATGGGCAGAAGCTGCTGGAAGTCCTGCGCCGATTCGACTGACGCAGGTGTTGCGCGGTCCGAGAGGCGATCGCGTCAAGCAGCGTGCAGCGCCACACAACACCGTCTCCCTGGACGGGAGCGGGGCGGGGTGAGGGTGTACACTCCTGCGGCACTCTTTCGCCGTCATTCGCAGACATGTCCCTCGCCGTCCTCCACAGCCGCGCCATCTCCGGCATGGACGCCCCGCTGGTGACGGTGGAAGTGCACTTGGGTGGCGGGCTGCCCAACTTCACCATCGTGGGCCTGCCCGAGACCGAGGTGAAGGAAGCGCGCGACCGCGTGCGCGCCGCGCTGCAGAATGCGCGCTTCGAGTTCCCCATGCGGCGCATCACGGTCAACCTCGCGCCCGCGGACCTGCCGAAGGAAAGCGGCCGCTTCGACCTGCCGATTGCGCTGGGCATCCTGGCTGCCACCGGACAGGTGCCGGCGGACAAGCTGGCGCAGTACGAATTTGCGGGCGAGCTCGCGCTCACCGGCGAGCTGCGCGCCATCCGCGGCGCGCTTGCCATGACCTACAGCGCGCGCCAGTCCGGGCGCGCCTTCGTGCTGCCGGCGGCAAGCGCTCCCGAGGCGGCGCTCGTCACCGGCGCGGAAGTGTACGCCGCGCACACGCTGCTGGAGGTGTGCGCGCATCTCAACGGTCGCCAGCCGCTTGCGCGCTATGCGCAGCAGGCCGCGGTGGACGAAGTGCACTACCCGGACATGCGCGATGTCCGCGGCCAGGCGCAGGCCAAGCGCGCGCTGGAGGTCGCCGCCGCCGGCGGCCACAGCATCCTTATGACCGGTCCCCCCGGCACCGGCAAAACCATGCTCGCCGAGCGCCTGCCCGGCATCCTGCCGCCGATGACGGATGCCGAGGCGCTGGAGTCGGCAGCGCTGCAATCGCTCGGGACTGGAGGATTTCGCGTGCCGAACTGGCGGCGCCGTCCGTTCCGGGCGCCGCATCACACCGCTTCGGCGGTGGCGCTGGTCGGCGGCGGAAGCGTGCCGCGCCCCGGAGAGATCTCCATGGCGATGCACGGCGTGCTGTTCCTCGATGAGCTGCCCGAGTTCGACCGCGACGTGCTGGAAGTGCTGCGCGAGCCGCTCGAGTCGGGCCGCATCAGCATCTCGCGCGCGGCGCGTCACGCCGACTTTCCGGCGCGCTTTCAGCTCGTCGCCGCAATGAATCCCTGTCCTTGCGGTTACCTCGGCCACTATTCCGGCCGCTGCCATTGCACGCCGGACCAGGTAGCGCGCTATCGCAGGAAGATCTCCGGTCCGCTGCTCGATCGCATCGACATCCACATGGAGGTGCCGGCGGTGCCCCCCGATGAGATGGCGGCGCGGCCGGAGGGAGAAGGCAGCGCGCAAGTGCGCGCGCGCGTGGCCGCCGCACGCGAGACGCAGCTCGCGCGTCAGAGCAAGCCGAACGTCCAGCTCGCGACGCAGGAGATCGACGAATTCGCCGCACCCGATGCCGCCGGAGAACAGATGCTGAAACAGGCGATCAGCCGCCTCGGCCTGTCGGCGCGCGGCTACCACCGCGTGCTGAAAGTCGCCCGCACGGTGGCCGACCTCGCCGGCGCCGCGCGTGTGAGCGCGATGCACGTGGCCGAGGCGGTGCAGTTCCGCCGGCTGGCAGCGTGGTGATGTCATCGAATCCGGTCTGCCTGGAAAGCGCATGAAGGAACTGCAAAGCTGGCACGAGGAGCAGCGCTCCGCTTACCTGTACCGCCTGCTGGCCGAGCTGGAGGCGGGCACGACGCGCTCGCGCTTGTTCTCCGAGCTGGCGCGCGAAGCCGAAGAACAATCTGGCATCTGGGCGAATGCCGCTCGGAAGAAAGGCGCCACCGTCGAGGTGTTCCGGCTGGACATGCGCACCCGCGTCGTCGCCTGGCTGACCCGGCGCCTCGGGCCGCAGCGCATGCGCGGCGCGCTCGTTGCCATGAAAGTGCGCGGTATGTCGGTGTACTCAAGCGCCGAACCGGGACATCCCATGCCATCCGCCGGGACCGGGCTCGAGCGACGGCATCGGGGGCTCGCCGGCGGCGGCAACCTGCGCGCGGCGGTGTTCGGCGTGAACGATGGGCTGGTCTCGAACGCCAGCCTGATCCTCGGGGTGGCCGGCGCGACCGCGGATCCGAAGGTGATCGTGCTGTCGGGCGTGGCCGGCCTGCTGGCGGGCGCGTTCTCGATGGCCGCCGGGGAGTACGTCTCGGTGCGCTCGCAGCGCGAGATGTACGAGTACCAGATCGGGCTCGAGCGCGAGGAGTTGGCCGAATATCCCGAGGAGGAGGCGGCCGAGCTGGCGTTGATCTACCAGGCCCGCGGATTGCCCGAGGCGGAGGCCGTGCGCCTGGCCGACGCGATGATCGCCGACCCGGCGCGCGGACTGGACACCTTGGCACGCGAAGAGCTGGGATTGAATCCGGACGAGCTCGGTTCGCCGCGAGGGGCGGCGGTGTTCTCCTTCCTTTCGTTCGCGGCCGGGGCGCTGATCCCGCTGGTGCCGTTCCTGATCGCCGGCGGAGACAGTGCGCTGATCGCTTCCATCGCCGCCAGCGGCGTTGCGCTGTATCTGGTCGGGGCCACGCTCAGCCTGTTCACCGGCCGGCACGCCTGGCGTGGCGGGCTGCGCATGCTCGGCATCGGCGCCGCGGCGGGGGCGCTGACCTATGCCATCGGCAGCCTACTGGGAGTGGGCCTGTCGTAGCCCACCCCCGGCCCAGACGGCTAAGCGGCGCTGCGCAGTGAGATTGCGCGTTTGCGCAGGAACTCGTATCATTGCCGCATCGCGCCGATTTGATCGCAGCTTGCGGGCGCGTAACAAATACGGCTAAAGCGCGGGGTCACCAGCAAACCCGTCCGCGCAGCGGCCGGGTTTTTTGTTTTTGGTGATCGAAATGTCAAAGGACCGACTGCACCTGCTGCACCAGGCGCTCGCGCAGCGCATCCTGATTCTGGACGGGGCCATGGGCACCATGATCCAGAGCCACCGGCTGGAGCCGCATCAGTATTGCGGCGACCTGTTCCGCGATCACGCTTGCGATCAGAAAGGCAACAACGATCTGCTCACGCTGACGGCGCCGGACCTGATCCGCGGCATCCACGCCGGCTATCTGGAAGCGGGCGCCGACATCCTCGAGACCAACACCTTCAACTCCACGCGCATCTCCATGGCCGACTACGGCATGCAGGATGCGGCGCACGCACTGAACCTGCAGGGCGCGCGGCTGGCACGCGGGGTCGCCGACGAGTTCACCCGACGCACGCCGCATCGCCCGCGTTTCGTGGCCGGCGCGCTGGGCCCTACCAACCGCACCTGTTCGATCTCGCCGGACGTGAACGATCCGGGCGCGCGCAACGTCAGCTTCGACGAGCTAGTCAGCGTGTACTCGGAAGCGGTGGACGGGCTGGTCACGGGCGGCGTGGATCTGCTGCTGATCGAGACGATCTTCGACACGCTCAACGCCAAGGCCGCCATCTTCGCCATCGAGGACTGGTTCGAGCGGCACGGCGCTTGGCTGCCGGTGATCGTCTCGGGCACGATTACCGATCGCTCCGGCCGTACGCTGTCGGGCCAGACCGTGGGCGCCTTCTGGAACTCGGTGGCGCACGCCAAGCCGCTGGCGATCGGCCTCAACTGCGCGCTGGGCGCGAAGGACCTGCGGCCGCACATCGAAGAGCTGGCGGCCATCGCCGACACATACACCTCGCTCTATCCCAACGCCGGACTGCCCAACGAGATGGGCGAGTACGACGAGTCGCCCGAGTTCATGGCTGCGATCCTGGGCGAGTTCGCCCGCGCCGGCTTCCTGAATCTGGTGGGTGGCTGTTGCGGTACCACACCGGCGCATATCCGCGCCATCGCCGAGGCGGTCGAGGGGTGCGCGCCGCGCACCGTGCCCAAGGTCGAGAAGAAGCTGCGCCTGTCGGGCCTGGAACCGCTCGACATCGGCGACGATTCGCTGTTCGTGAACGTGGGCGAGCGCACCAACGTGACCGGCTCGAAAGCATTCGCCCGCCTCGTCCTCGCCGGCAACTACGCCGAGGGGCTGAAGGTGGCGCGCCAGCAGGTGGAGAGCGGCGCCCAGATGATCGACGTGAACATGGACGAGGCGATGCTGGACTCGAAGCAGGCCATGACCACGTTCTTGAAGCTGATCGCCTCGGAGCCGGACATATCGCGCGTGCCGGTGATGGTGGACTCCAGCAAGTGGAGCGTGATCGAGGCCGGCCTCAAGTGCCTGCAGGGCAAGCCGGTGGTCAATTCCATCAGCCTGAAGGAGGGCGAGGCCGAGTTTCTGCGCCAGGCGAAGCTGGTGCGGCGCTATGGGGCGGCGGCCGTGGTCATGGCGTTCGACGAGCAGGGTCAGGCCGACACGCTGGCGCGCCGCATCGAGATCTGTACGCGCGCCTACCACCTGCTGGTGAAGGAGGCCGGCTTCCCGCCCGAGGACATCATCTTCGACCCCAACATCTTCGCGGTGGCCACCGGGCTCGAGGAGCACAATCGCTACGCCCTGGACTATCTCGACGCCACCCGCGCGATCAAGACGGCGCTGCCGCACGCCAAGGTGAGCGGCGGCGTGTCGAACATCTCCTTTTCCTTCCGCGGCAACGAACCGGTGCGCGAGGCGATCCACACCGCCTTCCTGTACCACGCCATCCAGGCCGGCATGACGATGGGCATCGTCAATGCCGGCCAGCTCGGCGTATACCAGGAGATCCCGAAGGATTTGCTGGAGCGCGTGGAAGACGTGCTGTTCAACCGGCGAGCCGATGCCACCGAGCGTCTGGTCGCCTTCGCAGAAACTTACAAGCGCGAGGGCAAGCAGGCGGTCGAAGACTTGTCCTGGCGTCAGGGGACGGTGCAGGAGCGCTTGAGCCACGCCCTGGTGAAAGGCATCGACACCTGGGTCGTCGAGGATGCGGAGGAGGCGCGCCTGCAGTACCCGCGGCCGATCGAGGTGATCGAGGGCCCGCTGATGGACGGCATGAATGTGGTCGGCGATCTGTTCGGCGCCGGCAAGATGTTCCTGCCGCAGGTGGTGAAGTCGGCGCGCGTGATGAAGCAGGCGGTCGCGCACCTGGTGCCCTTCATCGAGGCCGAGAAGGCGCGCGCGGGCGGCGTGCAGCGCCCGAAGGGCAGGATCGTGCTGGCCACCGTCAAGGGCGACGTGCACGATATCGGCAAGAACATCGTCGGGGTGGTGCTCCAGTGCAACAACTTCGAGGTGGTGAACCTGGGCGTGATGGTACCCGCCGAGCAGATCCTGCAGACCGCTCGCGAGCGCCAGGCGGACATCATCGGGCTGTCCGGGCTGATCACGCCCTCGCTCGAGGAGATGGTGCACGTGGCCAAGGAGATGCAGCGCCAGGGCTTCGAGCTGCCGTTGCTGATCGGCGGGGCCACCACCTCGCGCGTGCACACCGCGGTGAAGATCGAGCCCAACTACCAGGCGCCGGTGGTGTGGGTGCCGGACGCCTCGCGCAGTGTGGGCGTGTGCACCAGCCTGGTGAGCAGCGGGCTGAAGGACGAGTTCGTGCGCAAGACCCGGGCGGAGTACGAGCGCGTGCGCGAGCAGCACAAGGGCAAGACCGGCCAGGCGCCGCATCACATCCTGGCCGAGGCGCGCCGGCACGGCCTGAAGACCGACTGGGCGAGCTACCGCCCGCCGGAGCCGCGTGCGCCGGGCATCGCCGTGTTCCGGGAGTATCCGCTGGACGAGATCGTGCCCCTTATCGACTGGACGCCGTTCTTCCAGACCTGGGAGCTGTCGGGCCGCTATCCGCGCATCCTGCAGGATAAAGTGGTGGGCGAGGCGGCGCGCAACCTGTTCGCCGACGCGCAGGCGATGCTCGAGTGCATCGTGCAGGAGCGCTGGCTGCAGGCGAGCGGCGTGGTGGGGCTGTTCCCGGCCAACAGCGTGGGCGACGACGTCGAGGTGTACGCCGACGAATCGCGCACGCAGGCGATCGCCACCTTCCACTTCCTGCGCCAGCAGGCGGTGAAGCCGGAGGACCGCGTCAATCACTGCCTGGCCGACCTGATCGCGCCGCGCGCGAGCGGAGTGCGCGACTACCTCGGCGCCTTCGCGGTCACCGCGGGGCTCGGCATCGAGCCGCGGCTCGAGGCCTACGAGGCGAAGCACGACGATTACAGCGCGATCATGCTCAAGGCGCTAGCCGACCGGCTGGCCGAGGCCTTCGCCGAGCTCATGCATTTGAAGGTGCGGCGCGAGCTGTGGGGCTACGCGGCCGCCGAGAATCTGGACGCCGAAGCGCTGATCGACGAGAAGTACCGCGGCATCCGGCCCGCACCCGGCTACCCGGCGTGTCCGGACCACACCGAGAAAGCCCCGCTGTTCGATCTGCTGGATGCGCGCGACAACGCCGACATCACCCTGACCGAAAGTTTCGCCATGCTCCCCACCGCCGCGGTCAGCGGGTTCTACTTCTCGCATCCCCAGGCGCAGTACTTCGCGGTGGGCAAGATCGACCGCGACCAGGTGGAGGATTACGCGCGCCGCCGTGGCTGGGACCTGGAGACTGCCGAGCGCTGGCTCGCCCCCAACCTGGCCTACGAGCCGGCGGCGCGGCGCGAGCCGGTCGAAGTCTGATGTAGCTCGCCGGCCACCCGGCTCGGGTGCGCGGCAACCCGGATGGCCCGGCAATCCGGCCGGCCGGGCCATCACTTGACCGGCGTCAAAGCGAGCCCACTGGCAGTGTCCATACTGCTACGCGGTACCAAGCAGCGACGGCTCGTTGCTGACCCCTATGCCTACCTACGACGCGATCGTGATCGGTTCCGGCCTCGGCGGATTGACCGCCGCGGCGGTGTGGGGGCGGCGCGGCAAGCGCGTGCTGGTGCTCGAGCGGCAGAACCGGTTCGGCGGCGCGGCCAAGGTCTATTCGCACGGACCGCTGGCGATCGAGGCCTCGCTGCACGAGTTGGACGGCCTGGACCCGGACGATGCCAAGCTCGACCTGCTGCGCGAGCTGGGCGTCTGGGACAAGCTGCACTTCCTCGACGTCGGCGCGTTGTACGAAGTGCGTGGCGCACGGCTGGGGACGCCGTTCCTCCTGCCCAGAGGCATGGAGTCGGCACGTGAAGCGGCCCTGTGGCGCTTTCCGCACAGCGAGCGCGGCATCCG
>DATBMG010000248.1:0-10055 GCA_036554965.1 Burkholderiales bacterium
CATGCGCATGCGCGTCGCCCGCCGCGGTTGCGCGTGTGCCGCACGCGCTGCGTCGGGCTGTTGACCCTCCGGTCGACTCCCGCGCCAGCGTTTCCGTCTCAACCCGGTTTCGAACTCGTGCACTGACGCCCCATGTATCTCTACGATCCGATCGACCAGCGCCTGGTGGACGAGCGCGTCGCGCAGTATCGCGACCAGACGCGCCGTTTCCTGGCGGGGAAGCTGTCGGAGGACGAGTTCCGCCCGCTGCGGCTGCGCAACGGGCTGTACATCCAGAGGCACGCGCCGATGCTGCGGGTGGCGATCCCCTACGGCCTGCTTTCCACCACGCAGCTGCGCAAGCTCGCGTTCATCGCGCGCACCTACGATCGCGGCTACGGCCACTTCAGCACGCGTCAGAACATCCAGTTCAACTGGCCGCGCCTGGAGGACGTGCCCGACATCCTCGCTCATCTGGCCACCGTGCAGATGCACGCCATCCAGACCAGCGGCAACTGCGTGCGCAACATCACCACCGATCATTTCGCCGGGATCGCGCCCGACGAGATCATCGATCCACTCCTCTGGGCCGAGGTGATGCGCCAGTGGTCGACGCTGCATCCCGAGTTCGGCTTCCTGCCGCGCAAGTTCAAGATCGCCATCAACGGCTCCCTGGAGGATCGCGCCGCGACGCTGGTGCACGACATCGGCCTGCACGCGGTGCGGGACGAGACCGGTGAAGTCGGTTTCCGCGTGATCGTCGGCGGCGGCCTGGGCCGTACGCCCATCATCGGCCACGTGATCCGCGAGTTCCTGCCTTGGCGTCATCTGCTGACCTACCTGGACGCGATCCTGCGCGTGTACAACCGCTACGGGCGCCGTGACAACAAGTACAAGGCCCGCATCAAGATTCTGGTGAAGGACCGCACTCCGGCCGGCTTCACCGCCGAGGTCGAGGAGGAGTGGTCGCACCTCGAGGGCGGTCCGGGGACGCTGGTCGCCGAAGAGATCGAGCGCATCGCATCGCGCTTCACCCGGCCGGCTCATCTGCGGTTGCCCGACACCGACGCCGGCTACGAGTCGCACCTGAAAACCGAACCGGCCTTCGCCCGCTGGGTATCGCGCAACGTCCATCCGCACAAGGTGCCGGGATACGCGGCCGTGACGCTGTCCCTGAAGAAGACCGGCGTGCCGCCCGGGGACGCCACCGACGCGCAACTGGACGCGGTGGCGAACCTGGCCGATCGCTATAGCTTCGCTGAGGTTCGCGTCACCCATGAGCAGAACCTGGTGTTCGCGGACGTGACCAAGCGCGACCTGCACGCGCTGTGGCTCGAGCTGAAGGCGCTCGGCCTGGCCACCCCGAACATCGGCCTGCTCACCAACATCATCGCCTGCCCGGGCGGCGACTTCTGCTCGCTCGCCAACGCCGTCTCCATCCCGGTGGCCGAGGCGATCCAGCAGCGCTTCGACGACCTGGATTATCTTTACGACATCGGCGAGCTGGATCTCAACATCTCCGGCTGCATGAACTCCTGCGGCCATCATCACGTCGGCCACATCGGTATCCTCGGCGTGGACAAGAACGGCGAGGAGTGGTACCAGATCTCGATCGGCGGCCGCCAGGGCGCCGAGGCCGCGCTAGGCAAGGTCATCGGCCCTTCGGTGGCGCGCGCCGAGGTGCCGGACGTGGTCGAGCGGCTGGTCACCGTCTATCTCGAGCAGCGCGAGTCGGAGCAGGAGCGCTTCATCGATGTCGTGCACCGCCTCGGGGTCGAGCCATTCAAGGCTCACGTGTATGACTACGCTCATTAAGGGCCGCGCGCTCGCCCCGAACACCTGGCGCACGATCGCCGCGGACCGGACGCAGTCCGGCGAGCTGCCGCCGGGCGAGGACCTCATCGTGCCGCTGCCGCTGTGGTTCACGCAACGCGTCGCGCTGCTGGCGCGCGCCGGGAGAACCGGCGTGTGGCTGCAGCCCGCGGACGACCCCGCCGCGCTGGTGACCGCCCCGCCCCTGCCCGACTTGATCGCGGTGCACTTTCCGGTGTTCAGCGACGGACGCGGTTACTCCACGGCCAGATTGCTGCGCGAGCGGCACGGGTTCCGGGGAGAGCTGCGCGCGATCGGGGACGTCCTACGCGACCAGCTCTTCGAGCTGACTCGCTGCGGCTTCGACGCCTTCGAGCTGCGCCCCGATCAGGATGCGGCGCAGGCGCTGAAAGCCCTCGACGACTTCACCGAGGTCTATCAGGCGGCGACCGACCGCGGTCCGCTGTTCGAGCGGCGCTTCGGCCTGCAAAGGGGCAGCGCGTGATCTCCGACGAGCGCATCGCCACAGTGGCCGGGCGGCTGCAGGACGCCGTGACGGCCTTCGCGCCCGCCGGCTTCGCCAGCAGCTTCGGCGCCGAGGACATGGTCCTCCTCGATCTGCTGCAGCGGCTGGCGCTGAAGGTCGAGGTGTTCACCCTGGATACCGGCAGGCTGCCCGAGGAAACGCACGCGCTGTTCACTGCGGCGCGCATCCGCTACGGCGTACCGATCCGGGTGCTGCATCCGGACGCGGCGGAGGTCGAAGATTTCGTCGCCGCGCACGGCAGCAACGCGTTCTACGACGGCATCGAGCTGCGCAAGCGCTGTTGCGAGATCCGCAAGACGCGTCCGTTGCGCCGGGCGCTGCAGGGCAAGCGCCTGTGGATCACGGGCCTGCGCCGCGAGCAGTCGCTCACCCGCGCGGAGGTGCCGGTGCTGGCGCACGATGACGTGCATGGACTGATGAAGCTCAACCCGCTCGCCGACTGGAGCGACGCCGAGGTATGGGCCTATCTGCGGCGCTTCGATGTGCCGGTCAACGCGCTGCACGCGCGCGGCTTCCCGAGCATCGGCTGCGCGCCCTGCACGCGCGCAGTCCAGCCCGGCGAGGACCCGCGTTCCGGGCGCTGGTGGTGGGAGCAGCCGGCCACGCGCGAATGCGGTCTGCACATGGATCCGCAGGGCCGCCTGGTACGCGCCGTGAAGGAGAACGCATGACGCTGCTCGCCGAGATCGAACGCGCACATCCGCCGGCGCGCACGCGCCCCGCGTGGAGCCACCTCGACGCCCTGGAAGCCGAGGCGATCTTCATCCTGCGCGAGGTGGCGGCCGAGTGCCGCAACGTGGCGCTGCTGTTCTCCGGCGGCAAGGATTCCGCGGTCGTGCTGCGCCTGGCCGAGCGCGCCTTCTTCCCGGAGCGCGTGCCCTTCACCCTGCTGCACATCGACACGGAGCACAACTTCCCCGAGGTGATCGCCTTTCGCGACCGCATCGCGCGCGAGCGCGGTCTGCGGCTGGTGGTGCGCTCGGTAGGCGAATCGATCCGCACCGGCCGCGTGCGCCTGCGCGATCCCGGCGAGCCGCGCAACCCGCATCAGTCGGTGACGCTGCTCGACGCCATCGCCGAGCTCGGTTTCGACGCCTGCATCGGCGGCGCGCGCCGCGACGAGGAGAAGGCGCGCGCCAAGGAGCGGGTGTTCTCCTTCCGCGACGAGTTCGGCCAGTGGGACCCGAAGAACCAGCGCCCGGAGCTGTGGGCGCAGTACAACGGCCGCGTGCGCCCGGGCGAGAACATCCGCGTGTTCCCGCTCTCGAACTGGACCGAGCTGGACGTGTGGCAGTACATCCGCCGCGAGCGGGTGGAGCTGCCGAGCATCTACTTCGCGCACCGGCGGCAGGTGGTGCGGCGCGGCACCGCGCTGGTGCCGGTCACCGATCTCACGCCGCCGCGTCCCGGCGATGCGATCGAGACCCTGAGCGTGCGCTTCCGCACGGTGGGCGACATCACCTGCACGGCGCCGGTGGAATCGACCGCCGCGACGCTGGACGACATCGTGCGCGAGACGCAGGAAACGCGCATCAGCGAGCGCGGTGCGACGCGCCTGGACGACCAGACCAACGACGCGGCCATGGAGCTGCGCAAGAAGGAAGGCTACTTCTGATGAGGCACGCCAACCTCGCGCTTGCGCCCGAATCCGTGCCGATCTCGGCGGAGACCGCGTCCGCCGTGCAGCGCACCGGACTGCTGCGCTTCATCACGGCCGGCAGCGTCGACGACGGCAAGAGCACGCTCATCGGGCGCCTGCTGTACGACAGCAAGGGCTTGCTGGCCGATCATGTGACCGCGCTGGAGGCGGCTTCGCGCCGGCGCGGGCTCAGCGCCATCGACCTGTCCCTGCTTACCGACGGCCTGCTCGCCGAGCGCGAGCAGGGCCTCACCATCGACGTGGCCTACCGCTACTTCGCCACGCCAGCGCGCAAGTTCATCATCGGCGATTCGCCGGGGCACACCCAGTACACGCGCAACATGGTGACCGCCGCCAGCACCGCCGACGTGGCGGTGTTGCTGGTGGACGCGCGCCATGGCCTGCAACCGCAGACCCGGCGGCACGCCTATCTGGCGCGCTGGGTCGGCATTCCTCGCGTGGTCCTGGCGGTGAATAAGATGGACCTGGTGGACGGCTCGCAGCCGGCTTTCGAAGCGATCCGCCAGCAGTTCCACCGCTTCGCCACCGGCCTCGGCTTCGAGGAGGTGCGCGAGATCCCGCTTTCGGCCTTGCGCGGCGACATGGTGGTGGAGCGCGACGATGCGCTGGCCTGGTACGACGGCCCGACGCTGCTGGAGTGGCTCGAGACCGTGCCCGCGCGCCGCGACGAGACCGGCAATAACGGGAGGCACCAGCCCCTGCGCTTCCCGGTGCAGCGCGTGGTGCGCGTGGCGGGCGGCAATGCGCAGCCCGGCTCGGGTTTCGACGGTCGCGAGTTCCGCGGCTACCAGGGCACCATTGCAACGGGGCGTGTGGCCGTGGGCGATGAGGTGATCGCGCTGCCCTCGGGCACGCGTGCGCGCGTGGCGGAGATCCTGACGGCCGACGGACCGCACCACGAGGCGGTTGCCGACATGGCGGTCACCGTGCGGCTGGACACGGAGCTGGATATCTCGCGCGGCGATCTGCTGGCCCCGGCGGGCGCCGCGCCGCGGCTCGCCCGCGAGATCGACGCGGAGGTGTGCTGGTTCGACGGCGAGCCGCTGGCGGCCGGGCGCCCGTACCTGATCAAGCACGGCGGCACAACGGTGCGCGCCCGCTTCACCGCGCTCGAGTATCGCATCGACGTGGACACCCTGCGACCGGTGCAGCGGCCCGAATCGCTCGCGATGAACGACATCGCGCGCGTGCGCATCACCGCCCAGCGGCCGCTGGCGTTCGACGCCTATTGCGACAACCGCGTAACCGGCGCCTTCATCGTGATCGACGAGACCACCAACCGAACCGTCGCCGCGGGGACGATCGCATGATCGGTACCGTCTATCTCGTCGGCGCCGGGCCCGGTGCGGCCGATCTGCTCACGCTGCGCGCGGCGCGGCTGCTGGAGCAGGCCGACATCGTCTTCCACGACGCCCTGGTGCATCCCGACACGCTGGCGCTGGCGCGCAGCGCCGTGCTGGTGGCGGTGGGCAAGCGCTGCGGCAGGCTCTCCACCGCGCAGCGCTTCATCAACAAGCAGCTGATCGACGCGGCTGCGCACTATCGCACCGTGGTGCGGTTGAAGGGCGGCGATCCGATGCTGTTCGGCCGCGCGCAGGAGGAGATCGACGCGCTGCGGGCCGCGGGCGTTCCCGTAGAGATCGTCCCCGGCGTGAGCGCGGCCCTTGGCGCCAGCGCCGACCTCGCGCAGTCGCTGACCGAGCGCGGCCTGAGCCGCAGCGTCGCTTTCGTCACCCCGCGTGTGGGCGATGGAGAAACTCAGCACGATTGGGCCCGGCCCGCTGCCGCGGCCGACACCGTCGTGCTGTACATGGCCGGCAAACAGGCGCAGGCCATCCGCGACGGCCTGCTGCACGCGGGTTTGCCCACATCCCGGCCGGCGGTGTTCGTCGAAAACGCGTCGCTTCCCGCGCGGCGCGTGGTGCCGGCGCGGCTGGGCGAGCTGGTCGAGGCCGCCGCCCTGCTCGGCGAAGGTCCGGCGTTGCTGGTCGTGGGCGACGTGTACGAAAGCATCGTCGCCGCTGCCGAGCGCGACACCACGCCGCTGCGGCGCACCGCCTGAGATCGCTCTGACCACAGGTCTGATCCTCTTCGCCCACGGCGCGCGCGACGCGCGCTGGCGGGAGCCCTTCGATCGGCTGCAGGCGCTGGTCGCGCAGCGCCATCCCGGGCCGGTTTCGCTGGCTTTCCTCGAGCTGGTGTCGCCCGACCTGGCGCAAGCGGCGGCCCAGCTTGCCGCGGCCGGCGCAACGCAACTTGTCGTCGTGCCGTTGTTCCTCGGCACCGGCGGCCACCTGCGCCAGGACCTGCCGGCCATGCTCGCCGCCGCGCAAGCGGCCGCCGGCATCCCGATGACCGCGGTAACCGCAGTGGGCGAGGAGGACGGCGTTCTCGCAGCGATGGCGGAGTATTGCATCCGCAGCGGGGCTCGGCGAACATAGGCGGCGTTTCCCAACGCGGGCGAAGGGAGAGCATGTTCGATCTGGTCATTCGGGGCGCCACCGTGTACGACGGCAGTGGCCGGCCGGGCACGGCGGCCGATGTAGCGGTGCGCGACGGCCGCATCGCGCAGGTGGGGCGCGTGACCGAGGGCACGCGCAAGAGTGTCGATGCTGCGGGGCTGGCGCTCATGCCCGGCATCATCGATCTGCACACGCACTACGACGCCCAGATCACCTGGGATCCGACGCTGTCGCCGTCGCCCGCGCTCGGCGTGACCACCGCGGTGATGGGCAACTGCGGCTTCGGCATCGCGCCCTGCCCCGCGCCGCTGCGCGACACCATGCTGAAGAACCTGTCCGTGGTGGAAGCCATGGACCTGCACGCTCTTACGACCGGGGTGCGCTGGGAATTCGAGTCCTTCGCCGAATACATGGCGTTGCTGCGCCGCGCGCGGCCGTATGCCAACGTTGCCGTGCTGGCGGGGCACTCCTGCATACGCACTGCGGTGATGGGCGAGGAAGCGTCGTTGCGTGCACAGCCGACCGACGCCGAGCTCGCGCGCATGCGCGAGCTGCTGCGCGAGGCCATGGCGGCGGGCGCGATCGGCTTCGCCTCATCGTTCTCGCCGAATCACTCGGGGTATGCCGGCCGGCCGATGCCTTCGACGATCGCCTCCGAGGAGGAGCTGCGCGCGCTGGTCGGCGTGCTGGGCGAGTCCGGGCGCGGCGTGTTCGTGATGGCCACGGGCGCGCGCGCCACGCCCGACCTGATGGAGTCGATGGCCGCCGACACCGGCCGGCCGATGTTCATCGTCACCGTGCTCACCATGTACAACCGGGCCGAGCCCGAGCGCTCCACGCAGTACTACCAGCGCGTGGCGGATGCTCTCGACCGCGGCCGCGAGGTGTACATTCAGACCACCTGCCAGCCGCTGTCGTTCGACTTCACGCTGCGCGATCCTTATCCGCTGCAATCCCACGACGCCTTCGACCGCGTGAAGAGCGCAGCGCCCGAGGCGCTGCCCGCCATTTATGCCGATCCGGCGTTTCGCCAGCGCTTCCGCGAGAACCTGGCACGGCCGCGCACCGGCATCCTGTTCTACGGCGACTGGGACATGATCGAGGTGGGCGACGCCAGCATCGGTGCGCGGGCGCGCGCGGCCGGGCGCGACCCGCTCGACTTCTTCTTCGACCTCGCCCTCGAGGAAGACCTCGCCACGCAGTTCGTGGGCAAATTCTTCCAGAACGACGATGCCGGAGTGGCGCCGCTGCTGCGGCACCGTGCCGGCGTCATCGGGCTGTCGGATGCCGGCGCGCATCTCATCTTCATGTGCGACGCCGGTTTCGGGCTGCACTTCCTGCGCCACTGGGTGCGCGAGACCGGCGCGTTCACGCTGCAGGACGGCGTGCGCCGCCTGACCAGCGACGCCGCGGACAAGTACCGTATTCCCGAGCGCGGGCGCATCGCACCCGGTGCATGGGCCGACCTGCTGCTGTTCGATCCGGCGAAGGTCGGCGTGTCGGGCCTGCAGCGCGCCGCCGATCTGCCCGGCGGCGGCAGGCGCATGATCCGACGCCCACAGGGCGTGCACGGCGTATGGGTGAACGGCGTGCACGTGCACGACGGCCAGGACTATGTTTCGCTCGAGGCCGGGCCGGGCGCGGTGCTCGATCGGTTTCCTTCGTAGGAGTTCGCAGTGATTGCAGTGATCTTCGAGGTCTGGCCGGCCGAAGGCAGGGCTGCGGAATATTTCGATCTCGCCGCCGCGCTCAAGGCCGACCTGCAGAACATCGACGGCTTCATCTCCATCGAGCGCTTCGAGAGCCTGACCACGCGGGGCAAGTACTTGTCGCTGTCCTTCTGGCGCGACGAGGAGAGCGTGCGCGCATGGCGCAACGTCGAAGCGCATCGGGCCGCCCAGGCCAAGGGGCGCGGCGGCGTGTTCGCGGATTACCGGCTGCGCGTGGCCTCGGTGGTGCGCGACTACGGGATGGAGCAGCGCGGCGAGGCTCCGCGAGACAGCCGCGGCGTGCACGGCTAGCCCCGCAGAAGCGTCGGGTTAACCGAACCGGCTGCGCGCTAGCGCGGCCCCGGCGCCGAGCGCCGCGAGCTTGGCCTCGGCCACCGGGCGCGCCATCGGCGCCATGCCGCAGTTGGTACAGGGGAACAGGCGTTCCTTCGGCACGTACTTCATCGCCTCGGCGATCACGCCGGCGACCTCCTCCGGCGTCTCGACCGTCTGCGTGGCCACGTCGATCACGCCCACCAGCACGTCCTTTCCGGCCAGGAGCTTGAGCAGTTCCATCGGCACGCGCGCGTGGATGCACTCCACCGACACCTGGTCGAGGCGGCTGCCCGCCAGCGCCGGAAAGACCTCCTCGTATTGCCGCCATTCGTTGCCGAGCGTCTTCTTCCAGTCGATGTTCGCCTGGATGCCGTAGCCGTAGCAGATGTGCACCGCGGTCCGGCAGCGCAGCCCGTCGATGCAGCGGTGCAGCGCCTCGATCCCCCAGCGCTTCACGTCGTCCATGTAGACGTTGAAGGCGGGCTCGTCGAACTGGACCACGTCCACGCCCTGCGCTTCGAGCGCGCGCGCCTCCTGGTTGAGCAGCGCGGCAAACGCCATCGCCAGCTCGACCTTGTCGCCATAGTGCCGGTCGGCGATGGTGTCGACGATGGTCATGGGGCCGGGCATGGTGATCTTGAGCCGTTTCTTGGTGTGCGCCCGCGCCACGCCCGCCTCGGCCTCATGGACCCGGCCGCGCAAGCGCAAGGGGCCGGTCACCACCGGGACCATGGCGTCGTAGCGGTTGTTGCGGATGCCCATCTTTACCTTGTGCGCGAAGTCGATGCCGTCGACCGCCTCCAGGAAGCCGTGCACGAAGTGCTGCCGCGACTGCTCACCGTCGCTGACGATGTCGATCCCGGCGTCCTCCTGCGACTTGATCCACAGCAGGGTGGCGTCGCGCTTGGCTTCATTGAGCGCCTCCCCGACGAGTTTCCACTGCGGCCAGAGCCGCTGCGTCTCCGCGAGCCAAACCGGTTTGGGCAGGCTGCCTGCGATGGTTGTTTCGAACATTTGGGCGGTGTCCGGGGCGAATGGTGGCAGCGCGCGGCGGCGGTCGAGGATACGAGGCGCTCCCCGGCGGCATGCCCGCGGAGCGTCATGATAGCGCGCCTGGGTCCCGGGCACTGGTGCTCTCGAGCACTGGGGTTCCCTGGGGGCCAGCCCTTGGCGCACCCCTGCGCGCGCTTTTGCATCCGCCCCGCCAATCGGCGACAATCCACGCGGCCCTGCATCCGCTCAGGGCGTGATCCGAGCAGGTCCGAGGGGAGGAGCCCGGCGCCATGAAAACGCTGCTGACCATCTCGCGCGCCATCGACACGCTCAACGAGCGCATCGGGCGGGTGATCCTGTGGCTGGTGCTGGCGATGGTGCTGGTGAGCTCGGGCAACGCCGTCTCCCGCTACCTGCTGAACATCAGCTCCAATGCCTGGCTGGAGCTGCAGTGGTACCTGTTCGCGGTCGTGTTCCTGCTGTGCGCCGGCTACGCCCTGCTGCACAACGAGCACATCCGCATCGACGTCGTGTCCTCGCACCTGTCGCGCCGCACC